>NZ_JCAFUS010000012.1:0-150841 GCF_059371555.1 Stenotrophomonas sp. YJH_SMC_10 | reverse complement strand
TGACCGTTTGTCCATGGAAAGAGGTGGACGATGATGGGCGCAGGTGGTCGCACAACCTGAGAAAATCAACGACTTAGCTTAAAGCCGGGGCGCCTGTGGAAGGTTGTGGAAGCCCTATAGAGGCCTCATAATCCCTTGGTTCCAGGTTCGAATCCTGGTGGGCCCACCAAGAAATTGGCACTCAGGCTCCACCCCGGCGCTTTTTTCGCGCCGCCCGGAAACGTCAGCGCTTGCATGGTGGTTTCACTGGCACGTCGTGACAGCCACAGCCTGCAGCGGCTGCCGGTGCGTGTGCACGACATCGGCCAGGGCGCGCGAGCTGAAAATCATCCGGGAGGTTCATGTGCCGCATACACTGGAAGTTGTTCTGAAGACGGCAGGCTTCAGTGTCCTCGCGGCGCTTCCGCTGGCGGCGATCGTGTTTCTCCATCGACGCGGCGCACGGCACGCCCGTGCCGCATTGGCATCAGGGGTGCAGGTGAGCGCTCCGCGCCGAATCTCCAAGCGGTCCATGACCCTGGTCATGATCGACGGGAAAGAGGATCGTGAGCACTACCTCTTCGATGCAGAGGCGTTCTATCTGCAGCGGGGCGCGGTGCCCACGGCGGTTCCTCTCACGCAGATCATTGCGGTCAGGCGAACCTCCGACGTCATCTACGGACGCTATGTCTGGCAGGTGGATTTCAGCAGCGCGTCGGGCAGGCGCAGTGTGCGCTTCACCACCAACCTGACACTGTTCAACCGCGATTTCCTGTTGTTCCTGGAGGCGGTGCGGAAGGCCAATCCACTCGCAACTGTCGAACAAGCGGGCATCTTCTTCTGACGGCCAACGACATACCTGCACAGCAGCAGCGGCAGCCGCAGCGCGACTGCCGCCATGCCGTCTTCCCGCTGCCCGCATCTACTTCGGCATCAACACCGTATCGATCACATGGATCACGCCATTGGACTGGCCAACATCGGCAATGCTGATGCCGGCCTTGCCACCCTTGGCATCGATGACCCACAGCTTGCCGTCATGCAGGGCGACCGTGAGCGGTTCACCTTCAACGGTCTTCAGTGTGGTCTTGCCGCCGTGCTTCCTGGCGTCGGCCAGCAGCTGCGCAGCGCTGTAGTTGCCCGGTACAACATGGTAGGTCAGGATCTTGGTCAGTTGAGCCTTGTTTTCGGGCTTCACCAGCGTATCAACGGTACCTGCGGGAAGCTTGTCGAAGGCTGCATTGGTCGGCGCGAAAACGGTGAAGGGGCCGGCTCCATTGAGCGTGTCGACCAGGCCGGCCGCCTTGACCGCAGCGACCAGGGTCGTGTGGTCCTTGGAGTTGATGGCGTTCTGGACAATGGTCTTGGTGGGATACATCTCGGCGCCGCCGACCATCACGGTATTGGCGGCGAAGCTCGTGGACGTGGCTGAAACGAGTACGGCGAAGCTTACGGTGGCGGCTATCCGCTGAAGAGCTTTCACGGCGCGTTCCTCTATGGGATGCCCGCAAGGCGCGGGCATCCTACATACGCGTGGGCGAGGTCGCTGGATGCAGGCAGAGCGCTCTGGATGCGGATCCGCAGGAGAAGGCGGCGCGTTGTAAAAAGCGAGTGAATTCCCGTTGCATGGGGCGATGATCTGCCGCGGCCGAACCCGCGAACCCTGCACGGGTCCAACGGATATCGGGCGTGTCGACGCCGCGGAGTGCATGAAGCGCGGGCTATTCGCCGTTGCGTTGGCTGAGTTCTTCGAGCCGTGCGCGGCTGACAGACTGGTGATTGCCGCAGGTGGGGCAGCTGAGCGCGGCCGCACCATCGAGATCGACAAGACCATGGTTGGGGATGGCCCTGAACTGCCGGGAACACCTGATGCAGGAGCAATCGATCCGGGTGACCTGCAGGAGTGTGCCGTCTGCCCGCGTCACTCCCTCGACGCTGATTACGTAGAACTGTCCGATGTCACGCATGAAGATGAACGATCGCCCTGGGTTTGTATGGCCGCCCATCATGCTGCTTTGCCGCTCGCATGGCACGAAGCGCGCGCGATCCAATGCTGAAGAATTAAGAATGCTGCTGCAGGCTCCGCAGATCGGAGAGGTGCGCGCCGCCGGCGTCCGGGAAAGGCCGACGCCCTTCCCGGACATCTTCGATCAGCTTTCCAGGAAGGCCAGCAGGTCGGCGTTGATCCGGTCCGCGTGCGTGGTCGGAATGCCGTGCGGTGCACCTTCGTAGGTGATCAGCTTGCCGTTCTTCACCAGCTTTGCGGAAAGAACGCCGGAGTCGGCGTATGGCACCACCTGGTCATCGTCGCCATGGATCACCAGGACGGGAATGGAAATGCCCTTCAGGTCTTCGGTGAAATCGGTCTGCGAGAAGGCAACGATGCCGTCGTAGTGCGCCTTCGCCGAGCCCTGCATGCCCTGTCGCCACCAGTTCCAGATCACCGCGTCCGAGGGCTTCGCGCCCGGGCGGTTGTAACCATAGAACGGGCCTGCCGGCACATCGTGGTAGAACCGCGCACGGTTGGCCGCCAGTTGCGCCTGGAAATCATCGAAGACGGCCTTGGGCGTGCCCTGCGGATTTGCGGCAGTCTTGACCATCAACGGTGGCACCGAGCTGATCAGCACGGCCTTGGACACATTCTTCTCGCCGTGGCGTGCGATGTAGCGGACCACCTGGCCACCGCCGGTGGAATGGCCGACATGCATCGCTCCCTGGGTGCCCAGTGTCTCGACCACGGCCGCAACATCGTCGGCGTAGTGATCCATGTCATGGCCATCCGACACCTGGCTGGAGCGCCCATGCCCGCGGCGGTCGTGCGCGACCACGCGGTATCCCTTGTTGACGAAGAACAGCATCTGCGCGTCCCAGTCGTCGGAGGTAAGCGGCCAGCCGTGATGGAAATGAATGACCTTGGCGCCACGCGGACCCCAATCCTTGTAGAAGATCTCGACACCGTCTCGGGTGGTAACCGTAGCCATTTCAGGTTCCTCGCTGTTGGGAGTTGGGAGCGTCCGGCATCGCGGCGATCACCGCGACCGAGTCCATTGCAGGCAGCGCTGCGCGCCGCCCTGCGCGCAACGCCTGAGGTGCCGCTGCTGTTACCGCTGCGCGCGCCGACCGCGCCCATCCACGCTGTAGCGCCCTGCACCGGTGCAGGCCAGCAGCAGGAATCCACCGGCCAGGCCCAGGTTCTTCAGGAACATGATCTGCTGGGTCGGGTCGGCGAGGTTGTGGTGGAAGATGGCGGCGGTGACCAGGCTGAAACCTGCCAGCACGATCGACACCAGCCGGGTCTGGAAGCCGAGCAGGATGCACAGGCCACTGCCGATCTCGAAGGCAATGGTCGGCCATAGCAGGATGCCGGGCACACCCATGGCTTCCATGTAGCCCTGGGTGCCACTGAGATCACCCAGCTTGCCGAGCCCGGAGACGAGGAACAGCGCCATCAGCAGGATGCGCGCAAGCAGATAGGCAAGCGAATGCGATGCGTGGCTCACGTCGAGGTCCTCTGAGGATGGCTGGCGAAGGCGATCGGAGCCCACGTCCGGTGAAGCCTGTGTGCAGGCGGGGCCGCCGCCGTGTCTTGACAGCCACCACGCCCCCGGTGGACCTTTCCTGCATGACGATCGATATCGAATCGCTCAGCCTTCGCGAGCTGGGTGCCCTGGTGGTTGCCGCCGAACAGCGGAAACAGCTTGTTTCCCGTCGCCGTCCGGCCGCTGCGGTGCGGCGGATGCTGAAGGCCGCCGCTGCCGAAGCCGGCTATACCCTGGACGAACTGTTCGGCGCAGAGGCGGTCGACGCGCCCGCACCCGGCGCCAAGCCCGCGCGGCGCAGGACTGGCAAGGTGGCGGCCAAGTACCGCGATCCGGAGTACAAGCGGCTCACCTGGTCCGGACGTGGCCGCATGCCGCGATGGCTGGCGTCCAAGGTGCAGAAGGGTCACAAGGTCACCGACTTCCTCATTCCCGGCCTGGCCCGGCCGACGGCGCGCAAGAGCAGCCCCATCGGCAAGCGCACGGTCTTCAAGAAGGACTGAACCGCGGCATGGCAGATGATGCAGGCATGACGATCGCGCCCAGGGCCCTGTACACCGCCGCAGCCGCGGCCGTGCTGGTCAGTCTGCTCGCCTGGGCGGTGGAATGGAGCGGGATGGCCTATGTCTGCCCCTACTGCCGGGTGCAGCGCACGGTGATCGGCATTGTGGGCGTGCTGACGCTGTTCGCGCGACCGGGCGGCATCGTGGTGCCCTGGCTGTCGTACACCAGCGGCGCGTTCGCCTTCGTGGTGGCGGCGATGCAGCACTTCAACGGCTGGAAACGCATTTCCGCGGGCGACTTCCGCTTCAACGAGCAGTGGTACATCGACCCCTGGCTGCTGTCGGGCTGTGCGATGCTGATTCTGATGGCGCAGTTGATGCTGGTGCAGGCGGCGTGCCGGCGCAGGCTGCAGTGATGCCTCGACGCGGGGCGCAGCGCTAGGCGTTCTGGAACACCGCCAGCTGCGCGGCGAAGGCCCGCTGGTAGGCGGGCCGCTGCGTCGCCCGGTCCGCGTAGGCGGCCACCTGTGGGTACGGGTCGAGCAGCCCGCTGCTGTTCAGCCGCAGCAGCACCGAGACCATCATCAGGTCACCCACACTGAATTCGCCGTCCAGCCATGGGCTCCTGGCCAACCACGTCGACAGCTGCGCCAGCCGGGTCCGGACCCGCTCGTCGAGCATCGGCAGCCGCTGTGCGTACCACGGCTGTTCGCGCTCCAGTACCCAGGCCATGGAGCGTTCGACAATCGGCGGCTCCACCGTGTTCAGCGCGGCGAACAGCCACATGATCGCGCGCGTGCGGGCGTCGGGCTCGCGTGGCAGCAGGCCGGCGTGCCGTTCGGCCAGGTGCAGGACGATGGCGCCGGATTCGAACAGGGTCTGGCTGCCCTCCTGCCACGTCGGAATCTGCCCGAATGGATGCCTGGCCAGGTGCGCGGGCTGCTTCAGCTCAGCGAAGGTGAGCAGGTGCACGTCGTAGGGCACTTCCAGTTCCTCCAGTGCCCAGCGCACGCGCATGTCCCGGGCCAGGCCCTGGCCGCGGTCGGGGGAGTTGGCAAAGGCGGTGAGCACGGGAAGCATGGGTACACGCTCGGGTCGGCAAGGGAGGGGCTTTCATGATCCGACGAACGGGCGGGCCGGGAATCGACACCGGCGCTGGCGACGTGCACGTCGCCTGCACGCGTTCTGCACGGAAGCACGGGCGCGGATTCATCAAGCTGCCGGGGTCATCCGTAGCTACAGGCAGGTAGGCATGAATACTCCCGGTAAACCCAAGCCCAGTGGACGCCAGCGCAACATCCTCCTGGCGGCGCTCGCCGCCGTGCTGGTGATCGTCCTGATCATCCTGTTCATTCCCTGGTGAGGCTGCGCGGGCACGCGCCGTGAACGGCATGCTGCTTTGGCGTGAAGCAGTCAGTGCGGGTTGGGTGAAGTGATCTGCGCATCAATCGCTGCTCACCCGCGAACCACACGGGCCTGTCCACAGTGACCCCACAGGCAGCGCAGTCGAGGCTGCTTTTCTCCCCCGAAACGACGAAACAGGAGCAACGCCATGAGCACCCAGTCCACCATCGAACATCGCCTCAACGACCTGATCGAAATCGCTCGTGACGGCAAGTCGTTCTACGAAGAGGCTGCTACCAAGGTGAAGGATGCCGAGCTGTCGGCGCTGTTCACCCGCATCGCCGGGGTCAAGGGCCGCATCGTCGCCGCACTGAGCGGTTCGGTTGCCGCCAGTGGTGGCAAGCCGGCCGAACACGGCACCGTGGTGGGTTCCATGCAGCAGTTCTATGGCAAGGTCCGCGCCGCCTTCGGTGACACCAACTACGGCTACGTGGCCGAGCTGGAAGAATCCGAAGACCGCCTGCTGGGCGCGTTCAAGGACGTGCTGCAGGACAACGAGCTTCCGCCGGCGGTGCGCCAGGAAGTGACCCAGCTGCTGCCGGAAGTGCAGGAATGCCACAACGTGATGCGTGCTCGAAAGCACGCCATGAAGGCAGCCTGATCGTTCTTAGCGGCTGCTTCCGCTGAGTCGCCGAAGCCGGGGCAGTACGCTGCTCCGGCTTTTTTTTTTGCGGTACGTGGCAAGAAAGTGGGGTGGCCTTCCGGCCACCCCGATCGTTCAACCAGACGCGGCTTCGGAATCAGAAGCGCACCGACCACCGTGCTTGGGCGCCGTGGTCGCGGCTTTCGCTGCCGAACTGGCCGCTGTAGCCCAGCTCCAGCTGCTGGCGCGCGGTCAGCCAGGCCGACAGGCCCAGCTCGGCGACCACCGCGTTGTCGGCGATCGGTGCACCGTTGACCGCAAACGTCGTGCCGCCGTTGGCGAAGGCCAGGTTGGCGACCTGGCTGCGATCACCGGAGGCGCGGCGATAGCCGACGCCACCGCGCAGGTGCAGCCAGCTCTCCTGCTGGAACGAAGCCTTCAGCCCCTTGTCGAAGCGCACGCCGGCGGTGGCGATGGTGGTTCCGGTATCGTCCACCTTGCCCTGCAGTGCCGCTGCTCCACCGCGTTCGTTGACGCGCTTGAGGTCCACTTCGACACGCGCCACCTGCAGGTACGGTTCCAGCCCGGCCTCCGGGCCACCGAAGCGGTAGCCGGCTTCGATGAAGGCCTGGCGGGTGCGGGCGTCGTAACGCGCGCTGAGGCTGTCACTGAAACCTGCGAAGGCGACCTCACGCGTACTCTTCACCTCGTGCTTGCTCCACGCCACACCACCGCGCAGGCCGAAACCGCCCCAGGTGTGGCTGGCATAGGCACCGAAGTGCGTGTTGTCGATCTTCGACTTGGCGCGGCGGTCCTGCTGCTTGACGTCGGTACGGCCGGTCCCGGCCAGCACGCCAACCTGCCAGCCGGAGAACTCGCGGTCGAGGCCGACCAGCAGGCCGTTGCTGTTGGCTTCGGTGCGGGCGGTGTTGTAGTCACCGTCCAGCGTGCTGTTGCCACCGATGGCCTGCACCCACGCACCCGTCGCATCACCGGCGTCCGTACCGGGCGCGGCGACACCGGCGCGGCGTGACAACGCGGCATCGCGCACGTAGCGGCTGCCCTCGACCAGGGCGATGGCCGTGGCCGGATGCAGCTCGCCGCTGAGACCGTCGAGCACGCCGCCGATCTGCTGCGGGAACAGCTGGGTCAGCGGCTTGGGCAGGCCCTGGGCGATCGGCAGCAGGTCGGCCGCCGCCGCCACGGCACGCTGGTTGGGGGTGTTGGCAGCCGTGGTCAGCGAGGCGCCACGGGCGACCTCGATACGCGTGCCATTGGCGCCGTAGGCCAGGCTGAACTGCAGGAAGGGCGAGAACGCGCTGAAGTCGGTCCTGGCGAACTGGCCGCTGATGCCACCGTCGGCACGCAGGAAGTTGAACTGTTCGCCGAGGTAATACACGCCCGGTTCCGGCAGTGCGACCAGGGTGCCGCCGAGGGTGGCGGTGCCAGTCACGTGCAGCTGGTCACTGCGGCCACCCGGGGCCAGCTCCGCCGCATACACGCCGGTGGCGCCCTGCACGTAGTTGCCGTTGATGGTCAGCGTGCCGATCGAGTTGCCCGGCGCGATGATGCCGTCGACGCGGGTGTTGCCGAGCGTGCCGACGCCCTTCAGCAGGCCGTTGGCGCCGACCGTGGTGGTGCCGCCGGTCTGCGTGCCGTTGAAGGACACCACGCCGCCGTTGACCACCAGGTTGCTGTTCTTCAGCGCGCCACTGGCGCTGACCGTGCTGACGCCCCCGGTGGTGGTCAGCGCGGTGGAGACCAGGCTGCCGTTGAGCAGGAACTGGCCGCCTTGCACCTCGACCGCCGAGGTGAGCGTGTTGGTGCCGTTCAACTCCAGCGTGCCCTCGCGCAGCACCGCGCCGTTGAAGCGGTTGTTGCCGCTCAGGCGCAGCCAACCGATGCCGGACTTGGTCAGCTTGCCGGGGCCGCCGATGTCGTTGGTCCAGTTGTCCCAGGCATCGCCTTCCCAGACCTTGAGGCCACCGGCCTTCTGGTTCATCACCACGTTGGTGTCCACGCGCAGCGAGCCGTAGCCTTCGATGGCCTTGCGCAGGTCGACCATGCCCCAGCCGTAGATCGGGTCGATCCCCGGCGCGCCAAGGTCGCGCGCGGTGGTCAGCAGCACGTCGCGGACCTGGGCGTTGTCCAGGTAAGGGAAGCGCTCCATCAGCAGGCCGAGCGCGCCGGTGATGTGCGGCGCCGCCATCGACGTGCCGGTCTTCGTGCCGTAGACGTACTGGGTGTTCTCGCTGTCGATGATCAGCCGCACGTAAGCGGAGGTGTTCTCGACGCGGCCCTGGATATCGCCGGAAACGATCGTGCTGACGATGTCGGTGCCGGGTGCCGAGATGCACCAGTTGGCTGCAACGCCGCAGATGCTGGAGCTGCCATCAATGACGTAGTCGGTTTCCCCGGCGGCCGCGTTGGGCCGGCGCACGTTGGCCACTGCTAGCCAGTAGGGCTCCAGTTCAGGCTTCCAGCGCGGCATCGAGGCCGTGATACCGGCGACCGCACCACTGCCATTGCCGGCCGACCACACCTGGATGAGGGTCGAGCCCGGGGTGTCGCCGTTGCTGGCGTAGATGCTGCCATACACGCCATAGTCGGCACCGATGTTGGCGTACTGCTGGTCCAGCGCGGCGGCGGTCATGTTGCGCGTGGAAATGCCCCAGCTGTGGTTGATGGCGCGTACGCCCTGCGCCTGGATCTGCGCATACATGTCCAGGGTCGCGGCGTCATCCGGATCGGTGCGGTACAGCGCGCGCGGGCGATAGAAATTGTCGGGGTCCAGGCGCCACTCGTAGTAGGTGTCGCCGAACACGCGGGCGGCGGTGAGGTTCGCACCGAACGCCACGCCGTGCATGCCCTTGCCATCGCGGTTGGCGCCGATGGTGCCCAGTACGTGGGTGCCATGGTCGGCATAGCTGAAGCCGTAAGGCTGGCCGGCAGCGATCAGGCGTGCTGCGAGTGCGGCCGGAACGCCCGCGCCGAGACCATAGTAGTTGTAGCCGGGTTGTTCACCGCGGGTCTGTTCGCAGGCGCCGGCACCTGCGACCACACCCGGCGTCGCACAGTTGGCGCCGATGGTGATGCTGGAGGTATTGCGTCCTGCAAACTCCGGATGCGCCAGCGCGGAGCCCGAATCGAACAGCGCCAAGCGTACGCCCTTGCCGGTCAGGCCGCGTGCATAGGCGTAATCCGCGCCCATCGCAGCCAGGCCCCAATCGGCGTTGAATTCGTCGCTGCGCCAGCTGGCGGGATCGCCGGGGGTGCCGAGAACCGCAGACGGGGTGGCTGCGGTCGGCAGCGCCTGAGCAACGGACGCCTCGGCGGAGGTGTTCGTCGGCTGCGCCCACGCGGCCTGCAGCTGGCGCTGCTGCTGCCAGGCATCGAGTGATTCGCTGGCCATGGCTGGCAGTGCGGTGGCCAGCAGCAGCGAGCTGGCGACGGCAAGCGCCAGCGGGCGGTGCGACAGGGAGCGGGACGAACGGCCATACAGCGGGTGATTCATCGGACAACTTCCTTGGTTGACGGACAACAAGGCCGTTAACGGCAAGGCAGGGCGACATCCCCCATTGATGTGAAGATAATTTTATGAACGTGTTAATGTTCTGTGACGGGCATCTGCGGCGGCTCCGCCGGGCAGCGCACCGTGACTCTTTTTTTCGAGGTGTTGGAGCCGTCCATGGAGAAAGCCGTCCGTAGACCACAGGTGGCGATATTGGGTAGCGCAGACCCTGGCAGCGACGCGTTCGAGCGCGCAGCGGAAGCAGGGCGTTTCCTGGCCATCCAGGGCATCACGGTCGTCAGTGGGTGTGGCAGTGCGGCTACGCGCGTGGCTGCCGAGCAGGCAATCGCCGCTGGTGGCCAGGTGCTCAGCGTCATTCCGGAGAGCAGCATGCCGCCGGCCGACTGGCCGGCGACGGTGGTGGTGCCCTGTGGCATGGGCGATGCGCGCAACCTGATCATGGCCCTGGCCGGCGATGCCTGCATCGTCATCGGCGGGCGCGCCGGTACGATCTCGGAGGTCTGCCTGGCGTGGCTGCACAAGCGGCCGCTGTTGCCGCTTGTCGGGGCCGGTGGCTGGTCCGACGCGCTGCCGGACAACCCGCCGGACGAGCGCGGCAATTCGCCGATCCTGCCGTGGCGCAACCTGGATGAGCTGGCCGCGCAGCTGCGTGTGCTGGGTCTGCTGCAACAGTGAGTCAAGCCGCAGCCGCCTTCACCCGACGTCCTGCGTGCAGCGCTATGGTGGCCTGGCCTGGGCTCACCAGGCTTATCAAGGAGTGATGTCGATGCGTACTTTCAGGAAAGTGATCGCCGGTGCTGTGTTCGCGTTGGCCTGCAGCGGCTCGGTGGCCGTGGCCGGACCGGTCCAGCCCTGCGATCTGCCCTGCTGGAAGGCCTACCAGGCGTGTGTGGCCGGTGGGGGTGATGCCATGGAATGCCAGTACGAATACGATCGATGTGTCATGGAGCGCTGCGGCGCGGTGTAAGCCCAGCCATGATCGGCTGATGACGGGCCCCGTCCATGACGGGGCTCTTCTGTTCGTGCGCAAGGTCGGGCAGTCTCGACGCTTCCTTCCCGGTGGAGTGGAACATGGCCGTCAAGCGCGTCGTCGCCAACATCGCCACGTCTGATCCGGCGCGTGCGGCAGCGTTCTACAGCGAACTGCTGGACATGCCGGTGGTGATGGACCATGGCTGGATCGTCACCCACGGCGGGCAGGGCAGTGCCCCCGCCCAGATCAGCTTCGCCAGCGAAGGAGGTTCCGGCACACCGGTGCCGGACCTGTCGATTGAAGTGGACGACCTGCAGGAGGTACTGGAGCGCGTGCGCGCGGCCGGGGTGGCGGTGGAGTATGGCCCCGTCGACGAGCCCTGGGGCGTGCGCCGCTTCTTCGTCCGCGACCCGTTCGGTCGGTTGCTGAACATCCTCGCCCACGCCTGAGCGACGGCGAGCGCTTCAGCGACGGGTGCCGCCACGCTTCGGGGCCGGCGACACGCCGACCATGCGCAGGCAATCGGCCACCACCGCCGCAATGAACACCTCTGCGTCCTGCGACGGCACAGCGATCAGGTCGTCGGTGGCGCCGTGCACGCCGGCATAGATCAGCGAGGCGGTGACCGGCGGTGCCGGCAGCTGCCACAGACCCGCGCGTACACCGGCTTCGAGGATGCCAAGCAGCTGCTGCTGGATCGCGTTGCGCTCGGCATTGCCGCGCTGGTGGTGGTGATGGTTGGGGTACACGACGTCGTGCAGCGCGTGCGTGCGCACATAGATCTCGATGTTGGCGCGGATCCAGGCGCGCAGCCGGGCCACGCCATCATGGACTGGATGCTGCTGCACGGCCTGGTCGACCTCGGCCATGAACCGCTGTGTGTAGCGCTGCGCCAGCGCCTGCAGGATCTCGGTGCGCGAGGCGAAGTAGGTATAGAACGTGCCCTTGGCCACGTCGGCGGCGGCCACGATGTCACTGATGGTGGTCGCTTCCACGCCCTGTGACAGGAACAGCGCCTGCGCGGCGTCCATCAGCTCTTCCTGGCGGGTTTCAGCGGGTTTGGTGCGGGGCCTGGCGACTGCGGGAATCGGCATGGGGCGGGGTCCGGGGGCGACGGTCGCCATTCTAGCCTTCCTCCGGCAATGACTGACCGTCGGTCATTGACTGACGGTCAGTCATCAAACTACGATGCGCGCACGCTCTCTCCCGGCATCCGCACATGCAACGCTTCCGACGGCCGGCCCTGGTGCTGGCGGCCTACCTGGGCACCTTCCTCGCCTCGCTGGACATCAGCATCGTCAACGTCGCGCTGCCGACGCTGCAGCGGGCACTGCACACCGACATGGCCGGGCTGCAGTGGGTGATCAACGCCTATGCCATCGCCCTGTCCGCAGTGATGCTGTCGGCGGGGCCGCTGGGTGACCGCTATGGCCACCGCCGCATGTGGCTGCTCAGCGTGGCGACCTTCACCGTGGGCTCGCTGCTGTGTGCCTGCGCAGGGAGTCTTTCCGCACTGGTGGCGGGGCGGGCGGTGCAGGGTGTGGCCGGCGCCCTGCTGATCCCGAGTGCGATGCCGATCCTCAGCCATGCGTTTCCCGAAGCGCGTGCGCGTGCGCGCGTGATCGGGGGCTGGTCGGCGTTCAGTGCGCTGGCGCTGGTGCTGGGGCCGCTGCTGGGGGGCGAACTGGTCCAGCGCGCCGGCTGGCCTGGGATCTTCCTGATCAACCTGCCGCTGGGCCTGCTTGCACTCGCGCTGGGGGCCTGGGGCATTCCAGAGCGACGGCATCCGCAGCACGCCGCGCTGGATCCGGCCGGGCAACTGCTGAGCATTGTCGCGCTGGCTGCACTGAGCTATGGCCTGATCGCCATCGGCGAGCACGGCCTGCTGGCACCTGCAACCCTGCTGGCGCTCGGCATCGCGGCTGCGGGCCTGGCACTGTTTGGCCGGGTCGAGCGCCGGGTGGCGCGGCCGCTGCTGCCGCTGGACCTGTTGGCGATACCGGGTTTTGGCGTGCTCAACCTGGCCTCGTTCGTGCTCGGATTCACCGCCTATGCCAGCCTGTTCTTCCTGTCGCTGTTCTTCCAGCAGGCGCAGGGACACGGGGCTGCGCAGGCCGGTGCGCAGCTGGTACCGCAGTTCGTCCTGATGGCGGTGGTGTCGCTGCTGTTCGGCCGTCTGGCGGCGTGGATCGGGCTGCGTACCGCGCTGGTGGCGGGCTATGCACTGACCGGCATGGCGCTGTGTGCGATTGCCACGTTCGAGCCGACCACAGCGCACGGCCATGCCAGCGCCTTGCTGATGCTGCTCGGCACTGGCATGGGGCTGGCGGTACCGGCGACCGGCATGGCGGTGATGTCATGCGTACCGGTCGAACGTGCCGGCATTGCGTCGGCCACGATGAACGCGCTGCGCCAGGCCGGCATGAGCCTGGGCATTGCGCTGCTGGGCAGCCTGATGGGCCTGCGCGCCGTGCAGCAGTTCGCTGCGGCCGCGCAGGCGTCCGGGCAGCCTGCGATGGCTGCGCAGGCCCGCGCACTCATCCTGCACCCGGCGTTGCCGCTGCCAGGGTCGCAGGCCCAGGCGTGGTACCGCAGCGCGATGGCCAGCGGCTTCGGCTGGGCAATGACGGTCGCCGGCGTGCTGGCCCTGCTGGCGGCGTTTGCGCTCTACCGGCACCGCAAGCCAGGTTGAACCGACGGGCTCAACCCTGCTGACGCTGCGGCGTCGAGGTCGCTGGCGCGGGTTCGGCTGCCTGCTGCTGTTGCCGCCGTGCATTGGCATGGCGCGCGTGCCCGCCTTCGCGGCCGATCGCGGCCATGTGCTGGCGGTTGCGGCTGATTGCCTCGCCACCCTTGCGGCCCGCTTCGCGCGCCTCCGCCGGGCTGAATTCATGTGCGTTGCCGGAGGCGTGGGCGGCGCGTCCCCCCTTGGCGGCGATCGCGCGCTGCTTGTCCTGGTCCATCGAGGCGAAGCCACGGTGGGAGGTGCCGTGACGCTGGTCAGCCATGTGAATTCTCCCGGTGCAAGGAAAGGAAGCTCATCCTTGCCGCTACGTGGCTAAGGCAGTGTCCGCACCGGTGGCCTTGCCTTCACGCTGCGTCGCGCGCGCGTTCACGGCCGCGCTACATGGCGGCGCGTGAGCGCCGCCTTGCTAGGATGGAGCCCGCACGCCGGATGGATGCCCGGCCAGGAAGGGACACCATGAACCGATTTGGATGGCTCGCCCTGTTGGCCTGCGCTGCGCCGGCGCACGCGGACAACGCACTGCTGAGCGGCAGTTTCGTCCACGTCGGCTATTCGGCCAGCGATGAGCAACTGCCGGCGGCACAGCTGCCGATGTTCCTCGACGAGCTGCAGGATCTGGGCAATGACACGCTCATCATCGGCCAGACCCGCGCCACCCGGGCTGGCGTGGGCTGTGCCGGCAGTACGCAGGATTTCGAATGGATCGCCGGCTTCCCGGCCAAGCTGGGCACGGTGCTGGACGCCGCCGAAGCGCGTGGGATGAAAGTCGTGGTCGGCACCACCTACAGTTCGGGCCAGTGTGCGACGTTCTGGCAGGGATCGAATGCCGCAGCGGTGGCGCAGGATGCCGCGCAGTCGATGGCGCAGCTGGCCCAGCAGTACGCGGCGCATCCGGCATTCGCCGGCTGGTACATCACCGATGAGCCCGCGCAGGTGCCGGCCGAGCGCGCGTCCTTCTACCGCGCGATCGTCTCCGCACTGAAGGCGGCAACGCCCTCCCGGCCGGTGATGGTGGCGCCCTACCTGGCATCCTCCAGCGTCGATCCGGCCAGTGTGGCCAGCGCTGCGCTGCGCTTCCGTGCGGCCACGGGCGTCGACGTGCAGATCTGGCAGGACGGCATCGGCGCGGCGCCGTACGCGAAACTGTTCCAGTGGGATCGACCCGGCTACAGCACCGAGCAGTACTACCAGGCCTTGTCGGCGCAGCTGGGGGCCAGTGGCCTGTGGGCCGACATCGAACTGTTCAACCATGGCAGCCCGCTGTTCCTGGACACCGGCAACGGCCTGTCCGGTGCCTACCGGCCGGCGTCGGTGCAGCGCATCAACCAGCAGTTGTGGAGTGCGCGCTCGGCTGGCAAGCGCGTTGCCTGGCTCAACCAGTACCACCTGTCCGAAGTGGTCGGCCCCGGCCAGGGCTACGGCGAGGCGCCGCGGATGATGAACACCTATCGCGGCTTGTATGGCCTGGGTGCGTCGTACATCGTCGATCCGCTGCAGACCACCTACCACTACAGCGTGGCGCCGGCGGCCAGCTATCCCGACAGCAGCGGCCATGAGCTGTTCGACCGCCGTGTGGGCGACCCGCGCAATCCGATGGACGCGGGCTGGGTCGGCGTGCACGGCAACCTCAGCATCACCCTCGACCTCGGCCAGCGCCGGCGGGTGGACTGGATCGGCCTGCACACCCTGGCGCGCCCGGCCTGGGGCATCGTCACGCCGACATCGGTGGAGGTGATGTGCGCCGAGCCGGGGACTGCCGCCGTTTCGATCGGCTCGCTGTCGGCACCCTTCACCCAGGCCGGCGTGATGGGTTCGACCGAAGAGGAGTATGTACTCGGCAATGCAGTGCCGCTGGCCGCGCTATGCCGCACGCTGGAGCTGCGCGTGACCAACGGCAGCTGGACCTTCGTCAGCGAAATCGAGATGGCCGCCGAGCAGTAGCGCCTCAGTGCCGGCGCGCGTCCTGCAGGCGCTGGGTGAAGGGGCGCTGTTCGAGCGCGGCAAGCGCTTCGCGCAGCACCTGCTCCAGCGACTGCCCCAGATCGGCATCGAGGCTGCGCGCCGCACGCGCGGTGGCCTGCCATTGCGCCTGCAGCGCAGGCAGCGCCCGCTGCGCGCGCGGGCTCAGCTGCAGGATGCGTTCGCGCCCATCCTCGCCGTTGGCGGCGTGCAGCCAACCGTCGCGCACCATCGCCGCCACCGTCTGGCTGAGCGCCGAATGGCTCAGCCCGCAGGCCAGTGCCAGGTCCTTGATCCGGCTGGGGCCCTGTGCCATCAGCGTGCGCAGTACCGGCGTGTAGCGGGGGCGGTAGTCCAGCTGCAGGTCCCGGTAGGCCTGCTCCACCGCAGGGTCCAGCTGGTCGAGCAGGGCGCGCAGCAGGGTGCCCAGCGTGGCGTGTTGGAGATCCATGACCCGGATGATATATAAGCACTTACATATCTTCAATGCGGGGTGGGGCATGGCGTTCTCCTGGATGCTCGGTGCGCTGCTGGGCGCGGCCTGCCCGGCGCAGGATGCGGTGCTGCAGGCGGCGGCCAGCGCCGTGCAGGCGCAGTACCTGGACGAGGCGGAGGGCGCCCGTATCGCCGATGCCCTGCGCACCTGGGCGGCGCAGCAGCGCTATGCGGGCAGCTGTGCCGATCCTGTGGCCTTCAGTGCACGCCTGAACCAGGACCTGGACCGCTTCGACGGCCACTTCCACGTTGAACGCGTGGACGCAGCGGCCGGCCAGGACGACTGGCTGATGGCCTGGCGCGCCGATGCCCGCGGCGATGGTGCCGGCGTGCGCGAGGTCCGGGTGTTGGAGGGCAACGTCGGCTACCTGCGGCTGAGCACCTTCTATCCGCTGGATCTGGCCCGGCCGAAGCTCGCAGCGGCCTTCACACTGCTGGCCGACACCGATGGGCTGGTGCTGGACCTGCGCCAGAACGGGGGCGGCGACGACGGCAGCGCGGACCTGCTGGTACGCACGTTGCTGGACACGAAGATCGACGCGGTGCAGCAGCTGGACCGGCGCGGCCGGCGCACGCCGGTACCGCTGCCTCCGGCGAGCCTGCCCGCGTACCTGAAACCGCTGGTGGTGCTGATCGACCGCCGCACCGGCTCGGCGGCCGAGTTCGTTGCCTATTCACTGCAGGCGTTGGGCCGTGCCCGCATCGTCGGCACGCGCAGCGGAGGTGCCGCGCATATGTTTGGTGATCCTGTGCTGCTGCCCGATGGCTATCAGATCAGCATTCCCGACCGGCAACCGATCAACCTGCGCACCGGCGGCAACTGGGAACGAACCGGCGTAAGGCCCGATATTGCTGGCGGCGACGACCCGCTGTTCATCGCACGGCAATTGCTGGCGCCGGCAAAGTCGTCACGATGAACGCAGCATTGCGTGGCCATGCTCTCGCAGACGCGCGGATGCGTGCCTAGAATCGAAGCATCCCGGTAGTTCCCGGGCGCTTCGAGTGAATGGACTCAATGAAGATTCTGTTGACCGGCAGTTCCGGGCGCATCGGGCGCGCGATCTTCGGTGCGCTGGCGGCCACCCACGAGGTGGTGGGCCTGGACCGCAGCCCGTTCGCGACCACGCGCATCGTTGCCGATGTCACCGATCGCCAGGCCGTCGCGCGTGCGGTTCGCGGCGTGGACGCGGTCATCCATACCGCGGCCCTGCATGCGCCGCATGTCGGCCTGGTGCCGGATACGGTGTTTCAGCAGATCAATGTGGAGGCCACCGCACACCTGCTGCAGGCGGCGCGCGACGCCGGTGCACGGCGCTTCGTGCTGACCAGCACCACCGCCCTGTACGGCCACGCGGTGGTGGCCGGCGGCTGCCGTTGGATCGACGAAGACACCGAACCGCTGCCGCGCACGATCTACCACCGCACCAAGCTGCAGGCCGAGACCCTGGCCGAAGCCGCTGCCGCGCCGGGCTTCAGCGTTCGCGTGCTGCGCATGGGCCGCTGTTTCCCCGAGCCGCCCGAACGCATGGCAATGTTCCGCCTGCATCGCGGCATCGACGCGCGCGATGTGGCCAGCGCACATGCCGCGCTGCTGCTTGACCACGACGGCACAGGGTTCGCACGCTACCTCGCCTGTGCGCCGACGCCGTTCCGCCGCGAGGACTGCCTGGAACTGGCCACCCATCCGCGCAGCGTGCTGGCCCGCCGCGCACCGCAGCTGCTGGCCGAGTTCGAGCGCCGTGGCTGGCCATTGCCATTGAGCATCGACCGCGTCTACGACAGTGCCCGCCTGCGCAGCGTGCTGGGCTGGCAGCCGAGCTTCGGGCCGGACGAGGTGCTGCAGCAGTACGCCGTCGGCAGCATCGAGGTACTGCCGCGCGCGCAGTGGCTCAAGGACCGCGTGGCCGAATGAAGGCGTCGGCAGGGACGGGCCGCTGACCCGACCCTGAGCAGATTCAGGAATATCCAGGCGGGTTGCCTCAACCTCGTTGGCGGGCGGCCGCTAACCCGGTGCGCTTCCAGCGCCGGGGCCCCCCGGCGGCCGGTGGCCTGCGCGACGGATCGCGCGCCTGCGCGGTGCCCTCGGGGTGCCGGTCGTCCTGAACTGCCTTGTGGACCCTCCCATGCCTTCTTCCCGTTCCGCCGCTGCCCGCCGCCCGGGCAGCATCGCCCACAAGCTGATGCTGGGCACCGCCGCCATCGCACTGCTGTGCTTCGGCCTGACCGCGTTCCTGATCTATCGCCAGGCCAGCACCAGCCTGATCAATGCCTCGCGGCAGACCATGACCAGCGAGGCGACCGCCGAAGCGCGCCAGGTGGCGGCCGATCTGGGCACCGCCTTCGCCAGCAACGATGCCATGGTTGAAAGCGTGCTGGCCCAGCGCGCCCGTGGTGACGTGCCCGACCGGGCCAGCCTGGCGGCGGTGCTCGGCGAGCAGCTGCGCAGCCATCCCGAATGGCTGGGCAAGAGCACCATGTGGGAGGCCGATGCCTTCGACGGCAAGGATGCCGAGTTCGTCAACACCGAGGCGCACGATGCCACCGGTCGCTACATGAGCTACTGGGCCTGGCAGGAGGGCAAGCCGCAGCAGTCGGTGATGACCGATTACACCGAGACCGCCAGCGGATCGGGTGACTGGTACATGGGGCCCAGCCGCGACAAGCTGCCGAAAGTCAGTGAACCGTATGCCTATGACATCGCCGGGCAGCAGGTGCTGATGAGCACGCTGAGCACGCCGATCATCGAGAACGGCAGGTTCCTGGGTGTGTTCACCGTCGACTTCTCGCTGGCAGCGTTGCAGAAGCACCTGGCCACGCTGAAGCCGATGGGGGCCGGTCGTGTCGAACTGCTCTCGCCCAAGGGCGTGGTGCTGGCCTCGGCCAATGCCGCCGAGATCGGCAAGCCGCGCAGTGATGCATTGACCCGCAGCATGCTGGCCGAGATTGCCGCCGACCGCCCGTTCGAGGCCTTCAGCCCCGATGCGGCCGGCAACGTGCGCGTGTATGTGCCGCTGCGCGTGGGCGACGCCCCGCAGCGCTTCGCGCTGGGCGTGGTGGTGCCGCACGCGGTGATCGTGGCAGAAGCGCGCCAGCTGCTGTGGCTGACCCTGCTGGTCGGCGTGGTCGCCGCGCTGACCCTCAGCGCCGGCGTGTATGTGCTGCTGCGCCGCCTGGCGATCCGTCCGCTGGCCGAAGCCGTGCGCGTGGCCGGTGACGTCGCGGCCGGCAAGCTGGACAGCGCACTGCCGGCGCGCAGCAATGACGAAGTGGGGCGGCTGCTGGACGCGATGCAGGGCATGCGCGGCCAGCTGCAGTCGGTGATGGCTGCGCAGGCCGAAATGGCGCGCCGCCACGATGCCGGTGAACTCAGCTACCGCATGGATGCGGCAGCGTTCCCGGGCGAATATGGCCGCATGGTGGCCGACAGCAACCAGCTGGTGGCCTCCAGCAACGCCGTCACCCAGCGCCTGGTGGACGTCATGCAGCGTTATGCCGTGGGCGACCTCAGTGTGGACATGGAAGCGCTGCCGGGCGAGAAGGCGGTGTTCACCGCCGCAATGGCAACCACCAAGCACAACCTGGCCGCGATCAACGAGCAGATCCAGCAGCTGGCCGCCGCGGCGGCCGCCGGTGATTTCGCGGTGCGCGGTGATGCGCTGCGCTTCGACCATGACTTCCGCCGGATGGTCGAAACCCTGAACACCATGATGCAGGTGAGCGACCACAACCTGGCTGCGCTGTCCACGCTGCTGCGCGCGATCGCCGCCGGTGACCTCAGCACCCGCATGCAGGGGGATTTCCACGGGGTATTCGCGGTGATGCGCGACGATGCCAACAGCACCGTGCAGCAGCTGACCCAGATCGTTGGCCAGATCCAGCAGTCGGCGGCCAGCATCCGCCTGGCCGCCGGTGAGATCGCGGCCGGCAACAGCGACCTGTCGCGCCGCACCGAACAGCAGGCGGCCAACCTGGAAGAAACGGCTGCGTCGATGGAAGAGCTGACCTCGAACGTGCGCCAGAATGCCGAGCATGCGCTGCAGGCCAACACCCTCGCCGGTTCCGCGGCGGGCGTGGCCAGCGAAGGCGGGCAGGTGGTCAGCCAGGTGGTGCACACCATGGAACAGATCGAAGCGTCCTCGCAGCGCATTGCCGAAATCATCTCGGTGATCGATGGCATTGCATTCCAGACCAACATCCTGGCGCTGAACGCAGCAGTGGAAGCGGCGCGCGCCGGTGAGCAGGGCCGTGGCTTCGCCGTGGTCGCCAGTGAAGTGCGCGCGCTGGCGCAGCGCTCGGCAGGTGCCGCGAAGGAGATCAAGGCGCTGATCGACGCCTCGGTGGCCCAGGTCGGTGCCGGCGCGCAGCTGGTACACGGCGCGGGGCGCACCATGCAGGACATCGTCGGCCAGGTCGGTCGGGTCAACGAGATCATGGCCGAGATCTCGGCCGCCTCGCGCGAGCAGTCGGCCGGCATCGAGCAGGTCAACCAGACCGTGGTGCAGATGGACGAAACCACCCAGCAGAACGCCGCGCTGGTGGAGGAAGCCAGTGCCGCCGCGCGTGCGATGGAGGAGCAGGCCGAGCAGCTGGCGGTGGCGGTGTCGCGCTTCCGGCTGCAGGCCGAGCCGGCGGTCGTGGCACGCCGCGCGGCCTGATCGCACAAATGAAGACGCCCGGCGGGGGCCGGGCGTCGGTTGCATCCTTGCCGCGCATCCCTGCGCCGGCCTGATGGCTTAGAACATTCCTTCAAACGGGTTCCAGCTGGCGCGACCCTCCACCTTCTCCAGGTAGTAGCTGTAGTTGGTGCTGGAGGCGACCAGCAGATTCATCGCGATGAACAGCATGCGCCCGACGACGTCGGGAAGGAACATGCTGATGATGGCCAGCGCGATGTTGATGCCGATGACCACCAGCGCCTTGCGCCACATGCCCAGGATCAACAGGTAGATCGCACCGAAGAACAATGCGAAGAAGTTCAGGTTGATCTTCAGGCGGTCACCGAACGACAGCGCCTTCCAGGCCTGCTTGAAACCGGGATTCTTGGGGGCGCCATGCTGGCGGAAGAAGTTGAAGCGGAACTGCCACTTCGGGCTGAACTGGGACAGGTCAGTGGTATTCATTTTGGGGAAACATCCCTGTGAGAAAACGTTTTCATGATAAGGCAAGTCCTATTCAGGATCCAAGGGCTGCCGTCAAAAATGTGACGCATGCCATGTTCCACGTCGTGCGCCCGGGTGCCGCATCGTCACCCGCCTGCCTCGTTTTTGAGTTAGGGTGCGCAGTTCCGCTGCCGCCCCGGTTGGACCCGTGCGGCGGCGGGATGTCCATGGAGGTTGCATGACCACACCTGCTACACCGGAAAACGCACCGGGACCGGTGCTCCTGCCGACACCTGAAGTGGTGCAGGCACAACAACTGCTCGCACGCCAGCAACTGGCGGTGGCGATGGACCGTGCACGCACGGCCGCCACGCGCGACGCGGCACCGGCCGCGCTGGAAAGCGAGTAACCCGCAACACCGTCGATCGCGCTGGCAGGCCGCCAGCGCGATCACGGCGCGCGCCGCCGGTCAGAACCGCGCGGTCATGCTGAGGAAGTAGCTGCGCCCGGCGACGAAGTAGTCGGTGGAGCCCTCTGCATACAGCTTCTTGTCCGCCAGGTTGCTGACGCCACCGCGCAGGGTCAGCACTTCGTTGACGTTCCATGCCGCGGTCAGGTCATACAGGGTGTAGGCCTTGAGGAAGGTCGTGGCGGTGCCGGCCTGCCTGCCGGTGTACTGCGCCGACAGGCTGCTGGAGAACACCGTGCCGGGCGTCCAGTCCAGCGACGAATAGCCGGAGAATTCCGGCGTATCGATCAGGTCGCGGCCGGTGGTCAGGTTCCTGGCTTCCTTCATCCAGGTCGCCGACGTGCGCCAGCGCCACTGCTCGCCGAAGCGGACGTTGAAATTGCCTTCCATGCCACTGGTGCGCGCGCGCTGCACGTTGCTCATGCGCGTCCACCAGAGGCCGTTGAACAGGCCCAGGGGCGCGTACTCGATCTTGTTGCGGAAGTCGGTATGGAAATAGGTCACCCCAGCATCGATCAGGTCATTGTCGAAGCTGATGCCGATCTCGCGGTTGGTGCTGGTTTCCGGATCCAGGTCCGGGTTGCCGGCCATGTAACAGCCGCCGCGGGTATAGCCCAGCGGGATCAGCGAGGTGCAGCCGCGGCCGCCGGACTGGGTAGCCGCGCTGGCTGAGTTCTCGGTCAGGCTGGGCGCGCGGAAGCCCTTGGAGACACCACCGCGGATCGTCCACTGTTCGGCCGGGTGCCAGACCAGGTAGGCACGCGGGCTGACGTGGCCGCCGAACTGCGGGTGATGGTCCAGGCGCGCGCCCACGGTCAGGGCCAGGGTGCGGTGCAGCTTCAGTTCGTCCTCGACGAACAGCGCCCAGGTATCCACGTCCAGATTGGAGCCGCTCACCGCGTTGCCGGCGTAGTCGATCGGCGCGCGGCCGATGGTGTCGGTGTTGGTCAGCTGCTGGCGCTTCCACTGCCCACCCGCTGCGAACTGATGTTCAACGCCCAGGGTGAATGGCGTGGTCAGGCTGCCTTCGATGATCGTATCGGTGGCCTCGGAACGGCCGGTGGCACCAATGTCGTTCGTGTATTCGGTCCAGTACGCGCTGAGCCTGGAGGTGCCGAAGCGCCACCTGCCATCGTGGTTGAGCGCCAGCGAGCTGCGCTTGAGCTCACTGGCACCCCAGGCCCCTTCGTCCTGCTTTTCCAGCGACGCATCGATGAAGGCCTGCTGCACGCCATGGCCCGCCTCCAGCGACAACGCCTGTGCGTCGCTGAGCGTCCACTGCAGCAGGGCATCGACATTGCGGTCCTTCTCGCCGGCGTAGGCGTTGCCATAGACGCCGCCGTTGGACTGGTCAGACTCACGGCGCATGCTGTTGGCACCGATGCGCAGGCCGAAGCGCTCGCCCAGCGGGCCGGAGAAGGTCGCGCCGATCTGCTGGGTATCGCCGCGCTTGCTGTCACCGGGGCGGGTAAGGCTGTGGGTGGCGCTGCCAGTCCAGGCGTCGCCGATGCGCCGGGTGATGATGTTGATCACCCCGCCCATGGCGTCGGAGCCGTACAGCGAGGACATCGGTCCACGTACCACTTCGATGCGCTCGATCTGCTCGGGCGCGATCCAGTTCAGGTCCTGGCGGCCGAGATCGGGACGGTAGTGGGTCGAGGCCGAGCTGCCCATGCGCTTGCCGTCCACCAGCACCAGCGTGTAGTTGGACGGCATGCCGCGCAGCTTGATCTTGGACTGCTCGCCGACTGCACTGAGGCCACCGGTCACCCCCGGAACACGGCTGAGCAGGGTGGCCAGGTCGGGCACCGGCTGGCGCTCGATGTCCTCGCGGCTGATCACGCTGATGCTGGCCGGGGCATCCTTGATCCACTGCTGGCTGCCGGAGGCGGTGACCACCACGGCGTCCAGGTCCTGGGGGGAGGCCTCGGCGCTGGCCTCGGCGGCGGCCAGGACGGGCAGGGCCAGCAGGAAGGCGGTGGCCAGGGCGCTGGCCAGGCGGGTGCGCGGCAGGCGCGCGCGGGGGGAACGGGACGGCAGGGACATGACGGCTTCCATGGGAGGTAGGGTGACCCGGTGGAAGCAGCAGGCGCAGGCAGACAGCAGGCAGCTACCCTTCCGTGGGTCGTCGGGCGCGCGGTGCGGACCGGCGCAGCTGGGTGGGTCGCGGCCGTGCGGAAGACGGTGACCTGCCTGGTTTTTGAATGATACCCGTTCTCATTTGTTACGATCCAGTGCCGGCGCGGATGGAGTGACATCTGGCCGTCCCGCGACGTGATCGCCTGCTATTAGCTGAATGGGGAGAAATCCCGGCGTAGGCCTTCGCACCCGGCTTACATTTGGCGCCCTAGACTGGGCCGCATTTTCGATTCCGCCCCGTTGGAGATCGTGTGGGTTCCGGTAGTGACAGACATCGACTGTGCGGCCCCGGGCCGACACAGCCAGGACAAGTGCGGGCGCCGGGAAAGCGCGCCGGGAACCTTGGTGCATGCAGCCCGGCCGGGACGGCCGGCCGTGCCGACGGCGCGGAGTAGGTGTCGATGGGGGTGCAGACCATCCAGGCGGAAGCAGAATCGCCCCGGCGTGATGCCGGTTGGGCGCTGCTGCCCGCGGAATCGCCATTGCCGATGCCCGAGCAGACCCTGCGCCAAGGCGCACTGAAGGTCCGGCGGCACCGCACCTCGCCACGCCTGATCGGCCTGCGTCGGTTGTACATCTTCGGTGGCACGCTCGGGATGACCGCCGTGGCCACGCGGATGATGTGGCGGGTGCTGTCGGCCAATGGCATCAGCGTGCTCGAAGCCTGCCTGCTGGTGCTGTTCGTCGGCCTGTTCGCCTGGATCGCGCTGTCCTTTGCCAGCGCGCTGGCCGGCTTCCTGACCGCGGTGTTCGACCGCGGCTATCGCCTCGGCATCGACCCGGACAAACCGTTGCCGGCCGTGCACAGCCGTACCGCATTGTTGATGCCGACGTACAACGAAGATCCGCGCCGCCTGTTGGCCGGCCTGCAGGCGATCTATGAGTCGGTGGCGGCCACCGGCCAGCTCGACCGCTTCGATTTCTTCGTGCTCAGCGATACCCGCCGCGACGACATCGCCGCTGCCGAGGAACAGGTGTTCGCCGAACTGCGCGACCGGGTGCCGGACGGCCAGGCCCGCCTGTTCTACCGCCGCCGCGGTGACAACACCGGGCGCAAGGCCGGCAACATCGCCGACTGGGTGCGTCGCTTCGGCGGCGCCTACCCGCAGATGCTGATCCTGGATGCCGACAGCCTGATGACCGGCGACAGCATCGTGCGCCTGGTGGCCGGCATGGAGCACAACGCCGACGTCGGCCTGATCCAGACCCTGCCGTCGGTGATCGGTGGCCGCACCCTGTTCGCGCGCATGCAGCAGTTCGGCGGGCGCGTGTATGGCCCGGTGATCGCCCGTGGCGTGGCGTGGTGGCATGGCGCCGAAAGCAATTACTGGGGCCACAACGCGATCATCCGCACCCGCGCCTTCGCCGACCACGCCGGCCTGCCGGCGCTGCCAGGACGCAAGCCATTCGGCGGCCATGTGCTCAGCCACGACTTCGTCGAAGCGGCACTGATGCGCCGTGGCGGCTGGGCCGCGCACATGGTGCCCTACCTTGGTGGCAGCTACGAGGAAGGCCCGCCCACGCTGACCGACCTGCTGGTGCGCGACCGCCGCTGGTGCCAGGGCAACCTGCAGCACGGCAAGGTGGTCGGCAGCCGCGGCCTGCACTGGATCAGCCGCACGCACATGCTGATCGGCATCGGCCACTATTTCACCGCACCGATGTGGGCGATGCTGATGCTGATCGGCATCGCCATCCCGCTGTTCCAGGAGGGCATCGACTTCAATGCCCTGCTGCACCTGTCGCCCAGCGTGTACTGGCGCGCGCAGGACGAAGAACAGGTGGTGCGGCTGTTTGCCGCCACCATGGCGGTGCTGCTGCTGCCCAAGGTCCTGGGCTACCTGGCGATGCTGCTGGACCCGGTCGACCGCCGGGGCTGTGGCGGCGCGATCCGCGCCTTCGTGTCGATGCTGGTGGAAACCGTGCTGGCCGCGCTGATGGCGCCGGTGGTGATGTACGTGCAGTCGCGCGGCGTGGCCGAGGTGCTGTCCGGCCGCGACTCGGGCTGGGACGCGCAGCAGCGCGACGACGGCGGCATCTCGTGGATGGCGCTGATCCGTGGCTATGGCGGCCTGGGTGTGTTCGGCGCCTTCATGGGCGTGCTGGCCTGGGCCGTGTCGCCGTCGCTGGCGGCGTGGATGGCGCCGGTGGTGATCGGCATGGTGTTGGCCATTCCGGTGGTGGCGCTGACCTCCTCGCGGGGGCCGGGCGCCTTCCTGCATCGCCTGGGCCTGCTGGACATTCCCGAAGAGAACATCCCGCCGCCGGTACTGGTCCGCGCCGCCCAGCTGCGGCGGGAAGCGGCCGAGCACCCGCCGCTGTACTGATTGCCCCACGCCAGCGGCATAATGCGGCTCGAACTTGACGGAGCCGCATCATGCTGCAAACGGTGGAACAGGAAACCGGCGCCTCGCCGCAGTGGTCGGTGATCTGGCTGCACGGCCTCGGCGCCGATGGCCACGATTTCGCGCCGATCGTGCCGGAACTGGTGCGGCCGCACTGGCCGGCGCTGCGCTTCGTGTTCCCGCACGCACCGGTGCGGCCGATCACGATCAACAACGGCGTGCCGATGCGCGGCTGGTACGACATCGTCGGCATGGACTTCCGGTCGCGTGCCGACATGGCCGGCGTGCAGGAATCGGTGGTGCAGCTGGACGCGCTGATCGCGCGCGAGATCGAGCGTGGCATCGCGGCGGAGAAGATCTTCCTGGCCGGCTTCTCGCAGGGCGGGGCGATCATCCTGACCGCCGCGCTGGCGCGCACCGCGCCACTGGCCGGCCTGATCGCCCTGTCCACCTATCTGCCCGAGGCCGACAGTGCCCGTCGCGCTGAAGGTGCCGTGCAGGTGCCGGTGTTCATGGCCCATGGCAGCGGCGACCCGGTGATCCCGCAGGCCGTCGCCGCGCACAGCGCACAGGCGCTGCGCACGCTGGGCCTGGACGTGGCGTGGCACAGCTACCCGATGGCCCACCAGGTCTGTGCCGAAGAAGTCCAGGCGCTGGGTGACTGGCTGCAGGAACGGCTGGGCGCGGCCTGAGCCATGCCCCCGGCCAGCCCATCGCCGTGGATGCCGGAACTGTGCCGCCTGCCACGGCTGGCGGCGATGCTGGGCCTGGCCGAGCTGGTGGTGGTGGTGCTGGCGCTTGCGCCGGATGGCAGCCGCCACTGGACCGTTGGCGAGCTGCTGTCGGCCAGCGGCTTCGCGCTGTGGCTGGCGCTGGCAGTGGCCGCCAGCCTGTGCGTGCTGCGGAAGGCGCTGTCGAGGCTGCCGCAGGTACTGGGCGCCGTTGCCGCGATCGCGCTGGCAACCCTGATCGCGGTGGTCTGCGCCGGCATCGTGCACGCGTTGTACGCGGTGCTGGGTGACAGTTTCGCCAACGGCATCAGCTTCTGGCGCTTCACCCTTGGCAGCGCCGCCACCACCGCGCTGATCAGCGCGCTGGCGCTGCGCTACTTCTATGTCAGCGACCGCTGGGCGGCCCAGGTGCAGGCCAATGCGCGCGCGCAGGCCGATGCGCTGCAGGCGCGCATCCGCCCGCATTTCCTGTTCAACAGCATGAACCTGATCGCCAGCCTGCTGCATCGGGAGCCGGCGGTGGCCGAGCGTGCCGTGCTCGACCTGTCCGATCTGTTCCGTGCGGCGCTGGGCGCAGGCGAGGGTGATTCCACCCTGCGCGACGAATGCGAGCTGGCCGAGCGCTACCTGTCGATCGAATCGCTGCGCCTGGGCGAACGCCTGCAGGTGCGCTGGCAGCGCGAGGAACCGCTGCCGTGGGATCTGCCGTTGCCGAGGCTGGTACTGCAGCCGCTGGTGGAGAACGCCGTGCTGCATGGCATCTCGCGCCTGCCCGAAGGCGGCACCATCGAGCTGCACCTGGCGCGCGAGGGCAACGCGTTGCAGATCCGCGTGCGCAACCCGGCGCCCGATCCGCAGGCACCGGGGCTGGCGCTGGCGCGGGGCGCCGGCCATGCCCAGCACAGCATCGGCCATCGGCTGGCCTGGCGCTTCGGCAGCGCTGCGCGGATGACGGCTGGCTGGAGCGAGGGCTACTATGCCTGCCAGGTGACAGTGCCGATCCAGTGAGGGAACGATCGTGAGGGTAGTCATCGCCGATGACGAACCACTGGCGCGCGAGCGCCTGCGCAGCCTGTTGGCGGCACAGGAAGGCGTGGACGTGGTGGCCGAGGCCGGCAACGGCGAGCAGGCCCTGCACGCGTGCGCGGCGCTGCAGCCGGACCTGGTCCTGCTGGATATCGCGATGCCCGGGCTGGATGGCCTGGAAGCGGCCCGCCACCTGGCCAGCTTCGAACCGCGGCCGGCCGTGGTGTTCTGCACCGCCTACGATGCGCATGCGCTGTCGGCGTTCGAGGCCGCGGCGATCGACTACCTGATGAAGCCAGTGCGTGCCGAACGGTTGGCGGCGGCGATCGCCCGCGCCCGCACGTTCCTGGCCGGCCGCGATGGCCAGCCGCAGGCGCACAGCGGGCAACAGGCACGCAGCGTGTTGTGCGCACGCCTGCGCGGCAGCCTGCGCCTGATTCCGCTGGACGACATCCACTACCTGCAGGCCGAGGAGAAGTACGTAGTAGTCCACCACGCGCGCGGCGAGGACCTGATCGAGGAATCGCTGAAGTCGCTGGAGGAGGAGTTCGCCAGCCGCTTCATCCGCATCCATCGCAATTGCCTGGTGGCACGCCACGAGCTGGTGGAACTGCGTCGTGGCTCGGGCGGGCAGGTGCAGGCGGTGCTGCGGCATGGCAAGCAGCCGCTGGAAGTGAGCCGCCGCTGCGTGGCGACGCTGAAGCAGGAACTGCGGCATCTGTGAGTGGTCCCGCGCGGCCTGCGACCGCGACTGCTGTGAAGTCAACTGCAACAGCAACAGCAACAGCAACAGCAACAGCGGGTCATGTCTCGTTGTTTCTACGTGCTGGGTCGGGCGGGGGTGGGGTGGCGGGACACGCTGCAAGTACATCCCTGTAAGCTCGATGGCGCCATCCATGGCGCCAACGGTCCCGCCACCCCACCCCGGCCCAACCCGTCCGTTGTCTACCGCATCGGACAGCAAGAGCATTGGTGTTATCGGGTGGGGGAAGAGGGGTCAGATCCCTTTTCCTGCGGAAAAGGGATCTGACCCCGGAAGCCGTCGGCTGTTGCCTTTGCTTCTTCATTTTTCTTTTGATCTTCCGTGGCTGGCGCACACGGAAACTGTCAAAGGTCGGGGCGGTGGGGTCATGCGGGGTGTCCGCGGCATGGATGCCGCGGCCAAGCCCCCAGGGATGGGTTCACGGCGTCCCCGCATGACCCCACCGCCCCGGCCAAGCACGGCTTCTGCTTTGATAGCCCCAGCCACGAGGGGCTCCGCCGTTGGCCGTATCCGCGCCGAAGGCGCGATAATGTCCGGATGGAAACCGTCCGCATCGCCACCCGCAAGAGCCCGCTCGCCCTCTGGCAGAGCGAACACGTCGCCGACCGCTTGCGCCAGGCCCATCCCGGCCTGCATGTGGAACTGGTGCCGATGAGCACCCGCGGTGACGAGGTGCTTGATCGCTCGCTTGCCGCGATCGGTGGCAAGGGCCTGTTCCTGAAGGAACTGGAGCTGGCCATGCTGCGCGGTGAGGCCGACTGCGCGGTGCACTCGCTGAAGGACGTGCCGATGGAACTGGACGAGCCGTTCGCGCTGCCGGCAATCCTGCCCCGCCACGATCCGGCCGATGGCTTTGTTTCCAACCTGTATGCCTCGCTGGACGCGCTGCCGATCGGTGCCCGGGTCGGTACTTCGTCGCTGCGCCGCCAGGCCCAGCTGCGCGCGCTGCGCCCGGACCTGCAGCTGCTGGACCTGCGTGGCAACGTCAACACGCGCCTGGCCAAGCTCGACAATGGTGGCTATGACGCGATTGTGCTGGCCGTGGCCGGCCTGGAGCGCCTCGGCCTGGGCGCACGCATCGTCGCGCGCCTGCAGCCGCCACAGTGGCTGCCGGCGCCGGCACAGGGCGCCGTCGCGGTGGAATGTGATGGCGGCAATGCGCGCCTGCGGGCGCTGTTCGCCACGCTTGATGACGCAGCCACGCGCGCCTGCGTGGAAGCCGAGCGGGCAATGAACCGCGCGCTGCATGGCAGCTGCCATGTGCCGGTGGCGGCCATCGCGCAGTGGCAGGGCGACGACCTGCACCTGCAGGGCTTGGTCGGCAGTGCCAGCGATGGCCGCGCGGTGCGCGCCGAGGCGGTGGGCCCGGGCAGCGACCCGGAGGCGCTCGGCCAGCGCGTGGCGAAGATGCTGCTGGAGGCCGGTGCCGGCGAACTGCTGAACGTCTGAGCCATCGCCGGTAGTGCCGGTCGCTGGCCGGCAACCGCGTGCCCCAGTTGAATGCAGTTGCCGGCCAGCGGCCGGCACTACCGAAAGAGGAACGGGCGCCCTGGGCGCCCGTTCTGCTTATTTGAACTTGTAGACCACGTTCATCGTGGTCAGCGTATCGGTCTTGCGCTTGTCCTCGGCGACGTCGCTGTTGTAACGCGCCTGCCAGCCGGCCTTCAGCGCCAGGTGCTCGTTCATGCTCACCGAGACACCGAAGTCGTTCTGGCCGAAGGTGTTGTACGAACCGGACTCGACCAGCAGGGTGTTGACCAGGTCGGTGTTGTCGGTCAGCGAATACTTCATGTCGAACAGGCCACGGCCGATCAGGCCGGTGCGGGTGCGGTCGTCTTCGGTGCTGTGGGTGCGGCGCACACCGGGGCCGATCTGCGCGTCGAACGAGAAGCGCTCGGTGTTCCACAGGCGGGTGCCATAGCCCAGACCGAACGAGCTCTGGCGGTCGTAGGTGGCGAAGTCGTCGCGCTCGGTACGCACCGTGGCGGTCAGCTGGCGGTGCTCGCCCAGCTGCAGCGCGCTGCCGGCGCTGCCGGTGTAGCGGTTGGCAGTGGTGTTGTTGCGACGGGTGGTGGTGCCGTCGTCATTGGTCTCGGTCACCTTGGAGCTGGAGCGCAGGCCGAACAGGTCCATGCTGTGCACCCAGTCGCCGTCGGTGTAACGCAGGCGCAGGCGGCCGTTGAAGCTCTCGGTGCTGCTGTTGCCGCGTGCCGACGCAAAGCCGAGCTCGCCGCCGCTGCCGCTCCACGGCGAGGACATCGCCGCCAGCTCGGAGGCATCCTGCGCGTATGCAAGCGGCGCACACAGCAGCAGGGGGACCAGCAGGGACACGCGCAGGGACATCGAGGGTTCTCCGGAACGGTTGACAGCCGGTGATGATACTGGAAGCGTGATGGCGGTCCGAATCGATCCAATGCGCGCTTCAGCAAGCGTTGCTGCGATCCCCTATTCAGGGCAGATCGACGTGCAATGCCGGGTCGTTGAAGCGCGAATAGCGCAGTCGCAGCTGGAAGCTGCGGCCATGGCTGCTGCCACTGCGCACGATCTGCCGCGGCAGGCCCTGGGCATCCACCCAGTATTCCAGGCGTTCGCCGGGCTGGGCACCGCGTAGCCGGTAGTGACGGGTCTGGACCCCGTCCAGCGCCTGGCTGCCGAGGTCTTCGGCCTGCAGATCGGCCGGCAGGGCGTCGGCCGGCAGCGGGTTGCGCCATTGCTCCAGCAGGCCGGGCGGCGTCGGTACCTGGCGGATCGCGCCGTCGGCCTGCAGGAACAGGGTGTCGCCGATGATGGTCTGCGGACCGGCCGGGGTCTGCGCCCGGAATCGATCGGGCGCGACGAAATCCATGGCGCTGCGCACCGGCTGCGGTGCGCCCAGGACCTCCAGTTCGGCGTGGAAGCTGCGCAGGGCCGCGAAACGCTGGCTGGCGCCCAGCACCGCCTGCGCCGGGTCGGCGGCTGTCACGGGGGCCGCGGTGCCGGCCGGCGCGGGCGCGCGATCACAGGCGGCCAGCAGCAGGCAGGCCAGCAGGGACAGGGCGGGCAACCGGCGCATCGGGCATTCCATGGGGTGGGGGCGACCACGATAGCCCAAACGTCCCACACAAGACCCGCGACTCGGACATAATCGGGGGCATGGACCGATACGAACGCATCACCGCCCTGCATCGTCTGCTCAAGTCCGCGCGCTATCCGGTCACGGTGGCGACCCTGCAGGACAAGCTCGGTTGTTCCCGTGCCACCGTGTACCGCGATCTGGCCTTCCTGCGCGACGCGCTGATGGCACCGATCGAGGGCGACGGCGAGGCGGGCTTCCGCTACCAGGCCGACGAGAGCGATCGCTTCGAGCTGCCCGGCCTATGGCTCAGCTCGGAAGAGCTGCATGCGCTGTTGGCCTCCCAGCACCTGCTGGCGCGTACCGGCGGCGGCGTGCTGTCCTCGGTGCTGGCACCGCTGCAGCAGCGCATCGAGAGCCTGCTGGCCGCCCAGGCGGGCGTCTCCAGCTGGCCGGTCGACCGCGTGCGGGTGATCCCGCATCGCGGCCGCAAGTTCGACGAGGGCAGCTTCCGCAGCGTCGCTTCGGCCGTGCTGGAGCGTCGCCAGCTGGCGTTCGAGTACCGCGCCCGTTCCACCGACGAGCCGACCAAGCGCACGGTCTCGCCGCAGCGCCTGACCCATTATCGCGACAACTGGTACCTGGACGCTTGGGACCACGACCGCGAGGCCCTGCGCAGTTTTGCAGTGGACCGCATCCACAAGGCACGGGTGGTCGACAGCACCGCCCGCGACGTCGCCGACAGCGAGCTGGACGAGCAGCTCGGCGCCAGCTACGGCATTTTCTCCGGTGCGCCGAAGGGGTGGGCGACCATCCTGTTCAGCGCCAAGGCCGCGCGCTGGGTGGCCGACGAGCACTGGCATTCCAAGCAGCAGGGCCGCTTCCTGGCCGACGGCCGCTATGAGCTGAAGGTGCCGTACAGCGTTTCGCGCGAGTTGCTGATGGACGTGCTGCACTATGGATCGGATGCCGAGATCGTCGAGCCGATGATGCTGCGTGAGCAGGCCAAGGCGCTGCTTGAGCTGGCGCTGAGCAACTACGAACCCTCCTGACACTCCCCCCGAGAATCCCGTCCCCCATGAAGAAGACCCTGTTGTTGCCCCTGCTCGCCGCGGCGCTGGCCCTGACCGCCTGCGGCACGTCCGGCGAGCCCTCGCAGAAGCTGGTGGTGGCCGCCACGGCCGTGCCGCACGCCGAGATCCTCGAGGTGGTCAAGCCGATCCTCAAGCAGGAAGGCGTGGACCTGGACGTGCGCGTGTTCAATGACTACGTGCAGCCCAACGACCAGCTGGTGCAGAAGCAGGTGGACGCCAACTACTTCCAGACCGAGCCGTACCTGGATGCGTACAACCGCGACCGCAAGACCGACCTGGTGAAGGTGATCGGCGTGCATATCGAGCCGTTTGGCGCTTACTCGCGCAAGGTCAAGTCGCTGGCCGAGCTGCGCGAAGGTGCCGACGTGGTGATCCCGAACGACCCGAGCAACAACAGCCGCGCGCTGATCCTGCTGCACAAGGCCGGCGTGATTCAGCTGAAGGACCCGACCAACGCACTGTCGACCCAGCGCGACATCACCGCCAACCCGAAGAACCTGAAGTTCCGCGAGCTGGATTCGGCGATGTTGCCGCGCGTGCTGGACCAGGTCGACCTGGCGCTGATCAATACCAACTACGCGCTGGATGCCGGCCTCAACCCGACCCAGGACGCGCTGGCGATCGAGAGCAAGGATTCGCCGTACGTGAATTTCCTGGTCGCGCGCCCGGACAACAAGGACGACGCCCGCGTGCAGAAGCTGGCCAAGGCGCTGACCAGCCCGCAGGTGAAGGCCTTCATCGAGACCAAGTACAAGGGCGCGGTGTTGCCGGCGTTCTGACCGTACGGTAGTGCCGGCCGCTGGCCGGCAATCACCGAGCATTGCATTGCGAAGATCACGGGGCTGCCGGCCAGCGGCCGGCACTACCCTCAATCCCGCGTACAGCCGCTCGCGCCGGGCTGCGTCCATCCAGCCCCCACTGCGCGGCGATCATCGAGACCAAGTACAAGGGCGCGGTGCTGCCGGCGTTCTGACCGTGTGGTAGTGCCGGCCGCTGGCCGGCACTCACCGGGCATTGCGAAGATCACGGGGCTGCCAGCCAGCGGCCGGCACTACCCTCAATCGACGTGTAAGGCGAGGGTGGCAGCAACGGCCTGCTGCCATCCCGCGTACAGCCGCTCGCGCCGGGCCGCGTCCATCCAACCCCACTGCGCGGCGATTATCGAGACCAAGTACCAGGGCGCGGTGCTGCCGGCGTTCTGACCGTACGGTAGTGCCGGCCGCTGGCCGGCAATCACCGAGCATTGCGAAGATCACGGGGCTGCCGGCCAGCGGCCGGCACTACCCTCAATCCCGCGTACAGCCGCTCGCGCCGGGCGGCGTCCGTCCAGCCCCCACTGCGCGGCGATCATCGAGACCAAGTACCAGGGCGCGGTGCTGCCGGCGTTCCGACCGTACGGTAGTGCCGGCCGCTGGCCGGCAATCACCGGGCATTGCGAAGATCACGGGGCTGCCGGCCAGCGGCCGGCACTACCCTCAATCCCGCGTACAGCCGCTCGCGCCGGGCCGCGTCCATCCAGCCCCCACTGCGCGGCGATCATCGAGACCAAGTACCAGGGCGCGGTGCTGCCGGCGTTCTGACTGTGTGGTAGTGCCGGCCGCTGGCCGGCAATCACAGAGCATTGCAAAGATCACGGGGCTGCCGGCCAGCGGCCGGCACTACCCTCAATCGACGTGGAAGGCGAGGGTGGCAGCGACGGCCTGCTGCCATCCCGCGTACAGCCGCTCGCGCCGGGCCGCGTCCATCTGCGGCTCGAAGCGCCTGTCCAGCCCCCACTGCGCGGCGATCTGTTCACGGCTGGACCAGAACCCTACCGCCAGCCCGGCCAGGTAGGCCGCGCCCAGCGCGGTGGTTTCGGTCAGCCGCGGCCGCAACAGCGGCACACCGAGAATGTCCGCCTGGAAACCGGCCAGGAAGTCATTGCCGATCGCGCCGCCATCGGCGCGCAGTTCGCTCAATGCGATACCGGCATCGGACTGCATCGCATCGAGCACGTCGCGGGTCTGGTAGGCCATCGCTTCCAGCGCCGCGCGCACGAAATGCGCCTTGCGGGTACCGCGGGTCAGCCCGAACATCGCACCGCGCACATCGCTGCGCCAATAGGGCGCACCGAGGCCGACGAACGCCGGCACCAGGTAGGTGCCGCCACTGTCGGGCACCTGCGCGGCCAGTGCCTGGCTGTCACTGGCGCGTTCGATCATGCGCAGCCCGTCGCGCAGCCACTGCACCACCGAGCCGGCGATGAAGATCGAACCTTCCAGTGCGTACTCCACGCGCCCGTCCAGGCCCCAGGCCACGGTGGTCAGCAGGCCATTGCGCGAGCGCACCGCCTGCGCGCCGGTGTGCATCAGCATGAAGCAGCCGGTGCCATAGGTGTTCTTGACCATGCCCGGCTGGAAGCAGGCCTGGCCGAACAGCGCGGCCTGCTGGTCACCGGCGATGCCGGCGATCGGGATCGGGTGGTCGAAGAAGAACTGCGGCCGGGTATGCGCGTACACCGCGCTGGAGTCGCGCACCTGCGGCAGCATCGCGCGCGGGATGTCGAGCAGGGCCAGCAGGTCGTCGTCCCAGTCCAGCGTGTGGATGTTGAACAACAGGGTGCGCGCCGCGTTGCTGTAGTCGGTCACATGCGCCTGGCCGCCGCTGAGGTTCCACACCAGCCAGCTGTCGATGGTGCCGAACAGCAGCTCGCCACGCTCGGCGCGCTGTTGCGCACCTTCCACGTGGTCGAGGATCCAGCGCACCTTGGTCGCGGAGAAATACGCATCGATCAACAGGCCGGTCCGTTCGCGGATCAGCGCTTCATGCCCTTCGGACTTCAGGCGCTCGCAGATGGCGTGGCTCTGCCGCGATTGCCAGACGATGGCGTTGTGGATGGGCTGGCCGGTGGTGCGGTCCCAGACCACGGTGGTTTCGCGTTGGTTGGTGATGCCAAGCGCGGCGATATGGCGCGGGTCGATCTGCCCGCGGCTGAGCAGTTCGGTCAACGTGGCATAGACGCTGGTGAGGATCTCGCGCGGGTCATGCTCGACCCAGCCGGGATGCGGGAAGATCTGCGCGAACTCGCGCTGTGCGCTGCCGACGATGTCGCCGGCGCGGTCGAACAGGATCGCGCGCGAACTGGTGGTGCCCTGGTCGATGGCCAGCACGTAGCGGGGCGTCATGCAGCGTCTCCGATGGCGATGGGGAAATCCTAATGCACCGATCGCGTCGCGCGCGGCTGCCCTGGTAGCTGCCAACCTTGGTTGGCACACGTGGCAACACGGGGCTCAGAGCCCTTTCCGTGGGGTCGGGATCCGACCCTCCATCCACGCCTGCAGCCGTGCCACCTGCGCAGCATCCAGCCGCAACCCCAGCTTGCTCCTGCGCCACAGCACATCGTCGGAGTCGAGCGCCCACTCATGCCTGCGCAGGAAGTCCCCTTCGCAGGCATGCAGGCCGCCGCCAAACGCCTCGCCAAGGTCGTGCAGGCCCTGTACACCCTGCAGCAGTTCCGCGCTGCGACTGCCGTAGGCCCCGGCCCAGCGCTGTGCGATCCCACTCGGCAACCACGGTGCCAGTGACTGCAGGCGCGAGCACGCCTGCGTGGCGTCGCCCCAGTCGCTGCCCGGCAGCGGGTCTCCGCCTGCCGTCCACGCCGGCCCCATCTGTGGCAGCGCTGGCCGCAGCAGCTCCAGCGCCTCCTCGGCCAGCACCCGGTAGGTGGTCAGCTTGCCGCCCAGCACATGCAGCGCCGGTGCCGGGTGGGACTGCAGCTGCAGACGGTAATCACGGCTGAGTCGTGCCGCACGCGGATCGGGATCGGCCAGCAACGGGCGTACGCCAGCGAACCGCCAGACCACGTCTTCCGCTGCGATGGGATCACGCAGGTAGCGATTGGCCGCATCACACAGGTACGTCACCTCCGCAGGGAGCACGCTGCAGCGCGCCGGGTCACCGCGATAGTCGGTGTCGGTGGTGCCGACCAGCAGGTGGTCGTGGGCGAAGGGCAGCAGGAACACCACGCGCCCATCGGGCTGCTGCAGCAGGCAGGCGCTGTCGCTGGGCCAGGGGCGGCGCAGCACGATGTGGCTGCCCTGCACCAGGCGCAGCGCGGGGCCATCGCCGCGCCCCTGCATCTGTTCCAGCAGGCCACCGGCCCACGGACCAGCCGCATTGACAACGGCGCGCGCCGTCACCGGGTGCGGCTGGCCATCGGCGGATTCCAGAATGGCCTGCCATCGGCCCTGCACGGGGCGCAGGTCGATGCAGCGGCTGCGGACCCGCACCTGTGCGCCGCGCTGCGCGGCATCCAGGGCGTTGAGCAGCACCAGCCGCGCGTCATCGACCTGCGCATCGGCGTAGCTGAAGCCGTGCTGCAACGAGGGGGAGAGCCAGCGACCCAGCGGATCGCGTTGCAGGTCCAGTGCGTGCGATGCGGGAAACGCAGGGCTGCGCCGGCCCAGATGGTCGTACAGCCACAGTCCCGCGCGCAGCATCCAGCGCGGGCGCAGGTGCGGCTCCCAGGGCAGGACGAAACGCAGCGGATGGACCAGGTGAGGGGCTTGCCGGCGTACCGTCTCACGCTCACCCAGCGCTTTGCGCACCAGGCCGAACTCGCCCTGTTCGAGGTAGCGCAGGCCGCCATGGATCAGCTTGCTGCTGGCACTGGAGGTGTGTGCGGCCAGGTCATGCTGCTCGCAGAGCAGGACGCGCAGGCCGCGGCCGCTGGCGTCACGGGCGATGCCGGCGCCGTTGATGCCGCCACCGATGACCAGCAGGTCGAGGTCGTCCATCGGGTCTCCGCGTCCTGTGTGTGCGTAGAGTCGACTGTTAGTCGACTCTACAGAACGCGGGTGACGGAAACGACGACGGGCCCCGAAGGGCCCGTCGCGTTACATCCGTGAAGCAGGTGCTGCCTGGATCAGAAGCGGGCGCCGATGCCGAAGCCGACGGTCCACGGATCCATCTTGGCTTCGCCGATCTTCTCGCCGCCAACCTTCACGTCCGGGCGGGCGCGCATGTAGCGGGCGTCGGCACGGGCGAACCAGGTGGAGTTGATGTTCATGTCGACGCCGACGGTACCGATCACGCCCTTGGCATCCTTGAAGCGGATGTCGGTGTCAGCGCCGTTGCCCAGCTTCTCGTTGCTGAAGCTCGACTGGTAGTAGCCCACGCCCACGAACGGGCGGAACACGTTGTCAGCCTGGCCGAAGTGGTACTGGCCGCTCAGCGCGACCGGCTGCTGCTCGACCGAGCCCAGGCGGGCGTTGTTCGGGCCCTTGAACTTGTTTTCGAACTTGTCGGCAGCGCCCCACAGTTCAACGGCCCAGTTGTCGTTGATGTAGTAGCTGAAGCTGACGGTCGGCGCCGGGCCACCATCGGTCTTCTTCACGCCGGTGATCGGGTCGTTCTTCGGTTCCAGCAGCGAGATGCCGCCGACAACGGCAAAATGCTTGCCAGAAGCGGTGTCGGTGCTGCTGCTGTCCTGGGCGAAAGCGGCCGGCGCGAAGGCGGCGGAGGTCAGCAGGGCGAGACTCAGGATACGGATGGAGCGCATGGGGGTATCTCCTAATGTTTCTTGTTTTGGGCCCCCGGTTGCGGGGCGAGCACACCGTAGTCGCCCCAACATGAATCGAATCCGACGCACGTTAAAAAATAGTTTTCCTTGTTCAGCGACCGGTGCGGAATGCCTGTATTCATGGGGTTTCTGGCACGCGGTGACATTCATGCAGTTGGAGAAGATGTGAGCACAGCAACGGTGTGCATCGGCCTGCAAGCGCAGGTGAACGTGGACTGCAGAGTGCTGGTGCTCGGCTCGATGCCAGGCGCGGCGTCGCTGCAGCAGCAGCGGTATTACGCCCATCCGCGCAACCGCTTCTGGCCGCTGATGGCCGACATCTGCGGTTTCAGCATGGACCTGCCCTATGCAGCGCGGCTGCAGGCGTTGAACGCTGCGGGCATCGGCCTGTGGGATGTGATCGGCCGCTGCGAGCGGCGCGGCAGCCTGGATGCGGACATCGTGCGCGGCACCGAAGTGGCCAATGCGCTGCCGGAACTGATCGCCACGCTGCCTGAGCTGACGCTGATCGGCTGCAATGGCGGTGCATCACTGCAGGCCTTCCAGCGCTGGGTGCTGCCGCGGCTGGAGGCGCCGCCACCGGTGGTCGCGCTGCCGTCAACCAGCCCTGCCAATGCCGCGTGGTCGCTGCCGCGCCTGCGCAAGGCCTGGCAACCGGTCGCTGACGCACGGGCGACATGAGGCGGACATCGCCTGGACAATACGCTACCGACTGGTCGCGCACCCGACCCATGGGCAACAGCCTGTCCCGGCTGCGTGTGTACTGAAAACACCTGTAACGGTTGGCGCTGGCCCCCGCTGGCCGCACAATAGACGTTTCCCTACACCAGATTGCCGGAGTTATCCCCATGGCCGAAATCAAGGAAGCACTTGTCCCCGATATCGGTGACTACAGCGATATCCCGGTAATCGAGGTGCTTGTCGCCGTCGGCGACACGGTCAAGAAGGACCAGGGCCTGGTGACGCTGGAAAGCGACAAGGCGACCATGGAAGTGCCGTCGTCGGTGGCGGGCGTGGTCAAGGAACTCAAGGTCAAGGTCGGCGACAGCCTGTCCGAAGGCAAGGTCGTGGCGCTGATCGAAGTGGCCGAAGGCGAAGCCGCCTCGCCGGCCGCCGCCGCACCGGCCCCGGCCAAGGCCGCTGCCCCGGCTGCCGCCACCCAGAGCGCGCCGGCCCCGGCGGCTGCCGCACCGGCTGCCCCGGCTGCCAGCGGCGGTGCGGTTGAAGCACGGGTGCCGGACATCGGCGATTACACCGACATCCCGGTCATCGAAGTGCTGGTCGCCGTGGGCGACACGGTCAAGAAGGACCAGGGCCTGGTGACGCTGGAAAGCGACAAGGCGACCATGGAAGTACCGTCGTCGGTGGCCGGCGTGGTCAAGGAGCTGAAGGTCAAGGTCGGCGACACCCTGTCGCAGGGTGCCGTGGTCGCCATCATCGAGGCCGAAGGTGCTGCCGCACCGGCCCCGAGCAAGGCCGCTGCTGCCGCCGCCCCGGCCGCTGCCGAGACCGCCACCAAGGTCGAGCCGGTGGCCGTTCCGGCCCAGCCGGACAAGCTGGCGGCCCGCGAGATCGCCTCGGCCGGTACCCCGTCCAGCCCGCCGGTGCAGTTCAACGCCGACGGCGTGCTGCCGGCCAAGGTGCCGTACGCCACCCCGGCCGTGCGCGTGTTCGCCCGCGAGCTGGGCGTGGACCTGCTGCAGGTCAACGGCACCGAGAAGGGCGGCCGCATCACCAAGGGCGACGTGCAGAAGTTCGTCAAGGCCGCGCTCAGCGGCGGCGTGCCGGCTGCCGGCGGTGGCGCCGTCGCCGCCGGTGGTGGCCTGAACCTGCTGCCGTGGCCGAAGGTCGACTTCAGCAAGTTCGGCGAGACCGAAGTCCAGCCGCTGTCGCGCATCAAGAAGATCTCCGGTGCGAACCTGGCCCGCAACTGGGCGATGATCCCGCACGTGACCCAGTTCGAACAGGCCGACATCACCGACCTGGAAGCCCTGCGCGTGGCGCTGAACAAGGAGAACGAGAAGGCCGGCATCAAGCTGACCATGCTCGCCTTCCTGATCAAGGCCAGCGCCGCGGCGTTGAAGAAGTTCCCGGAGTTCAACGCCTCGCTCGATGCCAGCGGTGAAAACCTGACCCTGAAGAAGTACTTCCACATCGGCTTCGCCGCTGACACGCCGAACGGCCTGGTCGTGCCGGTGATCCGCGACGTGGACAAGAAGGGCGTGGTGCAGATCGCGCAGGAAACCGGCGAACTGGCCAAGAAGGCGCGCGACGGCAAGCTGGGCCCGGCCGACATGAGCGGCGGCTGCTTCTCGATCAGCTCGCTGGGTGGCATCGGCGGCACCGCGTTCACCCCGATCGTCAATGCACCGGAAGTGGCCATCCTGGGCGTCTCCAAGTCGTCCATCCAGCCGGTCTGGAACGGCAAGGACTTCGCACCGAAGCTGATGCTGCCGCTGTCGCTGAGCTACGACCACCGCGTCATCGATGGCGCCCTGGCCGCACGCTTCACCACGTACCTGTCGCAGGTACTGGCCGACATGCGCCGCGTGCTGCTGTAACGCACCGCTTCGCCCCCACCGTGCGGCCGCTGCCCCTGGCGCGGCCGCGTGAACAGATGCAGTGACAGCCCGCCGGCGGCGCCGGCCGGGCATGAGGAAAACCCACCATGGCCACGATTGAAGTCAAGGTTCCCGACATCGGCGATTACAGCGATGTGCCGGTGATTGAAGTGTTGGTCGCCGTCGGCGACACGGTGAAGAAGGATCAGGGTCTGGTGACCCTGGAGTCGGACAAGGCCACCCTGGAAGTGCCGTCCTCGGCCGCCGGCGTGGTCAAGGAAATCAAGGTCAAGCTGGGCGACACCCTGTCCGAAGGCGCCGTGGTCGTGGTGCTGGATGCTGAAGGTGCCGCCGAAGCCCCGGCCAAGGCCGCTGCGCCGGCGCCCGCTGCGGCCGCCCCGGCCAGCAAGCCGCCGGTGACCCCGTCGCACCGTGCCCCGGCCGAACCGGCTGCGCCGAAGCCGGCGCTGTCCAGTGGCAAGCCGGCCGACATTGAATGCGAGATGGTCGTGCTGGGCTCGGGCCCGGGCGGCTACACGGCTGCGTTCCGCGCCGCCGACGTCGGCCTGGATACGGTGCTGGTCGAGCGCTATGCCAGCCTCGGCGGCGTCTGCCTCAACGTGGGCTGCATTCCGTCCAAGGCGCTGCTGCATGCTGCTGCGGTGATCGACGAAGTGGCCCACGCCGGTGATTTCGGCGTCGAGTTCGGCAAGCCGACCATCACCCTGGACAAGCTGCGCCAGTACAAGGAAAAGGTCGTCAACCAGCTGACCAAGGGCCTGGCCGGCATGGCCAAGCAGCGCAAGGTCCGCAACGTGCAGGGCGTCGGCAGGTTTGTTTCGGCCAACGAGCTGGAAATCACCGCTGCTGACGGCAGCACCCAGCTGCTGCGCTTCCAGAAGTGCATCATCGCCGCCGGTTCGCAGGCGGTGAAGCTGCCGAACTTCCCGTGGGACGACAAGCGCGTGATGGATTCCACCGACGCGCTGGAGCTGGCCGAAGTGCCGGGCTCGCTGCTGGTCGTTGGCGGCGGCATCATCGGCCTGGAAATGGCCACCGTGTACAGCGCGCTGGGCAGCAAGGTCACCGTGGTCGAATTCATGGACCAGCTGATGCCGGGTGCCGACAAGGACCTGGTCAAGCCGCTGGCCGACCGCCTGAAGAAGCAGGGCATCGACGTGCACCTGAAGACCAAGGCATCGGGTGTCACTGCCGACGCCAAGGGCATCACCGTGACCTTCGACGCCGCCGAGGAAGGCCAGGCGCCGGCGCTGGCGCAGGGCACCTTCGACCGCGTGCTGGTGGCCGTGGGCCGTTCGCCGAACGGCAAGAAGATCGATGCCGAAAAGGCCGGCGTGCAGGTCACCGATCGTGGCTTCATCCCGGTCGATCGGCAGATGCGCACCAACGTGCCGCACATCTTTGCCATCGGCGATATCGTCGGCAACCCGATGCTGGCCCACAAGGCTACGCACGAGGGCAAGCTGGCGGCCGAAGTGGCGGCCGGCCACAAGAAGGAGTGGGTGGCCCGCGTGATTCCGTCGGTGGCCTACACCAACCCGGAAATCGCCTGGGTTGGCGTCACCGAGACCGAAGCCAAGGCCAAGGGCCTGAAGGTCGGCGTGGCCAAGTTCCCGTGGGCGGCCAGCGGCCGCGCGATCGGCATCGGTCGCACCGAGGGCTTCACCAAGCTGATCTTCGACGAAGAGACGCACCGCATCATCGGTGGCGCGATCGTTGGCGTACATGCCGGTGACCTGCTGGCCGAGATCGGCCTGGCGATCGAGATGGGTGCGGAAGCCGAAGACATCGGCCACACCATCCACGCCCACCCGACGCTGAGCGAGTCGGTGGCGATGGCCTCGGAAATCTACGACGGCACGATCACCGATCTGTACATGCCGAAGAAGAAGTAAGGCGCCCGCGCCGTTCCGAACGAAGACCCCGGTTTCTGCCGGGGTTTTTTGTTGGCTGCGGGGATGCCTTCGGCAGCACATCGCGAGGGTCTGGGCCACTGCGTGGGTGGCAGGCGTCTGGACAAATGTCCCCCGTCGTCCGCCTGCGGCGGTCGCCTCCTCCTTTACTTTGTCCAGACGCCTGCCACCCACGCAGCGGCTCGGCTTGCGGATAGTCGAGAGCTACAGCCTGGCCCGCCTGGATGCCTGATACGCGGAGGGAGCGGGGGGTGTGTGCGAAGTAAAGGAGGAGGCGCCGGCCGCAGGCCTGCGCCGGGGGACATTCGCATGCACCCCCCCGCTCCCTCCAGCGCTCGACCACGCATGCGTCTACGGCAATTGCCACCCGCGCAGCGGCTCGGCTTGCGGATAGTCGAGAGCCACAGCCTGGGCCGCCGGGATGCCTTACACGCGGAGGGAGCGGGGGGCGTGTGCGAAGTAAAGGAGGAGGTGCCGGCCGCAGGCCGGCGCCGGGGGACATTCGCACGCAGCCCCCGCTCCCTCCGGCGCTCGACCAACCCGCTTCTGCTCTTCGCCAGCAACCCACAAAAAACGCGGCCCCGATGTTCCGGAGGCCGCGCCAGGAGAGAAGATGCCGTGGAAGGGGCAGGGGATCAGAACACGAAGCTGATGCCGGCCACCGGGCCCTTGAACTCCTGCTTCAGGCCGACCGTGCCGTCGCTGCCCTTCTTGTCCACGTCCAGCTTGAACCAGTCGTAGCCGGCGAACACGCCGAAGTTCTTGGTGAAGCGATAATCGACGATCGCATTGGCGCGGCTCAGGTCGCCCTTGTAGTCGTCGAAGCTGCCCCAGCGCGTGTTGAGGTACTGGCCCTGCAGCGTGATCATCCAGCGCTCGGACGGAGTGAAGGTCATGCGTGCACCCACCACCGGTGCCACGCCGTCGGCCTTCTCGTTGAGGAACTGGCCTTCGTACACAGTGCCCAGGTCGGCGTAGCCCTTGGTGCTGACCTTGGCGTACTCGCCACCAATCTGCAGGCCCAGGTCGAAGGTGTCGGTATCGACGACCGAGTAGTCGTAGACCAGGCTGGCCACCTGGTACTTCAGCTCGCCCTTCACGAAGCTGCCGGCCGGCACCGTCTCACCGCCGAAGGAAATGCCCTGGTCGAGCGTCTCGCGGCGGTCCTTGTCGTACTTGAAGTAGTTGAACAGCAGGCGCTGGCGGTTGCTGATGCGGAACATGCCGTCGATGCGCGGCTCCCATTCCTTGCCGCCCAGCTTGAAGTCCTGGTCCAGGGAGATGTCCTGGCCGGCCACGGTGGTGCTGCCGCGCAGCGTGTTGTCCGAGTCGATGTTCATCGCACCCAGGCGGATGGCGAAGCGGTCATCGCCTTCGGCGGCGTGGGCCGCAGAGGCGAACGAAGCGCCGGCGGCGAGCAGGGAAAGGGCGAGCAGGGTGGGTACGGGGCGCATCGAAGAGTCCTTGCAGTGGTTCATCAGAATGAAGACCACTGTGCCGGACGCACGCGTCCACCATGCGTGAACGTATGGTCCATGGGGCGTGTACGGTTCAGCCCTGTCGCGATCCTGCAAAAGGATGGCCCCGGAGCGGGGCTTCGGGGCCATCGTGGGACCTGCGGGGTGGAGCCGACGAGGATGCTGCAGGCAGGTCGAATGATCGGACCGGCTTGCCTGACGAAAGTTCCGCAGCCTGCGACCAAAGTTCAATACTGCGCCGCAACATGGTGCGGACGTCATTGTCCCCCTGGTGGCACGCAAAAATGTAACCGTTACCGCAACTTGCGGCTTCCAGGGATGAACAGGCAGCGGTTGTCTCGCAAATTGTCCCATTGCTATAATTTGGCGGCTCGATGAGGCCCCCCTGCTTTAGCCGCCTCAGCCTTCCACTTGCAACCACGCGGGACGTCCTGTGCTGAACTCCGTTGATGCGGGTCGGCGACTGATGCTGCGCGCCGCGGTCTACCCGCTGGCCGCGGTCGCTGTCCTGGCCCTGGCCTTCCTGCTGGTGGGTCCGAAATATGCCCTCGGTGCGCTGGCGTCCGGAGTGGCGATTTCCGCCGGTGGCTGGGTGGCTGCACGGATGGCACTGGGCGGTGGCGCGGTGGCCGCAGGATCGGCGATGGCTCGCCTGATCATTGCGATCGTGGCCAAGTGGGTCGTGGTTTTCGGCGTCCTGCTGGTGGGGTTCCTGGTCTTCAAGCTGCCTGCATTGGCGCTGTTGGCCGGTATCGCCGTCGGCTTGATGTTCCAGGTCCTGGCCATGGCCAGGCGTTGACAGAATTCAATTAACTGAAGGTTCCGGACACATGGCGGGCGAGGCTCTAACCCCTACCAGCTACATCCAGCATCACCTGCACAACCTGACCGCGCCGGTCGGCAAGGGTGAGGGTATGTTCTGGCATATCCACGTCGATACCTTCCTCACCGCCGTCCTGATGGGCCTGGTGATCGTGGTCGCGTTCTGGCTGGGCACCCGCAAGGCCACTGCCGGCGTGCCGGGCAAGTGGCAGGCCTTCGTCGAGATCTGCCTGGAATTCGTCGACCGCCAGGCCAAGGACACCTATCACGGCAAGAGCAAGCTGGTCACGCCGATCGCCATCACGATCTTCTTCTGGATCCTGATGATGAACCTGATCAAGATGATCCCGGCCGACTTCATCGCCAAGCCGCTGGAATGGGCGGGCATCCATTACTGGAAGCCGGTACCGACCGCTGACGTCAACGCCACCCTCGGCATGGCCATCAGCGTGTTCTTCCTGATGCTGTTCTTCGCGCTGAAGTCCAAGGGCCTGCTGGGCTTCATCAAGGAATTCCTGACGGCGCCGTTCGGCAAGTGGATGATGCCGTTCAACCTGATCCTCAACATCGTCGAGTGGCTGAGCAAGCCGATCTCGCTGGCGATGCGACTGTTCGGCAACATGTTCGGCGGCGAAATCGTGTTCCTGCTGATCTGGGTGCTGGGTGGTGCCGGTTTCTTCGGTGCCATTGCCGGTGGTGCGTTCGGCCTTGGCTGGATGCTGTTCCACCTGCTGGTGATCCCGCTGCAGGCCTTCATCTTCATGATGCTGTCGATCGTGTACCTGAGCCTGTCGGAAGACGCTCACTGAGTTTCAAGCTTCAACGCGTTTCAACCTTCATCCGTTTCATCACCCTTAGCAACTTAAGTTCCTGGAGATAACCATGTACTTCGCCGTCCTGACCAACTTCGCGCAGATTCAGAGCTCCACCGCCCTTGCCGTCGGCATCATGATCGGCCTGGCCGCGCTGGGCGCCGGTCTGGGTCTGGCCATCATGGCTGGTAAGTTCCTGGAGTCGGCCGCGCGCCAGCCGGAACTGATCCCGGTCCTGCAGGTCCGCATGTTCATCACCGCCGGCCTGATCGACGCCGCGTTCATCATCTCGGTCGCCGTTGGCCTGCTGCTGGCCTTCGCCAACCCGCTGTCGGCTACCTTCGCTGGCGCCGTCACCAAGGCTCTGGCCGGCTGATACAGCGGTTTGAGACGACCGGGTGCTGAAGCACCCGGTTTCGGATGAAGGCCGGATGTGCCGCTACGGCGGCGCGTCCACCCCGAAACCAGCGATCGAGCTAACCATGAATATCAATTTCACCCTCCTTGCGCAGGCGCTGGCCTTCGCTGGTCTGATCTGGATCATCGCGACCAAGATCTGGCCGCCGCTGATGAACGCGATCGAAGAGCGCCAGCAGAAGATTGCTGAAGGCCTCGCCGCGGCCGACCGCAGCCAGAAAGACCTGGCCCAGGCGCAGGAGAAGGTCAACGAAGCGCTGAAGGAAGCCCGCACCAAGGCCAACGAGATCATCGATCAGGCCCACGCGCGTGCCAACCAGATCGTTGATGCTGCCCGTAACGAAGCGATCACCGAAGCCACCCGTCAGAAGGAACTGGCCCAGGCTGAAATCGACGCCGCCGCCAACCGTGCCCGTGAAGATCTGCGCAAGCAGGTGTCCGCGCTGGCCGTGACCGGTGCCGAAAAGCTGCTCAAGCGCGAAATCGACGCCAACGCCCACAAGGCGCTGCTCGACGAGCTGGCCTCGGAGATCTAAGGATGAGCCAGGCCCTCACGCTTGCCCGCCCGTACGCCCGCGCCGCGTTCGCGACCGCGCGCGACGAAGGCGCGTTCGCGCCGTGGTCGGACGCCCTGGCGTTCTCCGCCCACGTCGCCGCCGACCCGCGCGTGGCGGCCCTGCTCGCCAACCCGGAGCTGGGTCGTGACGACGCCGTCGCCCTGCTGGCGCCGGTGTCGCACGGCGAGACCTACTCGCGCTTCCTGGCCATCCTGGCCGAATCGCATCGTCTGCCGCTGCTGCCGGAAATCTCCGGCATGTTCGACGCCCTGCGCGCCGAAGCCGAGCACGTGGTCAAGGCCACGGTGACCTCGGCGGCCGAACTGTCGGCCGGTGAGCTGGACGCGATCAAGGCTGCGCTGCGCAAGCGCTTCAACCGCGAGGTCGACGTGACCACCGCGGTCGATGCCTCGCTGATCGGCGGCGCCGTGATCGACGCCGGCGACGTGGTCATCGATGGTTCGCTGAAGGGCAAGCTGGCCCGTCTGCAGACCGCGCTCGCTAACTGAATTCATTTAACGTCCGGCCCCGCTGCCGGCACTAGGACTTGACGATGGCAACCACGCTCAACCCCTCCGAAATCAGCGAACTGATCAAGAACCGCATCGAGAAGGTCAAGCTGGCCGCGGAATCGCGCAACGAAGGCACCGTGACCAGCGTGTCCGACGGCATCGTGCGCATCTTCGGTCTGGCCGACGTGATGCAGGGCGAAATGATCGAACTGCCGAACAACACCTTCGCCCTGGCCCTGAACCTGGAGCGCGACTCGGTCGGCGCCGTGGTCCTGGGTGACTACGAGCACCTGCGCGAAGGCGACGTCGCCAAGACCACCGGCCGCATCCTGGAAGTGCCGGTCGGTCCGGAACTGCTGGGCCGCGTGGTCAACGCGCTGGGCGAGCCGATCGATGGCAAGGGCCCGCTGGGCACCGACCTGACCGCTCCGGTGGAGCGTGTTGCGCCGGGCGTGATCTGGCGCAAGTCGGTCGACCAGCCGGTGCAGACCGGTTACAAGTCGGTCGACTCGATGATCCCGATCGGCCGTGGCCAGCGTGAGCTGATCATCGGTGACCGCCAGACCGGCAAGACCGCCATGGCGATCGATGCGGTGATCAACCAGAAGGGCACCGGCATCAAGTGCGTGTACGTTGCGATCGGCCAGAAGGCGTCGACCATCGCCAACATCGTGCGCAAGCTGGAAGAGAACGGCGCGCTGGCCCACACCATCGTGGTGGCCGCGACCGCCTCCGAATCGGCCGCCATGCAGTACATCAGCGCCTACTCGGGCTGCACCATGGGTGAGTACTTCATGGATCGCGGCGAAGACGCGCTGATCGTGTACGACGATCTGTCCAAGCAGGCCGTGGCCTACCGCCAGATCTCGCTGCTGCTGAAGCGCCCGCCGGGCCGTGAAGCCTACCCGGGTGACGTGTTCTACCTGCACTCGCGCCTGCTGGAACGCGCGGCCCGCGTGTCCGAGGAATACGTCGAAAAGTTCACCGAAGGCAAGGTCACCGGCAAGACCGGTTCGCTGACCGCGCTGCCGATCATCGAGACCCAGGCCGGCGACGTGTCCGCCTTCGTTCCGACCAACGTGATCTCGATCACCGATGGCCAGATCTTCCTGGAAACCGACCTGTTCAACGCCGGCATCCGTCCGGCCGTGAACGCCGGTATCTCGGTGTCGCGCGTCGGTGGCTCGGCCCAGACCAAGATCATCAAGAAGCTGTCGGGCGGCATCCGTATCTCGCTGGCCCAGTACCGCGAGCTGGCTGCGTTCGCGCAGTTCGCCTCGGACCTGGACGAAGCGACCCGCAAGCAGCTGGAGCGTGGCCAGCGCGTCACCGAGCTGATGAAGCAGAAGCAGTACGCGCCGATGTCGATCGCCAACCAGGCGCTGTCGATCTACGCCGTCAACGAGGGTTACCTCGACGACGTGCCGGTCAACAAGCTGCTGGCGTTCGAAGAAGGCCTGCACGCCCACTTCGCCAACACCCAGGGCGAGCTGATCAGCAAGGTCAACGCCACCGGCGGTTGGGACAACGACATCGAAGGTGCCTTCAAGAAGGGCATCGCCGAGTTCAAGACCACCGGCAGCTGGTAATCGCGGTCCTGTAGAGCGGAGCCGCTGGCTCCGCTGGACCAGATGACAAACGGTTGAACAACGCGGGGCATCAGCCCCGCGCCACGGGAAACAAGAGATGGCAAGCGGACGCGAAATCAAAACCAAGATCAAGAGCGTGCAGAACACCCGCAAGGTGACGCGCGCCCTGGAAATGGTCTCGGCCTCCAAGATCCGCAAGGCGCAGGATCGGATGAAGACCTCGCGTCCGTACGCGCAGGCGATGAAGCAGGTGATCGGTCATCTGGCCCAGGCCAGCACCGACTACCAGCATCCGTTCCTGGTCGAGCGCGAGCAGGTCAAGCGGGTCGGTTTCATCGTGATCTCCTCCGATCGCGGTCTGGCCGGCGGCCTGAACAACAACCTGTTCCGCAAGATGCTGGGCGAAGCCAAGGCATGGCAGGACAAGGGTGCCGAAGTGGACCTGGTGACCATCGGCCAGAAGGCTTCGACCTTCTTCCGCCGCGTGAAGGTCAACATGGTCGGCAGCGTGACCCACATCGGCGACGTGCCGAAGCTGGAATCGCTGATCGGTGTGATCAAGGTCATGCTCGACGCCTTCACCGAAGGCAAGATCGACCGCGTGTACCTGGTCTACAACCGCTTCGTGAACACCATGGTGCAGAAGGCCAGCTTCGATCAGCTGCTGCCGCTGCCGCCGGCTGAGAAGCAGGTCGCTCACCACGACTGGGATTACCTGTACGAACCCGATGCCGCGACCGTGCTCGAGCACGTGATGACGCGTTACATCGAGTCGCTGGTGTACCAGGCACTGCTGGAAAACGTCGCCTCCGAGCATGCGGCACGCATGGTTGCGATGAAGGCGGCGAGCGACAACGCCAACAAGCTGATCGGCACCCTGCAGCTCGTCTACAACAAGGCGCGCCAGGCAGCGATCACCCAGGAAATCTCCGAAATCGTCGGCGGCGCGGCAGCAGTCTGACCGCGTTCGTTCAAAGCACACATTAGAGGATGCAGCAATGAGTCAGGGCAAGATCGTTCAGATCATCGGCGCGGTCGTCGACGTCGAATTCCCGCGTGAATCGGTGCCGAAGGTGTACGACGCACTGAAGGTGGAAAACACCGAGATCACCCTCGAAGTCCAGCAGCAGCTGGGCGACGGCGTGGTGCGTACCATCGCCCTCGGTTCCACCGACGGCCTGAAGCGCAACCTGGTTGCCGTCAACACCGGCCGTGGCATCTCGGTGCCGGTCGGCGCCGGCACCCTGGGCCGCATCATGGACGTGCTGGGCCGTCCGATCGACGAAGCCGGCCCGGTCGCTGCCAGCGACAACTGGGAAATCCACCGCGCTGCGCCGTCGTATGAAGACCAGTCCCCGGCCACCGAGCTGCTGGAAACCGGCATCAAGGTCATCGACCTGATGTGCCCGTTCGCCAAGGGCGGCAAGGTCGGCCTGTTCGGCGGCGCCGGCGTCGGCAAGACCGTCAACATGATGGAACTGATCAACAACATCGCCAAGGCGCACAGCGGTCTGTCCGTGTTCGCCGGCGTGGGTGAGCGTACCCGTGAGGGCAACGACTTCTACCACGAAATGAAGGACTCCAACGTCCTGGACAAGGTGGCGATGGTGTACGGCCAGATGAACGAGCCGCCGGGCAACCGTCTGCGCGTCGCCCTGACCGGCCTGACCATGGCCGAGTACTTCCGCGATGAGAAGGACGAAAACGGCAAGGGCAAGGACGTCCTGCTGTTCGTCGACAACATCTACCGCTACACCCTGGCCGGTACCGAAGTGTCGGCACTGCTGGGCCGCATGCCGTCCGCGGTGGGTTACCAGCCGACCCTGGCCGAGGAAATGGGCGTCCTGCAGGAGCGCATCACCTCGACCAAGAATGGTTCGATCACCTCGATCCAGGCCGTCTACGTTCCCGCGGACGACCTGACCGACCCGTCGCCGGCGACCACCTTCGCCCACCTGGACTCGACCGTGACCCTGTCGCGTTCGATCGCCTCGCTGGGTATCTACCCGGCCGTCGATCCGCTGGACTCCACCAGCCGCCAGATGGACCCGCTGGTCATCGGCCACGAGCACTACGACACCGCCCAGCGCGTCCAGCAGACCCTGCAGAAGTACAAGGAACTGAAGGACATCATCGCGATCCTGGGCATGGACGAGCTGTCCGAAGAGGACAAGCAGGCCGTGTCGCGCGCACGCAAGATCGAGCGCTTCTTCAGCCAGCCGTTCCACGTGGCCGAAGTGTTCACCGGTTCGCCGGGCAAGTACGTGCCGCTGAAGGACACCATCCGTGGCTTCAAGGCCATCGTCGATGGCGAATACGACCACCTGCCGGAGCAGGCGTTCTACATGGTCGGCGGCATCGAAGAAGCGGTCGAGAAGGCCAAGAAGATGGCCGAGAAGGCCTGATCCGGGCCGGGTGGGAGCGATCCTGCCCGACCTGACGCCGGTGCCGGGCAACCGCCCGCGCCGGTGGACCCCCACGGTGGCATTGCGCCGCCGCGAACAGCGAAGAGATTTGCATGAGCACGATCCGTTGCGACATCGTCAGCGCCGAGCAGGAAATCTTCCGTGGCGAAGCGACCCTGGTCGTGGCCACCGGTGAGCTGGGCGAACTGGGCATCGCGCCCAAGCACGCGCCGCTGATCACCCGCCTGAAGCCGGGCAAGGTGGTGGTGACCACGCCGAACGGCGAGCAGCTGGATTTCGCCATTTCCGGCGGCATCCTGGAAGTGCAGCCGCAGGTGGTGACCGTGCTGGCCGACACCGCGATCCGCGCGCAGGACATCGACGAAGCCTCGGTCCGCAAGGCCAAGGAAGAAGCCGAGCGCATCCTGGCCAACCGCGGCGAAGCGATGGAAGTGGCCGAAGCCCAGCAGAAGCTGGCCGAGGCCGTCGTCCAGCTGCAGGCACTGGAGCGCCTGCGCAAGACCCTCAAGCACTGAGGCTCGCGCAGCATCCACGAGAACGCCGGCCCCGTGCCGGCGTTTTTATTTGGAGCGGGCAGGGCCGACTGGCTGGAGCCGACCGGGTAGAGTCGACCGGGTAGAGTCGACTGTTAGTCGACTATCGCGCGCAGCGCGGCATTCTGGCGACCTGATGGAAGCGCAGTCGACTGACAGTCGACTCTACCAATCCCAGCCCCGATCCCGATCCTGGTGCCGTCTCAGCGGTACACCACGTAGCGCATCAACAGGAACGACACGCACGCCAGACCGCCTTCCACCAGCGGCTTGGCCAGCCAGGTGTACTGCAGGCCCAGCGCCTGGTCGACCAGGCTGACCAGCAGCGTGCTCGCCGCCGTCAGCAGCAGCCACAGCCCGAAGAAGCGTGCAAAGCGCTTCCATCCCAGCTTGCGGGTGCCGGCCTCTGCAAAGGTGTAGCGGCCATTGAGCCAGAAGCCCAGCAGCATGCCGGCCAGGCGACCGGCGATGTTGGCTGGCGCCACCGGCATGCCCAGCGCGGTGGCGGCCACGAACACCAGCCAATCGACCAGCAGCTGCACGAGCCCAATCACGAGGTAGGCGCTTCCCTGGCGGACGAGGCTCATCGGCATGGTGAAGGAAGAGGGATGCCCATGTTAACGGCCCACGCTCTAGAATCACCGGCAACGAATTACGGACCGCCGCTCCCATGACCCAAGCCCTGCACGTCATCATCCTCGCCGCCGGCGCCGGCAAGCGCATGAAGTCGGTGCTGCCGAAGGTGCTGCAGCCGATCGCCGGCCAGCCGATGCTGGCGCACGTGATCGATACCGCACGCGCGTTGCAGCCGGCGGCCATCCACGTGGTCTACGGCCACGGTGGCGAGGCGGTGCGGCAGTACTTTGCCGACCAGCCCGACCTGCAGTGGGCCGAGCAGGCACAACAGCTCGGCACCGGCCACGCGGTGGCGCAGGCAATGCCGCAGGTGCCCGATGCCGCGCAGGTGCTGGTGCTGTACGGCGATGTGCCGCTGATCCGCGCGCAGACGCTGCGCGACCTGCTGGCCGAGCCGGGGCGACTGGCGGTGCTGGTGGCCGAGGTCGATGATCCGACCGGTTACGGGCGCGTGCTGCGTGACGCCGAGGGCAGGGTCGGCGCGATCGTCGAGCAGAAGGACGCCACCGACGACCAGCTGCGCGTGCGCACGATCAACACCGGCATCATCGCCGCTGAATCCACCGCGCTGCGGCGCTGGCTGTCGCAGCTGTCCAACAGCAACGCACAGGGCGAGTACTACCTCACCGACGTGTTCGCCTTCGCCGCGCATGAGTACACCCCGGCCGAAATGGCGCTGGTGGCCGACGCGCAGGAAGCCGAGGGCGCAAACGATCCCTGGCAGCTGTCGCAGCTGGAGCGTGCGTGGCAGCGTCGCGCGGTGCGGGCGTTGTGCGCGCAGGGCGCGCGGGTGCGCGATCCGGCGCGGCTGGACATCCGCGGCACGGTCACCGTCGGCAGTGACGTGCTGATCGATGTCGATGTCATCCTCGAGGGCAACATCGCGCTCGGTGACGGCGTCACCGTGGGCCCGTTCAATCGCCTGAAGGATGTCAATCTGGGCCCGGGCACCGAGGTGCGCGCACACTGCGATCTGGAAGGCGTGGTCACCGAAGGTGCCGCGCTGGTGGGACCGTTCGCGCGCCTGCGCCCCGGTACCGTGCTGGCCGATGGCGTGCACGTCGGCAACTTCGTTGAAACCAAGAAGGTCACCCTTGGCGTCGGCAGCAAGGCCAACCACCTCACCTACCTGGGTGATGCCGAGATCGGCAGCCGGGTCAACATCGGTGCCGGCACGATCACCTGCAACTACGATGGCGTGAACAAGTCCACCACCACCATCGGCGACAACGCGTTCATCGGCTCCAACAGCTCGCTGGTGGCGCCGCTGACGATCGGCGAGGGCGCCACCATCGCCGCGGGTTCGGTCATCACCCGCACCGCTCCGGACGGCAAGCTGACCCTGGCGCGCGCACGACAGGAAACGATCGATGGCTGGAAGCGCCCGGTCAAGAAGCCCTGAGCCACGTGTCCCGCGCGCCGACGAGCTCTGCCTGTTGCCGGCAATTGAACAGCGTGCCGGCGAACTGCTGAAGGGCCACGAAGCCTATCCGGTGTTTGCCGGCCACGGCCTGGACCCGCAGGCACTGCAGGATGGCCTTCGGCGCGGGCAGCTGTGGGTGGTCGATGCCGCTGAAGGCGGTATTGCGGGTTACCTGCTGGGCGGCGAGCTGTGCGGCGAGTTCCATGTCGTGCAGATGGATGTGGACCCGGCACATGCGCGTCGTGGCCATGGCCGTGCCCTGCTGCGGCATGCCTTGGCGCAGGCCAGGGCGGCCGGTTTTGCCGCCGCGGTGCTGACCACCTTGAGCGATGTCCCGTGGAATGCAGCCTTCTACGCCAGCGAAGGGTTCGTTGAAGTGCCGGAAGCGGAGTGGAGCGAGGGCCTGCGCGCGGTGATGGCCGAAGAGGCTGCGTTGGGGTTCCCGATGCACCTGCGGGTGGCGATGCGGCAGGTTGGGTAGGTGCCGACCTGGCTCGGCACATCCACGCATGGCGTGGATCTACCCGATCAAGCCACCGGCAACAGGATCGACACGCACAAGCCGCCATCACCGCGGTTCTGCAGCGACACCCGTCCCCCGTGCGCCTCCACGATCTCGCGGGTCAGCGCCAATCCCAGGCCGGTGCCATTGCGCTTGGTCGAATAGAACGGCATCAGCGCGTTCTGCAGCACCTGCTCGTTCATGCCCTTGCCGCGATCCAGCACATCCAGGCGCAGCCACTGCGGCAGCCGCGTCAGCTGCACCCGCACGTCATCATTGGGCGGATCGGCTTCGGCGCAGGCTTCGTGGGCGTTCTTCAGCAGGTTCAACAGCGCCTGCCCGAACTGCGCGATGTCGATGCGGCTGCTCAGTTCCTCGTCCGGCTCCTGCTCCAGGGTGAACGGGATCTGCTGGCGCAGGCTGGACAGGAAGGGCGCCCAGTGCACGGTCTGCAATTGTGGCTGGGGCAGCTTGGCAAAGCGCGCATAGCCACGGATGAAGCCCTCCAGGTGGCGCGCCCGGTCCTCGATGGTGGTGAAGATCTCCGGCAGCCGTTCGAAACGCTCCCGCTGCACCAGCACGCCGCCGGAATGGGCCAGCGAGGCGATCGGTGCCAGCGAATTGTTGAGCTCGTGGCTGATCACCCGGATCACCTTTTTCCACGTCTGCACTTCCTGGCGGCGCAGCTCGGCAGTGAGCAGGCGCACCAGCAGCAGATCGTGAGGGCGGCCGTTGAGCTGGAAGGCGCGGCGGGAGAGGTGATAGACCTGCTCGTCCTCCTCATCGCCTTCTTCGCCCTCGGCATGCACCGCAAAGAGGCTGTCGCCGCCGCGGACGATGGCATCGCGCAGCTCCACCGGCACCTGTTCCAGCACCTCTTCCAGGCGCTGGCCCTCCAGCTTCCAGCCGCCGTGCAGCAGCTTGCGCGCGGCCAGGTTGGAGAACACCACGCGGGCGATGCCATCGCCGCCGGATGCAATCAACAGCATCGCCACCGGCGTGTTCTGCACCATCGTGTCCAGCAGCAGTTCGCGCTGCACCAGGCCCTGCCGCTGTTCGCGCAGCACATCGCCCAGCTCTCGGTGGGCCTGCACCAGGTCGCCCAGTTCGTCGTTGTCCGGCCAGTACACGCCGAAGGTGTACTCGCCGTCGCGGTAGCTGCTGGTGGTGCCGGACAGCGCGCGCATCAATGAGCGCACCGGAGCGGTGGCGCGGCGCAGGGTCCACCACATCAGCGCCAGCAGCAGCGCCGCCGACACCGAGGTCACCACCCAGCCATGGTCCATCCAGTAGGCCAGCAGCCACGGCAACGCAGCGGCCAGGGCCAGCACCGGCAGCAGGCGCAGGAACAGGCGGAAGGTGAACGAGCGCCGTTTCATTCGCGTGGGATGCCGTGCCGGTCCATGCGCCGGTACAGCGCCTGGCGGCTCAGGCCGAGCTCGGCGGCCGCCTGGGCGATGACGCCATGGTGGCGCGCCAGCACGTCCTCGATGCGCGCGCGGTCTGGATCATTGCCGGCGTTCGCGGTGGCGCGCGGTGCCGGTGCCGCACGCGGCAGGTTGAGATCGGCCACGTCGATGCGGTTGCCGGTCGCCAGCAGTTCGGCGCGCTGGATCACGTTGCGCAGTTCGCGCACGTTGCCCGGCCACGGGTGCCGCTGCAGGGCGGCAGCGGCGGCGCTGGCCAGCGGCTTGCCGGCAGCCAGGAAGCGCTCGGCCAGCGGCACGATGTCACCCGGACGTTCGGCCAGCGGCGGCAGCACCAGTTCGACCGTGTTGAGGCGGTAATACAGGTCCTCGCGGAAGCTGCCGTCGCGGATCATCGCCGGCAGGTCGGCATTGGTCGCGCTGACCACGCGGACCTTGACCTGTCGTTCGCGGTTGGAGCCCAGGCGCTCGAAGCGGCCGGTCTCCAGCACGCGCAACAGCTTCATCTGCCCGCCCAGCGACAGGTTGCCGATCTCATCCAGGAACAGCGTGCCGCCGTCGGCAGCTTCGAACTTGCCTTCGCGTGCCTTGTTGGCGCCGGTATACGCGCCGGCCTCGGCGCCGAACAGTTCCGCCTCGATCAGTTCCGACGGCAGTGCGCCGCAGTTGACCGTGACGAACGGGCCCTTGGCCACCAGCGAGTTGGCCTGGATGATCTGCGCGATCTTCTCCTTGCCAGCGCCGTTGGGGCCGGTGATCAGCACGGGCAGCTCCGAGCGCGCGACCTGGCAGGCCAGGGCGATGACGCGCTCGCTGGCCGGGTCGGCGAAGACCGCGCCACACAGGTCGTACTTCTCCTCCAGCGCAGTGCGCTGCCGCAGCTCACGCGCGCGCCGCCGGTCCAGCTCGCGACGGGCCTCGGACAGTTCCAGCAGGTTGTTGACCGTGGTCAGCAGCTTGCGGTCGTCCCACGGCTTGGCCAGGTAGTCGGCGGCACCGGCCTTGACCAGGTCCACTGCGCTGCTCAGGTGGGTCCAGGCAGTCAGCAGGATCACCGGCAGGTCCGGGTGGCGCGCGCGGATCTGTGCGAACAGCGCTTCGCCCTCCTCGCCGGAGGTGGTGTCCTCGCTGAAGTTCATGTCCTGGATCACCAGGTCGACCGGCTGCGACTCCAGCAGCGCCAGGCCCTCGGCCGGGCTCTGCGCCTGCAGGGTGTCGATGTCGTGCAGGGAGAACAGCACGTCCAGCGCGGTGCCCACACTGGCGTTGTCATCGATGATCAGGATCGAAGGCATCAAGCGGTTCTGCAGAAAGGGATGGGCGGCACCGATGGAGCCGTGTTCGTGTCCGTACGCCGGGAGAGCCCGGCGCCACCCATCAAGCATAGCCAAAGCCGTGGCCATGCAGGCGTTGCCGCTTCTCAGGGGCGGGGCGGAGGAGGTGGCGGCGGCGGGGGCGGCGGCGGGGGCGGCGGCGGAGCGTCCAGCGCCTGGCGCCAGGCGTCCACATCCACCGCGACGCTCACCAGCCGTCGCTCCCGCCGCAGCAGCAGGTAGGCCCGCGCGGCGGGGGAATCGATCAGCGCCCGGGACAGGTGATCGATCTGGTACACGGGCGTGTCATCCACGCGCAGGATGCGGTCCCCGCGGCGGACACCGAATCGGCCCTCCGGGCGCGCCGCCTCCACCTGGATCTGGCCTTCGGTCGAGTGCAGCGCCAGCCGGGCCTCGCCCTGCTGCCACTGCAGGGTGCTTGCGCTGCCACCGCCGGCAACTGCCGGCAGTGGGAGGAGCATCAGCAGGGTCATCAGACGTGTGCGCATCTCAGGCTCCGCGCGTGGCGACTGCGGGGGGGACCGCCGCAGCGCGGCGCGCCGGGCCGAACACCGCGACCTGGCCCAGCGTCCACAGCAGCAGGGCGCCCAGCGGCAGGTACAGCAGCGGCATGCGCGGCAGCTCGTACAGGTTCATCAGTGCCAGGTTGATCGCGTAGGCGGCCAGCATGCCCAGCACGATGCCCAGCGTGGCCAGCAGGAAGTTCTCGGTCTGGAAGTAGCGCAGGATCTGGCCCCGGGTGGCGCCGAGCGCGCGGCGGATGCCGATCTGCTTGCTGCGCTGCTGCACCCAGAAGCTGGCCAGCCCGACGATGCCGAGCGCAGTGACCACCAGCAGCGCCACGCAGACGGTGATCAGCAGGCCGACCATTGCGCGGTCGTTCTTGAAGAAGTCCTCGCGCTGGTCGGTGAACGACTGCTTCTCGCGGATCAGTCGGTTGGGATCGTTGCGGTCCAGGGCGGACAGTGCGGCCTTGAGCACCTCATCGCGGCGCGCAGGATCGGTGCGCAGCATGTAGATGCCATCGCCGAAGACGCGGCGCACCGGCATGATCATGGTGTCATCCCAGTTGTTGCCCCAGCCATTGGGCGTGGCCAGCGTATCGACGATGCCGATCACGTTCACCGTCTGCTTGCCCATGTAGTACGTCTTGCCCAGCGCATTGCCGTCCGGCGCCATCTTGTGCGCGGCGGCCTGGCTGAGGATCACCGGCGTGCCGTTGGCCTTGCTCAGGTTGTCGAAGTCGAAGTACTCGGCCGGCTGGAAGTCGCGGCCGGCAACCAGGTTGAGGCCCAGCGTGCGCAACGCGTCTTCGGAGAACGTGTACATGCCGACGCTGGCCGTCGGCCGTTCCTGGTTCATTTCGCGCGAGATGCTGGTGTTGGACGAGCTGTTGCGGAACGGCACCTGGTTGATCACGCTGACCGCGGTGACCCCGGGGATGGCGCGCAGCGATGCCAGGTCCTCGCGGGTGCGGGCGGCGGCATCGGTCTGCTTGCCGACGCCGGTCACGCGGACCAGGACCAGCTCGTTTTCGGCCATGCCGCTGGTCCGGCTGATGCGCTCCACGCGCTGGCTGACCAGGAACAGGGCATTGCAGACGATGGCGCAGGTCAGGGCGATTTCAAGCACGATCAGCGCGGCAGCGGTCTTGTGCCGGCGCAGGGTGCTGAGGATGGGGCGGATGTCCATGGGATGTCCTCGTTCTCGTGCTTACTGCGACTTGAGCTGGATGGCGGGAGTGACCTGCATCGCGCGCCAGGCGGGCAGGAAGCCGGCGGCGAGGCTGGCGAGCAGGGTCAGGCCCAGCGCGAGGAGCAGCATGCTGCCATCCAGGTGGGCCAGCTGCGCGTAGCTGACGGGCTGCTGGCGGACCGCGTACAGCCCCAGCAGGGCCAGTCCGATGCCGAGCACGCCGCCGACCACACCCACGGCACCGGCTTCGACCAGGCACTGCAGGAAGATCTGGCCGCGGCTGGCGCCCAGCGCGCGGCGCACACCGATCTCGCCGCTGCGGCGCAGGAACTTGGCCAGCAGCAGGCCGACCGTGTTGACCAGGCAGACGCCGAGGAAGCCCAGGGCCAGCCACAGCTGCAGCCGCACGTCGCTGGGTACAGCGCCCTTGAAGTCCAGCCACTCCATCACGTTGCGCAGGCGGACGTTGACCGGGCGTTCGAAGCGGCCGGCCTGGCGTTGCAGGCTGGAGTAGTTCTCCAGATAGCGCCGGTAGTCGCCGGCCTTGGACGGATCCATCTCTGCCCAGTACTGCAGGTACGCGCAGGGCGCGTTGACGGAGTAGCTGTTGGCGCCGTCGGGATTTTCACCGAAGCAGTTCATGTTGCCATTGCTGCCCAGCTGCAGATCGAACGAGGTGGAGATCGGCGCCAGCAGATCCTCTTCCTTGCCGAACGCGCCGGTGGTGAGGTCGAAGAAGTGTGGCTCCGGGTTCCAGGCCTTCATGACGCCGACGATGCGCAGCGCATTGCCCTCGAGCCGGATTTCGCGACCGACGCTGTTCGCGCCCTGGAACAGCTTCTCGTTGAGCGCCTTGGAGATGACGGCCACGCGGGCCCGCCCGTTGTCGTCCTCGCGGGTCCACGGCCGCCCGTACTGCATGGGCACGTTGAACATCGGGAAGAAGTCGGCCGAGGTCCAGCGGGTGTCGATGGAGAACGGCTTGAGCGTACTGTTGTCCGGTTCGATCGTTGCATCACCGGCAGTCATCATCACCTGGCGCTCGGCTTTCGCTTCGCGCAGCAGCGCTTCGGCGTCATAACGCGTCATCTGCTCTTCCGGTTCCTCCTCAAGGCCGAAGCCGTTGCGGGGCCGCGGGTCGATCTGCGCGTAGAACAGGCGCTCGCTCTTGTCCGGAATGGGGTTGCCGGAGAGGACGTGGAACACGGTCAGGGTGGTCATCGAGGCACCGATGCCGAGCGCGATGGCCACCACCATCAGCGCGGTCAGGACCTTGTTGCGGCGGAAGCTGCGTACCGCCAATCGGGCGTAGTAGGCGAACATGGCCGGGCCTCACTCGTTGACGGCGACGATGTGGCGCGGCGTGGCCAGCACCGGCTCGCGGACCAGGTCGGTGACCTGGCCGTCGACGATGTGCACGTTGCGCTGTGCACGCGCGGCCAGTTCCGGATCATGGGTGACCATCACGATGGTGGTGCCGGCGGCGTTGATCTCCTCCAGCAGTTCCATCACGCCGCGCGCCATCTGCGTGTCCAGGTTGCCGGTCGGTTCGTCGGCCAGCAGCAGGCGCGGGCTGCCGGCCAGCGCACGCGCGATCGCCGCGCGCTGCTGCTGGCCACCGGACAGCTCATTCGGGTAGTGCTTCATGCGCGAGCCCAGGCCGACCTGGGTCAGCGCCTTCTCGATGCGTTCGCGGCGCTCGTTGGCGCTCATCTTGCGGTAGCGCAGCGGCACGTCGACGTTGTCGAACAGGTTCAGGTCGGGGATCAGGTTGAAGCCCTGGAAGATGAAACCGATCTTCTGGTTGCGCAGGCGGCTGCGGGCGTCGTCGCCCAGCGTGCTCACGTCCTGGCCGTCCAGCAGGTAGGTGCCGCTGGTGAAGGTCTCCAGCAGGCCGGCGATGTTGAGGAAGGTGGTCTTGCCGGAGCCGGACGGCCCCGTGACGGCGACGAACTCGCCCTCCTTGACCTGCAGTTCCAGTGAGCGCAACGCGTGGGTTTCCACCTGTTCGGTGCGGAAGACCTTGGCGACCGAACGCATTTCGAGCATGTACATGGGGTGTCCTCTCTCCAGGATGTGTCAGTTGACGGAGACGCGTTCGGCGTCCTTGAACAGGTCGCTGCCGGAGACCACGATGCGGTCGCCCGGCTGCACACCCGACTTGATTTCCACTTCGCCCAGGCTGCTGACGCCCAGTTCCACCGGACGCCGCACGGCGGTGCGGCCATCCATCACGTAGGCCATGCCATTGCCCTGCTCGACGAACGGGCCGCGCTCGACCTTCAGCACGTCCTTGCGGGTATCGAGCAGCACCCGCACCGACATCCGCTGGCTCTGGCGCAGGCCTTCCGGCTGCGCACTGGCAAAGCGCACGCGGGCGTTGACCTCGCCGTTGACCACTTCCGGCGACACCGCGCTGATCTCGCCCGGGAAGGGCTTGCCGTTGCCGCCGGTCAGCTGGGCCGGCATGCCGATCGCCAGGTCGCGGGCGAAGCTTTCCGGCACCTTGATCTCGACTTCGAACTTGGACAGGTCGACCACGCCCAGCACCGGTGCATTGGCGGCCAGGTTGGTGGACTGGACGGCCTGCACCTGGCCGACCTGGCCATCGAACGGCGCGCGCAGGGTCAGTGCATCGACCTGGCGTTGCACCTCGGCCACCACGGCCTTCTGGCGGTCGGCCAGCAGGCGCTTGTTGCGGGCATCCAGGTCCGCGCCCTGGCTCTGCAGGCGCGCATCGGTGGTGGCGTTGGCCAGGGTGATGTCGGCCTTCTTCAGCGAGTCCTTGGCCTTGGCCAGGTCGATCTGCGGCACCGCACCGCCGTCATAGCCGCGCTGGTAGCGCTGCAGGTCGCGGTCGGCGGCCTGCCGTTCGATCGTGGCCTGGTCGGTTTCCTTGCGCGACTTGGCGCGGGCCAGGGTCGCGTCCAGCGCGGCGCGGCTGGCCTCGGCTTCCAGGCCCGCCAGCGTTGCCTGTTCCTGGGCCAGCTTGCTGCGCAGCTCCGGGCTGTCGATGATCGCCAGCTCCTGGCCCTTTTTGACCACGTCACCGGCAACGACCTTCAGGTCGACGGTGCCGGCCGACACGGCATACAGGATCGGGCTGTTGGCCGCGATCACCCGTCCATCGGCGGCGATGTCGCGGACCAGATCGCCCCGCTTCACCTCCGCGATGCGCACGCGGCTGCTGTCGAAGGAGCGGCTGGCATTGGACCAGGCATGCACCGCCCAGCCGATGCCGGCCAGCAGCGCGATGGCGCCCAGCGCCGGCCAGCGGTAGCGGTGCCAGCTTGCGCGGGAGGTGCCGGCCGGGGCGGAGGAAACGATCTGGTCCTGTGCGGAAGTGTCGCGGATCATCGGTGCGTGCCTGACGGTGGTAGCCAGCACCAAGCACGTAGCGTGCCAACTTTAATTCATTGCAGATCAATGATTTGGGTGGCTCGCACGAGTGTCCGGGTGTCCGCGGACACCTTTCCGGACACTTTCATTAAGCGGACAGGAGGGCGAAGCCGGACGCGCGGGCTAGAATGCGCCGATCGTCTTCAAGGAAACGCGTGACATGTGTGGAATCGTGGGTGCAATCGCTGATCGCGACGTGGTGCCGCTACTGATCGAAGGCCTGAAGCGGCTTGAGTACCGTGGCTATGACTCCTCGGGCATCGCGGTGATCGACCACGCCGAGCGCCCCGAGGTACGGCGTGTGCGCCGTACCGGCCGCGTATCGGAAATGGCGACGGCGGCTGAAGCCGAAGGCTTCCATGCGGTGCTGGGCATCGGCCACACCCGCTGGGCCACCCATGGTGGCGTCACCGAGGCCAACGCGCATCCGCACATCAGCCACGGCGTGGCGCTGGTGCACAACGGCATCATCGAGAACCACGAAGAGCAGCGCGAGAAACTGCGTGCGATGGGCTACACCTTCGAGTCGCAGACCGACACCGAAGTCATCGCGCACCTGATCCACCATCACCTGAAGGGCGGCGATGACCTGCTGGTGGCGCTGCAGCACACGGTGAAGGAGCTGACCGGCGCCTACGCGCTGGCCGTGGTCAGCCGTGCCGAGCCGGAGCGCTTCGTCTGCGCGCGCATGGGCTGCCCGCTGCTGGTGGGCCTGGGCGAGGGCGAGAACTTCGTCGCCTCCGACGTCTCGGCGGTGATCTCGGCCACCCGCAAGGTGATCTTCCTGGAAGAGGGCGACACCGCCGAGATCCGTCGCGATGGCGTGCGCATCTTCGATGAGCATGACCGGCCGGTCGAGCGCGATGTGCACCTGTCCGACGTGTCGCTGGCATCGCTGGAGCTGGGCCCGTACCGCCATTTCATGCAGAAGGAAATCCACGAGCAGCCGCGCGCACTGGGCGACACCATCGAGGCGGCGATCGACGCCGGTGGTTTCCCGGCCGAGCTGTTCGGCAAGAACGCCGAAGCGGTGCTGTCGGGCATCGAGGGCGTGCAGATCATTGCCTGCGGCACCAGCTACTACGCCGGCCTGACCGCGCGCTACTGGATCGAGGCCATCGCCGGCCTGCCGTGCAGCGTGGAGATCGCCAGCGAGTACCGTTATCGCGCGGCCTATGCCAACCCGAAGCACCTGATCGTCACCATCTCCCAGTCGGGCGAAACGCTGGATACGATGGAGGCACTGAAGTACGCCAAGTCGCTCGGCCACACGCACACGCTGTCGATCTGCAACGTGCCGGAAAGCGCGATCCCGCGCGCCAGCGAACTGGTGTGCTACACCCGCGCCGGCGCCGAGATCGGCGTGGCCTCGACCAAGGCCTTCACCACCCAGCTGGCCGCGCTGTTCCAGCTGACCGTGGTGCTGGGCAAGCTGCATGGCCGCATCGACGCGGCGCAGGAAGCGGATTACCTGGAGCAGTTGCGCTTCCTGCCGGGCAGCGTGCAGCACGCACTGAACCTGGAGCCGCAGATCGCGGCGTGGGCCGAGCGCTTCGCGCGCAAGTCCAATGCGCTGTTCCTGGGCCGTGGCCTGCATTACCCGATCGCGCTGGAAGGCTCGCTCAAGCTCAAGGAGATTTCCTATATCCACGCCGAGGCCTACCCGGCAGGTGAACTGAAGCACGGCCCGCTGGCGCTGGTGGACGAGGACATGCCGGTGGTGGTGATCGCCCCCAACGACAGCCTGCTGGAGAAGGTGAAGTCGAACATGCAGGAAGTGCGCGCCCGTGGTGGCGAGCTGTTCGTGTTCGCCGACCAGGACAGCAACTTCAATGAGTCCGACGGCGTGCACGTGATCCGCACGCCGCGTCATGCCGGCGTCCTCAGCCCGATCGTGCACACCATCCCGGTGCAGCTGCTGGCCTACCACACCGCGCTGGCACGCGGCACCGACGTGGACAAGCCGCGCAACCTGGCCAAGAGCGTGACGGTGGAGTAACAGCCGTCGGATGGCGGCGACGCTGCAAGCGAAGGGGGCCCGCGTGGCCCCCTTTCGTTTGCAGCGGTGGCAGCGCCAAGTGGGACAGCGGCCGGCTGTTCTGTCCGCGGGCGGCAGGCGTCCGTCAATCTTTAATGCGCAGGGCCGGCAGTATTCAGCGGCGGTTTCAGCCGCGGTGCCATTCTCTGGATCGTCAGTCGGTTCCCACGACGAACTGTCCCATCGATGCCGGTAGTGACCGAGGGTCGCAGTCGTAGAATCGATTCGACCGAGGTCCGGGTTGAGCGGTTGAACCCTTCCTCGTTCGCGTTGCAGCACGTCGCCTGCCGAACCATTCGATGCGGCAGCCGGGTGCGCCAGACGTGCGCTGAAAGGTCTGTTCCCGGGGAGGGGGCGTATCGGAAGAGCACACTTTTTTGACTTCAGTGACCTGCACCAGGAAACAAGAATGAACGTCCGCGAACTCCTGCAATCCAAGAAAGAAGCTGTCATCACCATCGATGCCGAAGACACGATCGGTGCCGCCGCCCACAAGATGAGCGCGAACAGGATCGCTGCGCTGGTGGTGATGAAGGACGATGCCCCGGTCGGCATCATTTCCGAGAAGGACATCGTGCGTACCCTGGCCGACGACGGCCCGCAGGCCGGCCGCCGGGTGATTTCCAGCCTGCCGTCCACCGGCCTTGAGGGCATTGCGCCGGACGCCACGCTGAAGCAGGCCATGTCGCTGATGACGTACTCGCGGCGCCGTCATCTGATGGTGACCGACGGCAACCAGCTGGTCGGCATCCTCAGCCTGGGCGATATCGTGAAGAACCTGCTGGGCGAGCTGGAGCTGGAAAAGGCCGTGCTGCAGGACATCTACATGGCGGCCCACTGAGGGCCAGCAGCGCTGGATGCAGAGAAGCCGGGCATTGCCCGGCTTCTTCGTTCACGGCGCCGGTGAAATCAGAACGTGACCTTCACCGAATCGGCGCTGTAACTGGCCGGGCCGTGGTAGACCACTTCGATGTTGTTGCCATCCGGGTCGAGCACGAAGGCGCCGTAGTAGCCCGGATGGTAGGGACGTTCGCCCGGCGCGCCGTTGTCGGTGCCACCGGCGGCGATCGCGGCGGTGTGGAAGGCATCGACGGTCGCGCTGTCACGTGCCTGGAACGCCAGATGGTGGCGGCCGGTCAACTGGCCGGCGGCAGCCTTGCTGCTGGCGCTGGAAATGAACAGCTCGTCGGCCCAGAAGAAGTCCGGCCCTTCGCCGCCCAGCGGCACGCCGATCGTATCGAACACCGCCTGGTAGAAGCGGCGGCTGGCGGCCAGGTCACGCACCACCAGCTGCAGGTGGTCGATCAAGCGGCCGCGGTGCAGTTCCATCGTTTCCATGCGAACCTCGCAAAAAAGGGGACGGAGGGGATTAAGTCGCTTCCGGCCAATAGTGCCAGAAACGGCTTAATCCCCTCCGTCCCCTTTTTGTCAGTTGGCGATGATCTCGACCCAGTAGCCGTCCGGGTCCTTGATGAAGGCCAGGTTCTTCATGCGGCCGTCGGTCAGGCGCTTCTGGAAAGTCACGCCCAGGTCTTCGAAGCGCTGGCAGGCCGCCTCGATGTCCGGCACCGACACGCAGATGTGGCCGAAGCCGCGCGGGTCGCTGTTGCCGTCGTGGTAGACCGCGCCCTGCTGGGTCTCGGTGCCGTGGTTGTGGGTCAGTTCCAGCACGCCCGGCAGGCCGGCCATCCACAGACGGCGCTGGCTGTCGTCTTCCGGCACCACCGCGCCGGCCGGCACATAGGCCAGGAAGTACAGGCTGAACTGGGCCTCGGGGAAGTCGCGCTTGTCGATCAGCTGGTAGCCGAGCACGCGGGTGTAGAAGTCCAGCGAGGCGGTGATGTCCTTGACCCGCAGCATGGTGTGGTTGAACACGAAGCCGCTGGTTTCGGCCGGGGCCTGGGCGGCGACGCCGGGGACATCGCGCAGGGCGGGAATGGTCATGGGGGAGGTCCTTCAGACAGGGCCGTTGCCGGCCGGATGGCCCATTCTACCGGCCGGCACCTGACGGCACTGCGACGTACAATGGCTGGATCGCACCGTTCCGTCCTGAAGACGATTGCCCGCCATGTCGCAGCGTGAATGGGTGGCCGCCGCCATCCGCAAGATCGAAGCCGATTTCAACCGTTCCGCCGATACGCACCTGATCCCGCTGGCACTGCCCGGGTTCGAGGGCATCGACCTCTATCTGAAGGATGAATCGAGCCATCCCACCGGCAGCCTCAAGCATCGGCTGGCGCGTTCGTTGTTCCTGTACGCGCTGGCCAATGGCTGGCTGCGCGAAGGAAGGCCGGTGATCGAAGCGTCCAGCGGCTCGACGGCGGTGTCCGAGGCCTATTTCGCGCGCCTGCTCGGCCTGCCGTTCATCGCCGTGATCCCGGCCACCACCTCGCCGGAGAAGATCGCCGCGATCGAGTTCCACGGTGGCCGCTGCCACTTGGTCGAGCGCGCCTGCGACCTCAACTGTGATTCGGAAAAGCTGGCCCGCGAAACCGGCGGCCACTTCATGGACCAGTTCACCTATGCCGAGCGCGCCACCGACTGGCGCGCCAACAACAACATCGCCGAGTCCATCTTCAAGCAGATGGCCGAAGAGCCCAGCCCGGTTCCGGAATGGATCGTATGCAGCCCCGGCACCGGCGGCACCGCAGCCACGTTGGGCCGTTATGTCAGCTACCGCCGGCATGACACCCGCATCCTGTGCGCGGACCCGGAAGTGTCGGTGTTCTTCGATGGTTACAGGGCCGCTGTGGCGGGTGAACAGGACTGGCGCGCGCTGACCTGCAGCGGTGGTTCGCGCGTGGAAGGCATCGGCCGGCCGCGGGTGGAACCGAGTTTCATCCCGACCAGCGTCGATGCGATGGTGAAGGTGCCCGATGCGCTGAGCCTGGCCGCCATGCGCCATGTCAGCCGGCAGTTGGGGCGCCGCGTCGGCGGCTCGACCGGGACCAACTTCATCGGCGTGCTGCAGGCCGCGCAGTGGATGCGCGAGGCGGGCCACCGCGGCAGCATCGTCAGCATCCTGTGCGACAGCGGCGAGCGCTATGCGCAGAGTTACTACGACCCGGCGTGGTACGCGCGGATGGGGATCGATGTCGACGGCGCCGACGCACAGCTGGCCGCAGCGGTCGCCGGGCAGGGCTTGCCCGAACTGCCGTGGTGCAGCCTGGAAGCGCTGTAGCACGGCAACGCACGGCCGGATCTGCATCGGCTGGGCAGCGTCGACGGTTGGTCGACTGCTCTCCGTTCAGGTCGTGAAATCGCCGCGCTGCGCGCGATGGTCGACCAACCGTCGACGCTGCCCGGTCGCCGGGCCGTCTCAATATCCCGCCGCAGTGAATGCATCCAGCACGGCGTCGCGCAGCGCGTCCGGCAACGCCTCGATATCCATCGCGCGGTCATCCAGGTGCAGGCTGGGGTCCAGGATGCTGGCGCGGCCCTGGGCCAGCGCCTGCAGCCACAGCAGCACGCAGATCACGAACTCACGTTCGTGGCCCAGCTGCAACTGGCTGGCGCCGCGCTCGATCACCTCGAACGGGTACCACTCCTGGGCGTCGTTGAAGGTGCCCCCCTGCTGCAGCACCGCCTGCAGCTGCTGCAGATGGCGCGGGGCGTCGTCGCCGGCATCGCACAGCGCGGCGATCCAGGCCAGCTCGGCCGCACTGGCGGTCAATGCCAGCGAGCGCGGCGGTGCGGCGGATGCAACTGCAGCCAGACCTTCCATGTAGGGCCTCGTTCGGTAAGTACCGCTGCGGACTCCCCCGCAGCCAGAGCTTCGGCGCGCGGCCGTCAGGCCGACGTGAACGGCAATGCACGCCCCCTTGTCAGCCGCACCTGGCAGCGCCATATCGGGAACGCTGCCCGCGTGCCGGGCCCGTCCCCTGGAGATCTGCCGTGACCGTTGCCAACCCCCTGCTCGATTTTTCCGGCCTGCCGCGCTTCGAGGCGATCCGCCCCGAGCACGTGGCGCCGGCGCTGGACGTGCTGCTGGCCGAGGCCGAAGCCGCCGTCAGCGCGGCCGAGCAGGTGCAGCCGGTCACCTGGCAGACCTTCGTGACCCCGCTGGACGATGCCACCGAGCGCCTGTGGCGCGCCTGGGGGCTGGTCGGTCACCTGCAGGGTGTGGTCAACACGCCCGAACTGCGTGAGGCCTACAACAGCAATCTGCCGCGGGTGACCCGCTTCGCCAGTGCGCTGGGCCAGAACCTGGCGCTGTATCGCCAATACCAGGCACTGGCCGCCAGCCCGGAGGCAGCACGCTTCGATGAAGCCCGGCGCAAGGTGCTGGACAACACGCTGCGTGACTTCCGGCTGGGCGGTGCCGAGCTGGCGCCGGAGGCGCAGCAGCGTTTCGCTGCGATCAAGGAGGAACTGTCGGCGCTGTCGGCCAAGTTCTCGCAGAACGTGCTCGACGCCACCGATGCATGGTCGCTGTTCATCGAGGACGAAGCGCGGCTGCAGGGCCTGCCGGAAGACGTGAAGGCCGCCGCGCGCGCTGCGGCAGAGAAGGACGGCAGGACCGGCTGGAAACTGACCCTGCAGATGCCGTGCTACCTGCCGGTGCAGACCTGGGCCGAAGACCGCGACCTGCGCGAGATCCTGTACCGCGCCAGCGCGCAGCGTGCGTCCGAGTTCGGCGACGAGGCCCTGGACAACAGTGGCAACATCGACCGCATTCTGTCCCTGCGCGCCGAACTGGCCGCGTTGCTCGGCTTCGATTCGTACGGCCATTACTCGGTGGCGACCAAGATGGCGCAGGACCCGGCCGAAGTGCTTGGCTTCCTGCGCGACCTGGCCGCGCGTGCCAAGCCGTTCGCGGCCCGCGACCGGGCCGAGCTGGAGCAGTTCGCACGCGCGCAGCTGGGCATCGACGACCTGCAGGCCTGGGACCTGGCGTTCGCCGCCGACCGCCTGAAGCAGGCGCGTTACAGCTATTCCGAGCAGGAAGTGAAGCAGTACTTCACCGAACCGAAGGTGCTGGGCGGCCTGTTCTCGGTGATCGAGCAGCTGTATGGCCTGCATGTGCAGGAGGACAGCGCGCCGGTCTGGCACGAAGACGTGCGCTTCTTCCGCCTGGTCGATGCGCAGGGCGCGCTGGTCGGCCAGTTCTACCTGGACCTGTACGCACGCGAGGGCAAGCGCGGTGGCGCGTGGATGGATGACTGCCGCAACCGTCGCGTGCGCGCCGACGGCAGCGTGCAGACGCCGCTGGTCTACCTGGTGTGCAACTTCGGACGTGGCGCCAACGGCAAGCCGGCCACCTTCAGCCACAACGAAGTGACCACGCTGTTCCACGAGATGGGCCATGGCCTGCACCAGCTGCTGACCCGCATCGGCGAGCTGGGCGTGGCCGGGATCAATGGCGTGGAATGGGATGCAGTGGAACTGCCCAGCCAGTTCATGGAGAACTTCTGCTGGGAATGGGCGCACCTGCAGGGCATGACCGCGCACGTGGACACGGGCGAGCCGCTGCCGCGCGCGCTGTATGAGCGCATGCTGGCCGCGCGCAACTTCCACAGCGGCATGGCCACCGTGCGCCAGCTGGAGTTCGGCCTGTTCGACATGCTGCTGCACAGCCAGTTCGAACCGGCACAGGACAGCGTGCTGGCCCTGCTGGACCGCGTGCGCGCCGAGGTGGCGGTGAACCACCCGCCGGTCTGGAACCGCTTCCCGCACCAGTTCAGCCACATCTTCGCCGGCGGTTACGCGGCCGGTTACTACAGCTACAAGTGGGCCGAGGTGCTCAGTGCCGACGCCTATGCCGCGTTCGAGGAAGCCCCGCAGGCAGTGGCCGAAACCGGCGCACGCTTCCGCGATGAAATCCTGTCGCGGGGTGGCAGCCGTCCGGCGGCGGAGAACTTCAAGGCCTTCCGCGGTCGTGCCCCGCAGATCGACGCGCTGCTGCGCCACTCGGGCATGGCGTAAACCCTCAGTGTGGCGGGGCCAACCCTGGTTGGCACGTCACCGTTATCCACGCAGGGCGTGGACCCACCGGAATGCCGGCCAGCGGCCGGCACTACCGGAGGCGGGTCATTCGGCGTAGATCATCTTCCGGGTCATGCCGCCGTCGACGATGAAATCCTGGCCGGTGCTGAAGCCGGACAGCGAGGACAGCAGGTACACCGCCAGCGCACCGATGTCCTCGGGGCGGCCGACACGACCGACCGGGTGCTGTGCGTGGTCGATGGCCGAGTACGCGGGCGCGTGGCGGCGCGAAGGCGCCTGCCACGCCGTCGTACCGATCCAGCCGGGGCTGATGCTGTTGACCCGCACCGCCGGGCCGGCACTGATCGCCAGCGCATGGGTGAAGGCGACCAGCCCGCCCTTGGCTGCGGCGTAGGCTTCGCTGTGCGCTTCGGACTGCCAGGCCCGGGTGGAGGCGATGTTGATGATCGCGCCCGCAGCGTTCGCCGACAGCGCCGGCAGCGCGTGCTTGCTGCACAGGAAGGCACCGTGCAGCGACGACAGGCGGCGCTGCCATTCCTCCCAGTCCATGTCCTGCAGCAGCGTGCCGTGCGGTGCGGCGATGCCGGCATTGTTGACCAGTCCATCGATGCGGCCGAAACGCTGCAGCGCGGCCGCGACGAAACCGCGCACGCTGGCTTCGTCCATGATGTCCAGGCGCTGGAACGCGGCGTCATCGCCGCGCTGCCATTCGTCCAGGCAGGCCTGCCCTGCGTCCACGTCGAGGTCGCCGATCAGCACGCGGCCGCCTGCACCGAGCACGGACTGGGCAATGCCACGGCCGATGCCGTTGGCGCCGCCGGTGACCAGCACCACCTTGCCCGACAGCGGCGCGGCCGGCCATGGGGCAATCGATGGCACCGTGCTCACGTCAGGTCCTCGCCACGCAGGCGGCGGTGCCAGCCGTCCACGCCGATGCGGTCGAGGGTCTGGATGTTGCGCTCGACGATCACGTCCGGGTCCGGATAGACGTCCACCGCGCGCGCCACGCTGTCTTCGCGCAGCAGGTGCAGGGTGGGGAAGGGGGAACGGTTGGTGTAGTTGCTGGCATCGTCCGCCGCCACGCCTTCGAACTGGTAGTCCGGGTGGAAGCTGGCCACCTGCAGGATGCCCTGCAGGTCCAGCGCCTCGATGGCCGCGTCGGCGTTGTCGAGGAAATCGTTGTAGTCGAGGAAGTCGGTCAGCACCTGCGGGTGCACGATCAGCGTGGTATCGATCTGCTCGGCCGGCGTATCGCGCAGCAGCACCAGCTCCTCGGCCAGCTGCTCAACCAGCGCTTCGGGCGTGGTCGCATCGCTGAGCACGATGCGGACCTGCTCCTTCACATATACCGCCTTGGCGAACGGGCACAGGTTCAGGCCGATGACGATGCGCTCCAGCCACAGGCGGGTGGCGGCGATCGGGTCATCGGTGGGCAGGGGGGAATCGGTCATGGCGGGCACGTCGGCTGGCGGGGCCGCCCATTGTAGGCGTGTGCCGCCACGCGCCGTTCACTGTGCAGGAACTGGACAGCGGCGATGCTGGAAATCCCCGCCACGTCAATCCCTTGCAGGCCACCGGCGGATGGCGGATTGCCTGCCGACGGCGGTGGGCGTGGAATGGACGCACGACACAGGAGGACACCCATGACTGCAACTTCCCCGTGGCTGCCGGATGCGCTCTGGTCCGGCACCTTCTTTGATGGCCGTTGGCAGGCCGCCGTGCAGCGGCAGCCGGTGATCGAGCCGGCCACCGGCCGGACGCTCGGCGAGATCGGCCTGGCCGACCCGGCGCAGGTCGCGCGTTCGGCAGCCGCTGCGGCGCAGGCCCAGCAGGCCTGGGCCGCGGCTCCCTATGAGCAGCGCGCACAGGTGCTGCGCACCGCCGCGCGGCTGGCCGAGGAGAATATCGACACCTTGGTTGAATGGCTGGTCCGCGAAAGCGGATCGACCCGCCTGAAGGCCGGCTTCGAGGCCAATGTGACCGTCAAGGCGCTGCACGAGGCCGCCGCATTGCCGTCGCGCAGTGTCGGCGAGATCCTGCCCTCCGAACCCGGCCGCCTGAACCTGGCGCGGCGTCGCCCGCTGGGCGTGGTCGGCGTCATTTCACCGTTCAATTTTCCACTGTATCTGGCGATGCGCGCGGTGGCCCCGGCGATCGCGCTGGGCAATGCGGTGGTGCTCAAGCCGGACCCACGCACGGCGGTATGTGGTGGCGCGGTGATTGCCCGCCTGTTCGAGCAGGCCGGCTTGCCCGCGGGCGTCCTGCACGTGCTGCCGGGGGACGGCGCCGCCGGCGCCGCACTGACCAGCGATCCGAACGTGGCGATGATCCAGTTCACCGGCTCCACCGCGGCCGGGCGCAAGGTCGGAGAAGCCGCAGGCCGGCACCTGAAGAAGGTTTCGCTGGAGCTGGGCGGCAAGAATTCGCTGATCATTCTTGATGACGCCGATCTCGAGCTGGCGGTGGCCAATACGGCATGGGGCGTCTACCTGCACCAGGGACAGATCTGCATGGCCACCGGCCGCGTGCTGGTGCACAGGAAGATCCATGATGCGTTCCTGCAGAAGCTGGTGGCCAAAGCGGCGTCGCTGAAGGTGGGGGATCCGGCGCGCGAAGACGTGGCGATCGGCCCGTTGATCAATGCCGGCCAGCGCGACCATGCCGTGCGCGTGGTCGAGCAGGCGGTGCAGGCCGGCGCTTCGCTGGAAGCCGGTGGCACGTACCACGATCTGTTTTTCGCACCGACCGTGCTCGGCAACGTCGACGCCGGCAATCCCGCGTTCAACGAAGAGATCTTCGCGCCGGTCGCCGTGGTGGTGCCGTTCGACGACGACGACCACGCCGTGCAGCTGGCAAACAACAGCGAGTACGGGCTGTCGATGGCCATCGTCTCCAGCGATGTCGGTCGCGCGCTGAAGCTGGGTGAGCGCCTGCGCACCGGCCTGCTGCACATCAACGACCAGACGGTGAATGACGAGGTGATCAATCCCTTCGGCGGCGTGGGTGCGTCCGGCAACGGCACCAGCATCGGCGGCCCGGCCAACGGGGAAGAATTCACCCAGTGGCAGTGGTTGACCGTCAAGGGCGAAGCGCCCGCCTACCCGATCTGATCCAGGAGGACCTACGCATGAACAACGACGCTGCATCCCGTGAGATCACCGCTGCCGTTGTGCGCGGCAAGGAACAGCCGTTCGTCATCGAGCAGGCCACGCTGCGTGGCGTGCAGGATGACGAAGTACGGGTGAAAGTGGTGGCCGCCGGCCTGTGCCACACCGACCTGATCGTGCGCGACCAGTACTACCCGGTGCCATTGCCGGCTGTGCTCGGCCACGAAGGTGCCGGCATCGTCGAAGCGGTCGGGCCCAACGTCAAGGCGCTGCAGGTGGGTGACCACGTGGTGCTGACCTATGGTGCCTGCGGCCACTGCAATCCCTGCCGCGGCGGTCACGGCGCCTACTGCCGCGACTTCTTCGCATTGAATTTCGGTGGCGACGATGGCCACGGCCATACCGCGATCACCGATGCGCACGGCCAGCCGCTGCACGACCACTTCTTTGCACAGTCCTCGTTCGCCACCTATGCGCTGGCGCGCGAGATCAACGCGATCAAGGTGCCCGACGATGCGCCACTGGAACTGCTCGGCCCGCTGGGCTGTGGCATCCAGACCGGCGCCGGTGCGGTGCTCAATGCACTGCAGGTACGGTCCGGCAGCAGCTTCGCCAGCTACGGTGCCGGTGCGGTCGGGCTGAGCGCGGTGATGGCGGCCAAGGTGGCCGGCGCCACCACCATCATCGCCGTCGATGTGGTGCCCTCGCGCCTGGAACTGGCGCTGGAGCTGGGGGCCACGCACGTGGTCAACAGTCGCGAGACTGACGTGGTCGAGGCGGTGCGTGCGATCACCGGCGGCGGGGCCGACTACGCGCTGGAATCGACCGGGCGCCCGGAGGTGCTTTCAGCCGGGATCGAGGCGCTCGGCGGACGGGGCATGATGGGCGTGGTGGGTGCGCCGAAGCTGGGCACAACTGCCAGCTTCGATGTCAACAACCTGCTGCTGGGGGGCCGCAGCATCCGTGGCATCGTCGAGGGCGACAGCGTGCCGCAGGTGTTCATTCCGCAGCTGGTGGCCCTGTTCCAGCAGGGACGCTTCCCGTTCGACAAGCTGGTGAAGTTCTATCCGCTGGAACAGATCAACCAGGCCGCCGAAGACAGCACCCGTGGCATCACGCTGAAGCCGATCCTGCGCATCGCCGCATGAAACGATGCGTTGCCGCGGCGCCTGGTTCGCCGCGGCAACGCAGGTGTACCCTCGGTAGCCGTGGCCGCGTCGGCCACCGGCGGAGGGCGCAGGTGATGATGGCCACGACAGTCGGGCAACAGCAGGTGGTGGCGGCGCGTGCCGCCTTCGCCGAGGGCGATGCGCAGTCATTGCAGCTGTTGCCGTTGCCCCTGCAGCGGTCGTGGCAGCGCTCCCGTGCGGCGGGCCTGCAGCCGGGACAGGAGCCTTGCTATCCACCGCTGCTGGGTGACGGCCGCCACCTGTCCCATCCCGATGACCGGCGCCTGGCGGGCTGCGTGCGGCCCGAGCTCGAACAGCTGTGGGCCGCGTTCGGTGGGCGCGGCTGGACGATGTTCTGCGCCAACCGCGATGGCATGGTGATCGCGCAGCAGGCGCATGGCCTGGAAGACGCGCCCCTGCTGCGGCCGATCCAGGTCGGGCGGCGGCTCGGCGAGAGCGTGATCGGCACCACCGCACCGGCGGTCAGCCTGGCCGACGACCTGCCTGCGCTGGTGCGTGGCAACGAGCACTACCTGCAGCGTTTCGCCCCGGTGTTCTGCCTGAGTGAGCCGCTGCATGATCCCGATGGCCGGGTCTGTGGGGCGATCGACATTACCGGCCTGGGCGAGCGGGATCCGTCCTTGCTGCAGGGCTATTTCCGGCAGGCGGCGCTGGCCAGCGAGAATCGCCTGTTCAGTGCGCTGGCCGACGTCCACCTGCTGGCGGTGCAGCATGATCCGCGCTGGTTGCTGTCGCCGCTGCAGGGGCTGCTGGCAGTGCAGGAGGATGGCCAGCTGCGCGCGGCCAACCGCGTTGCGCGGCGCCTGCTGGGCCTGCCCAGGCGCGGGCCGTTGCCCTTGCTGGACCTGGGCGTGCTGTTTGCCGGCGCCAGTGCGGCACAGCGGCGCCGCCTGCTGCAACCCGGTGCACCGCATCGGGTCCGGCTGGGCGAGGGCAGTGCGGTCTACCTGCAGCATCTGCAGGGGCCGCGGTGCGCGGCGCGGCGCGGTACGCCGCGCCGTGCCAGCAACACCACCGGTACGCCACTGCTGCGTCAGCAGCAGCGCGAGGCGGCACGCCGCGCGGCGCAGGCCGCGGACGGCAATCTCAGCCTGGCTGCGCGCCAGCTGGGGATCTCGCGCACCACGCTGTACAAGCTGCTGCGCGATTGACGCGGGGATCGCCGGGCACGGCCCGGCGGATCGATCAGTCGCGGAAGTTGTTGAACTGCAGCGGTAGTTCGAACTTGCCGGCTTTCAGTACTGCGATGGCCTCCTGCAGATCGTCGCGCTTCTTGCCCTGCACGCGCAGCTTGTCGCCGTTGATCTGGCTTTCCACCTTCAGCTTGGCGTCCTTCAGTGCAGCGGCGATCTTCTTGGCGATCTTCTGCTCGATGCCCTGCTTGACGGTGATCTTCTGCCGGGCCTGGGCCAGGTTGGTCTCGATGTCACCGAACTCCAGGCTGAGCACGTCGATGCCGCGCGCGGCCAGGCGTGCGCGCAGGATGTCGTTCATCTGCTTGAGCTGGAACTCGGTCGGCGCGGTCTGGTTGATCACATCGCCGTCGCGTTCGAACCGGGCATCCACGCCCTTGAAGTCGAAGCGGGTGCTCAGTTCGCGGTTGGCCTGGTCGATGGCGTTGGTCAGTTCGTGGGTGTCGACTTCGGACACGACGTCGAAGGAAGGCATGGGCGATGCTCCGCAGGATTCAGTGGCGACCATTCTATCGCGAGGGCCCGCATGCCCGTGTTCTGCAGAAGGCGACGACCGGGCGATAATGGGCCATGAACGTGCAACGCTCCCCTTCGCGTGCGGTGGCCTGGATGGTCGCTGCGGTCGCCTGTTTCTCGCTGATGGACGCTGGCATGAAGCAGCTGTCGGCCAGCTACCCCACCCTGGAAGTGACCTTCCTGCGCGGCGCGGCCTCGTTGCCGTTCGTGCTGGTGTGGGTGCTGGCCAGCGCGGGGCCGCGTTCGCTGGTGCCGCGCCGCTGGGGCCTGCACCTGCTGCGCGGGGCGCTGGGCATGGCGATGATCGGCTGCTTCGTGTTCGCCCTGCGCGACCTGCCGCTGTCCACCGCCTACACCATCTACTTCGTCGCTCCGCTGCTGATCGCCGCCTTGTCGGTGCCGCTGCTGGGCGAGCGGGTCGGGCCGCGGCGCTGGGTCGCCATCGGCATCGGCCTGGTCGGCGTGCTGGTGGTGCTGCGTCCGGGCGTGGACGGCTTCATTTCGGTGCCCGGCCTGATGGTGCTGGCGGCGGCAACCGCCTATGCCGTGGCGGCGATCACGGTCAGCCTGCTGACCCGCACCGATACCTCGCAGTCGATGGTGGTGTGGTTCCTGGTCATCATGGCCATCGGTGCCGGCCTGCTGTCCATTCCCGGCTGGGTGCCGCTGCAGCTGGCGCATGCACCGCTGATCGCCGGCATGGGCCTGGCCGGGGCCCTGGGCCAGATCGCCCTGACCAAGGCCTTCCAGCTGGGCGAGGCCTCGATGATCGCGCCGCTGGAGTACAGCGGGCTGGTCTGGGTGATCGGCTGGGACCTGGCCTTCTGGGGCCAGCTGCCCGACGGCTATACCTGGGTGGGCGCCGCGATCATCGTCGCCTCCGGTCTGTACCTGCTGCACCGCGAGCGGGTGAACCGGCAGGAGCCGCCGAAGCCGCTGGATCATCCCTGAGCCGGTTGGGCCAGGGAATGCGGTCAGAGCCCCTGCGGGGATCCGACCCCGGCGAATGCGCCGGCGCGGGCGGCTTAGAACCAAAAGGAATAACATTCTGGCCCATGGCGCGGGCGCGCGACGGCCTGCGCTGGTAGGCTGCACGCCCCCTTCCGTCACCCAGCCGGTGAGCCACGCCCGTGATCGAGTTCCAGCGCCTGCACAAATCCTATGCCGTTGCCGGCCGCGAAGTCAGCGCGCTGCAACCGCTGGACCTGACCATCGAAGCCGGTGAGGTATTCGGCATCATCGGCCATTCCGGCGCCGGCAAATCGACCCTGATCCGCATGATCAACCGGCTGGAAGAACCCAGTGGCGGGCGGTTGCTGATCGGCGGCGAGGATGTCACCGCGCTGGACGCGGACGGCCTGCGCGCGCTGCGCCGGCGCATCGGCATGATCTTCCAGCACTTCAACCTTCTGTCCTCGCGCACCGTGGCCGGCAATGTCGCCTTCCCGCTGGAGCTGGCCGGGACGCCGAAGGCGGAGATCGATGCGCGCGTTGCCGAACTGCTGCAGACCGTCGGCCTGGAAGCGCATGCGCAGAAGTATCCGGCGCAGCTGTCCGGTGGCCAGAAGCAGCGCGTCGGCATCGCCCGTGCGCTGGCGACCCGCCCGCAGATCCTGCTGTGCGACGAGGCCACCAGTGCGCTCGACCCGCAGACCACTGCATCGGTGCTGTCGCTGCTGTCGAAGATCAACCGCGAGCTCGGCCTGACCATCGTGCTGATCACCCACGAGATGGATGTGATCCGCCGCGTCTGCGACCGCGTCGCCGTGCTCGATGCCGGCCAGATGGTCGAAACCGGACCGGTTACCCGCGTCTTCCTGCACCCGCAGCACCCGACCACGCGCCGGTTCGTCAGCGAGTCGGAGCATGTGGACGAAGGCGCGTTGCACCGCGATTTCGACGTGGTCGGCGGGCGCATCGTGCGCCTGACCTTCCTCGGCGGCGACACCTACGAACCCCTGCTCGGCAGCGTCGCGCGCCAGACCGGGGTCGACTACAACATCCTGTCCGGGCGTATCGACCGGATCAAGGACACCCCGTATGGCCAGCTGGTGGTCGCCCTGGTGGGCGGTGACCAGTCTGCCGCGCAGGCCGCGTTCGTGGCTGCCGGCGTGCATGTTGAGGAGCTGCGTCGATGATCATCGCCACTGCCGGTGGTTTCTTCCGCCATCTGGATGCGGGCAAGTGGGCCGACATCGGCCAGGCGACCCTCGACACCCTGCTGATGCTGCTTGGTTCGCTGCCGCTGACCCTGGTCATCGGCCTGCCGCTGGGCGTGCTGCTGTACCTGTTCGGCGCGCCGCAGATGAAGCGGCGTCCGTTCGCCTACGGTGCGCTGGCGCTGGTGGTGAACCTGTTGCGTTCGGTGCCTTTCATCATCCTGATGATCGTGCTGATCCCGGTCACGCTGTTCCTGATGGGCACCTCGCTGGGCGTGCGCGGTGCGATCGTGCCGCTGGTCATTGGTGCCGCGCCGTTCTACGCGCGCCTGGTCGAGACCGCGCTGCGCGAAGTGGATCGGGGCGTGATCGAGGCGACCCAGGCGATGGGTGCCACCACCTGGCAGCTGGTCACCCGCGTGCTGCTGCCGGAAGCGCGCCCGGGCCTGATTGCCGGTGCGACGGTCACCACCGTGGCCCTGATCGGCTTCACCGCGATGGGCGGTGCGATCGGCTCGGGCGGCCTTGGCGACCTGGCGTTCCGCGATGGTTACCAGCGTTCGCACACCGACGTCGCCCTGGTCACCGTGGTCCTGCTGCTGGTGCTGGTGCAGCTGCTGCAGATGCTCGGCGACCGCCTGGTCGCGCATTACAGCCGCAGATAACAGAGTGCCGGGCGGCGCCCGGCATCGTTCGGGTAGTGCCGGCCGCTGGCCGGCAGCTTGCAGCCTGCAGAGGGTCGACAGGGTGCCTGTCATAGCGCCAGGCTCTGGAAGCCGCCACGCCCATCAGGGATCGATATCGCCAGACTGGGACTGGCAGCACATCGCGTTCCTTGGTATGTTCCGTAAGGCGTAATACGTTTGACGGAATGATCCGTTCATTCCGCTGCAAGCAGACCCGTGCCCTGTTTGAAGGAGCCTGCCCTCGCGCTTGGCGCCCGATACGACGCGCGGCTGAACGTAAACTCCAGCTGCTCGATTCGGCACAGACGCTGGCCTTCCTGCGCAGCCCGCCCGGGAATCGTCTTGAGGCGCTGTCAGGTGATCGGAGAGGACAATACAGCCTCCGCATCAATGATCAGTGGCGGCTCTGTTTCACCTGGACCGACAGCGGCGCCGATGCCGTGGAAATTGTTGACTATCACTGAGGTGCCCGCCATGAAGCGTCCCCACAACGGCATGCGCGCCATCCATCCTGGCGAGATCCTGCGCGAAGAGTTTCTGCTGCCCCTGTCGCTGAGCGTGAATGCGTTGGCGAAGGCGCTGGATGTTCCCGCAACGCGGCTGCACGCCATCGTCCACGGTCAGCGCAGCATCTCGGCGGACACGGCAGCGCGGTTGGCACGGCATTTCGGCGGGGATGCCGCTTCCTGGCTTGCGATGCAGGCGGCCTACGATCTCAAGACGTTGCCAACACGCAGCGAGATCGAACGCCGCGTGCAGCCTCGGGCGGCATGAATCCTGGACGCGCGGCCCCGGATCCGCGCCCACGATCCGGTCAACGCGCGTTCGGTACTTCGTAGCCCAGCTTGCCGACCTGCTCCGGGTGCTGCGGCACGCGCTTGAGCTTGTCGGTGTTTACCCCGTACTCGTCACGCAGGCGCTCGGCCAGCTCCTTGTACAGGGCTTTGTCCATGTCCGGCGTGCGCGAGAAGATCCAGGCCATCTCACGGCCCGGATAACCGATCAGCGCCCACGAGTAATCCGGGGCGACTTCCAGTACCCGCGAATGGGTGGGCACCACGCGGTAGAACCAGGTGCGCCAGCCGTGGTTGCCGCTGTCCGGGTCGACGCTGGCGCGCGCGCGCACTTCCTGCAGCGGTTCGCCGAAGCCATCGCGGTAACGGTAGGTGATGCCGACCTTGTGCGCGTCGCGCAGTTCGTACTCGTTGACGCTGGCCACGTGCCCGCGCTCGATGAAGTTCGGCACGCGGCCGATCACGTACCAGGTGCCCATGAAGCGCTTCAGGTCGATCGGTGCATCCGGATCGGCGGCGCGCGGGACGCTGGCACGGGGTGATGGCGGCTCACCGGCCGCCATGGCGGGACCCGCCAGGGACAGGGCCAGCAACACGGCGCAGAGCGGGCGGATCGAAGTCATGCGGGAGCGGGCTCAGGAGGGCTTTGCCTGAGCATGGTCGACTGAGCGTGCGCGATCCGTCAATGGTGTCGCAACCTGTGAGAAGGGGCTTGCCCAAGCTGTGTTGCATTGTCTACCGGAGAAGCCCCATGAACGCACGTTCCGTCCGTCGCCCTGCAACTGAACGCATTGTCGAACGCGCCGACCCGCGCCTGCTGCGTGGCGTGCGGCAGCTGGCCCTGGCCGGGCTGGCGCTGGTGCTGGTCTGGCCGGCGGCACGTGGCAACAGCACGTGGCTCGGCTGGCTGCCGATGTGGCTGGTGGGCATGCCGCTGGTGGCCTGGTGGGCGCTGCTGCGCTTTCCACTGCCGCGCCTGTCAGGGCTGCCGCTGGTGCGGCGTACCGGTGGACAGGCGCGGCGCAGGCCTGTTCCGGCCTCGCGTGGCCGGCGCAGCCCGGCCGCCACGGCCTGACCTTCGACACGGGGGAGGCCACGACATTCCGTGCTAGCGTTCCACGGCTTATGACTGCCTGGAGCTGCAATGTCACGACTCGCTTCCGCCTGCCTGCTGGCCGGCATGATGACCGCTGCCTCGGTGGGGACCGCCGTGGCCGCTGAAGACACCGATCGCTACGCCTGGCTGGAGGACGTCACCGGCGACAAGCCGCTGTCCTGGGTCAAGGAACAGAATGCCAAGTCCGAGGCGCGCCTGGCGCAGACCCCGGCCTTCAAGCAGATGGAGACCCGCATCCGCGAGGTGCTCGACTCCGATGCCAAGATTCCCGGCGTGCAGAAGATCGGTGACTACTACTACAACTTCTGGAAGGACCAGCAGCACGAACGCGGCCTGTGGCGGCGCACCACCCTGGCCGAGTACCGCAAGGCTTCGCCGCAGTGGGAGACCGTGCTCGACCTGGATGCACTGAACAAGGCCGAGGGTGAGAACTGGGTCTGGCACGGCGCCGACTGCCTGCGCCCGGATTACAGCCGCTGCCTGATCGCGCTGTCGCGCGGCGGTGCCGACGCCGACGTGACCCGCGAGTTCGACCTGGCCAACAAGACCTGGATCAAGGACGGCTTCTTCCGTCCGGAGTCGAAGGGCGGCCTCAACTGGGTCGATCGCGACACCGTGTTCGTCTACACCGACTTCGGTGCCGGCTCGATGACCACCTCCGGCTACCCGCGCGTGGCCAAGCTGTGGAAGCGCGGCACGCCGATGGCCTCGGCCACCGTGGTGTATGAAGGCAAGCCGGAGGACATGTACATCGCGGCGATGCACGATGACACCCCGGGCTTCGAACGCAACCTGGTCAGCCGCACCCTGGCGTTCTACAACAACGAGATCTACCTGCGCGGCGACGACGGCACGCTGACCAAGATCGACGCGCCGAATTCGGCCGAGAAGGGCCTGCACAAGCAGTGGCTGACCCTGGAGCTGCGCGATCCGTGGACCGTGGGCGGCAAGACGTACGCGTCCGGTTCGCTGCTGGCGACGAAGCTGGATGACTTCCTGGCCGGCAAGCGCGAGTTCGACGTGCTGTTCACCCCGACCGCGACCACCTCGCTGGCCAGCGCCACCTGGACCAGGAACCACCTGGTGCTGAATGTGCTGGACGACGTCAAGAACCGCCTGTCGGTGCTGACCCCGGGCGCCAATGGCTGGCAGACCAGCCGCTTCGTGGGCGCGCCGGCCTTTGGCACGCTGGGCGTGGCGGCCGTGGACAGCAACGACAGCGATGCGGTGTGGCTGACTGCAACCGACTACCTGACCCCGACCACGCTGGCCCTGGCCGAGATCGGCCAGGCACCGGAAACGCTGAAGACCATGCCGGCCTTCTTCGATGCCAAGGGCAAGGTGATCGAGCAGCACTTCGCCACCAGCAAGGACGGCACCCGCGTGCCGTACTTCGTGGTGCACGACAGGGCGATGAAGCTCGATGGCTCCAATCCGACGCTGCTGTACGGCTACGGTGGCTTCGAGATCTCGCTGACCCCGAGCTATTCCGGTGGCATGGGCCGCGCCTGGCTGGAGAAGGGCGGTGTGTATGTGGTCGCCAACATCCGCGGCGGCGGCGAGTACGGCCCGCGCTGGCACCAGGCGGCGCTGAAGCAGAACCGTCACAAGGCCTATGAAGACATGGCTGCGGTGGCGCGGGACCTGGTCAAGCGCAAGATCACCAGCGCCAAGCACCTGGGCGTGCAGGGCGGCAGCAACGGTGGCCTGCTGACCGGCAACATGCTGACCCAGTACCCGGAGCTGTTCGGTGCGGTGGTGGTGCAGGTGCCGCTGCTGGACATGAAGCGCTACAGCCACCTGCTGGCCGGTGCCTCGTGGATGGCCGAGTACGGCAACCCGGATACCAGCGACTGGGAGTTCATCAAGACCTTCTCGCCGTACCACCTGTTCAACGCGAAGAAGAACTACCCGCCGGTGCTGTTCACCACCTCGACCCGCGACGACCGCGTGCACCCGGGCCACGCCCGCAAGATGGCCGCGAAGATGATCGACGCCGGCAAGGACGTGACCTACTACGAGAACATCGAAGGGGGCCACGGCGGCGCCGCCAACAACGCGCAGGCCGCGCATATGTCGGCGCTGGCCTACAGCTTCCTGTGGGAGCGGCTGGGCGGCAAGTAAGCAGAACGGAAAACGCCGCCCGAGGGCGGCGTTTTTCTTTGCCGGTAGTGCCGGCCGCTGGCCGGCAACTGCATCATTCACGCATTCCCGGGTTGCCGGCCAGCGACCGGCACTACCGTCAACGTGATCCCTGCCAGCGCTTCAACCCGCGCGCGATCCGCGCCACCGCCTCCTGCAACCGGGGTACTTCCTGCGTGTACGCCAGCCGCACGTGCTGGTTGGCGCGATGGAAGCCGAAATCCAGGCCCGGGGTGAACGCCACGTGCTCGGTTTCCAGGAAGTGGGCGCAGAACGCCTGCGCATCGTCGGTGAATGCGCTGACGTCGGCGTACAGGTAGAACGCGCCCTGCGGCTCGACCTCGATACGGAAGCCCAGCTCACGCAGCGCGGGCAGCAGGAAGTCGCGACGCTGGCGGAACGCTTCGCGACGCTGCTCGAAGATCGCCATCGATTCTTCGCTGAAACACGCCAGCGCGGCGTGCTGGGCAATGCTGGAGGCGCTGATGTACAGGTTCTGCGCCAGCTTCTCCAGGTCCGGTACCGCTGCCGGGGGTGCCACCAGCCAGCCCAGCCGCCAGCCGGTCATGCCGAAGTACTTGGAGAAACTGTTCAGCACGAACGCGCTGTCGTCCACCTGCAGCACGCTGGGCGCATCCAGGCCGTAGGTCAGGCCGTGGTAGATCTCGTCCACCACCAGGTGGCCGCCCCGCGCGTGCAGGGCCTGCGACAGTGCCGCCAGTTCGTCGGCGGCAAGCACGGTGCCGGTGGGGTTGGCCGGCGAGGCGACCAGCGCGCCGACGCTGTCGGCGTTCCAGTGCTGTTCGACCAGGGAGGGGGTGAGCTGGTAGGCCGTGTCCGGGCCAACCGGCACCAGTTGCGCGCCGCCTTCCACCAGGCGCAGGAAATGACGGTTGCACGGATAACCGGGGTCGGCCAGCAGCCAGTGGCGCCCGGGGTCGACCAGCAGGCTGCTGGCCAGCAGCAGCGCACCGGAGCCGCCCGGAGTGACCAGGATGCGTTCAGGGTCGATGTCCAGCCCGTAGTGGCTGCGATAGAAGCCGCTGATCGCCTGGCGCAGCGCCGGCAGGCCGCGTGCAGCGGTGTAGCGGGTATGGCCGGCGGCCAATGCGGCCTGGCCGGCACGCACGACCGGTTCGGCCGTGGTGAAGTCCGGCTCGCCGATTTCCAGGTGGATCACATCGTGGCCGGCCTGTTCCAGCGCCTGCGCGCGGGCCAGCAGGGACATCACGTGGAACGGGGCGATTTCATGGCTGCGCCGGCTGTAGCCCGGCGGGTGGGGCAGGGTGCTCATGTGCCCATGGTACGCCGCGCACCGGGGTCACGCGCTCCGGTAGTGCCGGCCGCTGGCCGGCAACCTCACGGCCTGCGGGTGGGTCGGTTGCCGGCCAGCGGCCGGCACTACCGGCAGGCATGGCCACCATGACGATCCGCAGGGTTGCCGCATTGCCGGGATTGGGGTCAGATCCCCTTTCGGGAAAACGGATGTGACCCCGCCGAAGACCATTGCATTGATGCGCCAGGAACCCTATTTCATGAAGTCCACCCTCTGCCTGTTGCTCGCCAGCCTGATGACCACGACTGCTACCGCCGCCACTCCGCCCGTTCCGCCGGATGCCGCCAGGCATCCGCATGTGGTCAAGGCGCCGTTCGGCGCGACCCGCAATGATGACTATTACTGGCTGCGCGACGACAAGCGCGAGAACAAGGACATGCTGGCTTACCTGCAGGCCGAGAATGCCTACGCGGACCAGGTGCTGGCGCCGCTCAAGCCGCTCGAAGACACCCTGTACAAGGAGATCGTCGGCCGCATCAAGCAGGATGATTCCAGCGTGCCGGCGCGTGAGCGCGGCTACTGGTATTACAGCCGCTTCGAGACCGGCCAGGACTATCCGATCCACGCGCGCCGCAAGGGCAGCATGGAGGCCGCCGAGGAGATCCTGCTGGACGTCAACGCCATGGCCGCCGGCAAGGGCTATTTCAGCGTCGGCTCGATGGAAGTGAGCCAGGACAACCAGCTGCTGGCCTGGGCCGATGATGATGTCGGCCGCCGCCAGTACACGATCCGCTTCAAGGACCTGCGCACCGGCCAGGTGCTGCCCGATGTGATCACCGGCAGCTCCGGCGACCTGGTCTGGGCCGACGACAACCGCACCGTGCTGTACGTCGAGAACGATCCGGAAACGCTGCTGACCGTGCGGGTGAAAAAGCACGTGCTGGGCACCCCGGTCAGCGCCGACACCGTGGTCTACGAAGAACAGGACGACAGCTTCTACATGGGCATCGGCCGCACCCGCGACGATCGCTTCATCACCATCGGCGTGCACAGCACGGTGTCGTCGGAAGAGCGCTACGCGCCGGCCAGCGATCCGACCACGTTCACCGTGCTGGCTCCGCGCCAGCGCGACGTCGAATACGACGCCGACCACTACGACGGCCGCTGGGTGATCCGCACCAACGACGGTGCGAAGAACTTCAAGCTGGTCACTGCGCCGACCGATGCCACCTCGCGCGCGCAATGGAAGGATTGGATCGCGCACGACGATGCGGTGTTCATCGAGGGCTTTGAACTGTTCGATGCGTACACCGCCATCGCCGAACGTTCCGAGGGCCTGGAGCGTATCCGCCTGCTGTTCAAGGATGGCCGCAGCGACTACGTGAAGGCTGATGAGCCGGCGTATTCGATGGGCCTGGGCGACAACACCGAGGCCGATACGCCGTGGCTGCGCTACGTCTACACCTCGATGACCACCCCGACCACGGTGTTCGAACTGAACACCGCCACCGGTGAGCGCCGCCAACTGAAGGTGCAGCCGGTGATCGGCTATGACGCCTCGAAGTACGAAACCGATCGCGTCTGGATCACCGCGCGTGATGGGGTGAAGGTGCCGGTGTCGCTGGTCTACCGCAAGGGCTACCAGAAGGATGGCAAGGGCGCGCTGTTCCAGTACGCCTACGGCAGCTACGGCATGTCGATGGACCCGTACTTCAACCAGACGGCGGTCAGCCTGCTCGATCGTGGCGTGGTGTATGCCATCGCCCACATCCGCGGTGGCCAGGAAATGGGCCGCGACTGGTACGAGAACGGCAAGCTGCTGCACAAGCAGAACACCTTCAACGACTTCATCGATGTCACCCGCGGCCTCGTCGCGCAGGGTTGGGCGGCGAAGGATCGCGTCGCCGCGTCCGGCGGCAGCGCCGGTGGCCTGCTGATGGGCGCGGTGGCCAACCAGGCGCCGCAGGATTACCGGGTGATGGTGGCGCAGGTGCCGTTCGTCGACGTGGTCACCACCATGCTCGACCCGACCATTCCGCTGACCACCAACGAGTACGACGAGTGGGGCAACCCGGAACAGAAACAGTATTACGACTACATGCTGTCCTACTCGCCCTACGACAACGTGAAGCGGCAGGCCTACCCGGCGCTGTTCGTGGGCACCGGCCTGTGGGATTCGCAGGTGCAGTACTGGGAGCCGGCCAAGTGGGTGGCCAGGCTGCGGGATGACAACACCGGCCACTACCCGATCCTGTTCCGCACCAACATGGAAGCCGGCCACGGCGGCAAGTCGGGGCGCTTCCAGCGCTACCGCCAGCTGTCCGAGTCGTACGCATTCGTGCTGCAGCAGCTGGGCATCGCCCAGCCCTGAGCGTGAAGGGGTGCCGGGCATTCCCGGCGCCCCGAACCGGTATCCTTGCGGCCATGAGCCTGCCCGAACCACCAGCCTCCGGCGATAGCGCTGTGCCGCCACGCGTGGTGCGTTTCCGCTGGGCGTGGTGGCTGCTGGCCTACGCCAGCCTGGGCACCGGCATCGTCGGCATCTTCGTGCCGGGCCTTCCCACCACCGTGTTCATCCTGATCTCGGCGTGGGCCGCCTCGCGCGGATCCGAGCGCCTGCACACCTGGCTGCTGCAGCATCCGCGCTTCGGCCCGGCCATCGCCAACTGGCAGGCGCACGGCGCGGTCAGCCGCTACGGCAAGTGGATGGCCACGATCACCATGGCGGTATGCGCCGGCATCATGCTGTGGTGCGTGCCGATCGCCTGGGTGAAGTGGTTCTCGATCGGCAGCATGACCGTGGTGGCGATCTGGCTGTGGACCCGGCCGCTGCCGCCCCCCGCGGATTGAGCACCGGCGGTAGTACCGGCCGCTGGCCGGCAACCCGATCCCCTGCACCAACCGCTCAGCCGCCAATGGCTATACTCGGGGCATGAAGATCCCCCATCGAAACGCCATCCTGATTCCGCTGGCAGCGGCCTCGCTGCTGCTCCTCGCCGCCTGCGGCAACAAGGGCCCGCTGGTACTGCCGCAGAAGCCGGTGCCGGTGGAAGAGACCGTCGAACCGGCAGCCGAGCCCGCCACCGAGGCGACCCCGGCGCAGACCCAGGGCACCGCTACCCCGGCCACCACCGTGGACCCGGCTGCACCGACCACCCAGCCGGCACCCGCGCCGGAGAAGACGGCGGGCAGCGGGAATGAGTAAGGCCGGTTCCAGGGCCCTGCGCTTCAGCAAGATGCATGGCGCGGGCAATGATTTCGTAGTGATTGATCTGCGTGACGGCACCGCGCCGCCCACGCCTGAACTGGCCGCGCGCCTGGCCGACCGCCACACCGGCGTCGGCTGCGACCAGATCCTGACCATCGAGGCGCCGCGTGCGGACGGTTCGGTGGCCTCGTACCGCATCTGGAATGCCGACGGCTCCAACTCCGAACAGTGCGGCAACGGCGCGCGCTGCATCGCGGCCTGGCTGGTGCGCGAAGGCAGTGCGCAAGGCGATACATTCGTCATCGACAGCCCGTTGGCCAGCCATGAAGCGAAGGTGCTGGGCGATGGCCAGTTCGCCGTGACCATGGGGGTGCCCGCGTTCGAGCCGGCCAACGTGCCGCTGGTGGGCTTTGCCCACCCGCGCGAGGAATACCTGCTGCCGCTGCAGGGCGAGAGCGTACGCTTCGCCGCAGTGTCGATGGGCAACCCGCATGCCGTGATCGAAGTGGGCCTGATCGATGCCGCACCGGTCGAGCGCGTGGGTGCGCTGCTGCAGCAGCACGCGTCGTTCCCGAGGTCGGTGAACGTGGGCTTTGCCCAGGTCATGGGCCCGGCGCACGCCCGCCTGCGCGTGTTCGAGCGCGGCGTCGGCGAAACCCTGGCCTGCGGCAGTGGCGCCTGCGCCGCCGCGGTGACCCTGATGCAGCGCGGCCGCCTGCAGCGGGATGCCCGCATCAGCCTGCCCGGCGGCGACCTGCGCATCCAGTGGCCGGGCGAGGGCCAGCCGGTGGTGATGGCCGGCCCGACCGCATTCGTCTTCGAAGGGGAGTGGGTGGCATGACCGAAACCGTCGACAAGCTCGGGGCCCATGAAGTCGCTGCCTGGTTGCGGCGTCATCCCGGCTTCCTCAAGCAGTTCCCGGACCTGGCGCTGACCCTGGTGGTGCCGCGTGATGACGGCCCGACCGCGTCGCTGGCCAGCTACCAGCTGGAAGTCCTGCGCGAGAAGAACCGCGAGCTGGCGCGACGGTTGGCCGACCTGGGCGCGACCGCCCAGGTCAATGAACGGCTGGCGGTGCGTACGCACCAGCTGACCCTGGCACTGATGAAGCAGGACAACGCGGCTGACACCCTGCGCGCGATGGCCGCATCGCTTCAGGAAGACTTCGCCGGCGACCTGGTGCGGCTGGTGGTGCATGCGCCGGTGGCCGGGCTGGAGCAGGCCGACTGGCTGCAGGTGATCGCTGCCGATGATCCGCAGCTGGGGCCGTTCCGCGACTGCCTGAAGGACGGCGAGCCGATCTGCGGCCGCCTGCAGCCGGAAAAGAACGCCGTGCTGTACGGCGCGCGCAGCGAGGAAGTGCAGACCACCGCGCTGCTGCCACTGCCAGGGGTGGGCCTGATCGCGGTCGGCAGCCACGACCCGAACCGCTTCTACCCGGGCATGGGCACGTTGTTCCTGCGCATGATGGGCGACGCCCTGGCCACTGGCCTGAAGCGCTTCGCGGGCTGAGCAGGGCACGACGGCGATGAGCGCGGTACAGGCCTTCCTGCAGCACCTGCAGGTGGAGCGGCGGATGTCGGCGCATACGCTGGATGCCTACCGCCGCGACCTGGACGCGCTGTCGGCCTGGGCCGAGCCGCGCGGCGTGGCCGTGGAAGCACTGGATGCCGATGCGTTGCGCCAGTTCGTGGCCGATGAGCATCGCCGCGGGCTGTCGGCCAAGAGCCTGCAGCGCCGCCTGTCGGCCTGCCGAAGCTTCTACGCCTGGCTGCTCAAGCACGGACGCGTCGAGGCCAGCCCGGCGGCGACGTTGAAGGCCCCGCGCGCGCCGCGCCGCTTGCCGCAGGTTCTCGATGCCGATGAGGCCGTGCAGCTGGTCGAGCTGGAGCCGGACGGCGACCTCGGCCGCCGTGACCGCGCGCTGCTGGAGCTGTTCTATTCCTCGGGCCTGCGCCTGAGCGAAGTCTGCGCGCTGACCTGGCGCGATCTGGATTTCGACAGCGGCCTGGTCAACGTGCTGGGCAAGGGCAACCGCCAGCGCAGGGTGCCGTTCGGCCGGCCGGCGCGCGAAGCGCTGCAGGCCTGGCGCGCGGAAAGTGGTGGCGGCCCGGCTTCGCCGGTATTTCCCGGCCGCAACGGGCCGATCAGCCCGCGTGCGGTACAGATCCGCATCCGCCAGCTGGCGCAGCGCCAGGGCCTGTTCAAGCAGGTGCACCCGCACATGCTGCGGCACAGTTTCGCCAGCCATATCCTGGAATCGTCCGGCGACCTGCGCGGCGTGCAGGAGCTGCTGGGCCACGCCGACATCGCCACCACGCAGATCTATACCCACCTCGATTTCCAGCACCTGGCCAAGGTCTACGACGCCGCGCACCCGCGCGCGAAGCGCCGACGCAGCAACGACGGCAGCGGAGAAAGCTGAACGTTGCCCTTGCGGCAGCCGGTCGCGGGTGGCTTGAAGGGCGCAGCGCAGTCCCCACCTCTGGTTCTGTCACCCCGGAGGCATCATGGACCCCAGTCAGAACCCCAACGTTTTCCACGCCACCACCATCGTCTGCGTCCGTCGCGGCGAGCACGTGGCCATTGCCGGCGACGGCCAGGTCACGCTGGGCCACACCGTGATGAAGGGCAATGCACGCAAGGTGCGCCGCCTTGGCCGCGACGGCCAGGTGCTGGCCGGATTCGCCGGCGCCGCGGCCGATGCCTTCACCCTGTTCGAGCTGTTCGAGGCCAAGCTGGAGAAGCACGGCCAGTTGCAGCGCGCAGCGGTCGAACTGGCCAAGGATTGGCGCACCGAGCGTCGCCTGGGGAAGCTGGAAGCCCTGTTGGCGGTGGCCGACAAGGAAACCTCGCTGATCATCAGCGGCACCGGTGATGTGATCGAGCCGGAGGACGGCATCATCGCCATCGGCTCCGGTGGCTCGTACGCGCTGTCTGCGGCGCGCGCGCTGATGGCGCACACCGCACTGGATGCGCGCACCATTGCCAGCGAAGCGATCGGCATCGCCGGCGACATCTGCATCTACACCAACCGCAACGTGGTGGTCGAAGAGCTGTGAGGGTAGCGCCGGCCGCTGGCCGGCAACCTCATGCTCCCCCGCACGCGTGCCTGGTTGCCGGCCAGCGGCCGGCACTACCGACAAAGAATCCGTGAGCACATCCATGTCGAAGATCGAAGTTTCCTCCGCCACCATGACCCCGCGCGAGATCGTGCAGGAACTGGACCGACACATCGTCGGCCAGCACGACGCCAAGCGCGCGGTGGCCATCGCCCTGCGCAACCGCTGGCGCCGCATGCAGCTGGTGCCCGAGCTGCGCAATGAAGTGATGCCGAAGAACATCCTGATGATCGGCCCGACCGGCGTCGGCAAGACCGAGATCGCGCGCCGCCTGGCCACCCTGGCCAACGCGCCGTTCGTGAAGGTCGAAGCGACCCGCTTCACCGAAGTCGGCTATGTCGGCAAGGACGTCGAGCAGATCATCCGCGACCTGGCCGATACCGCGGTCAAGCTGTATCGCGAACAGGCCAAGGTGCGCGTGCGCACCCAGGCCGAAGAGCGCGCCGAAGACCGCATCCTCGATGCACTGCTGCCGCGCCGCAGCGGTGGCATCGGTTTCGATCCGGAAGTGGCGCGCAACGAGCCGTCGGCGCAGGACAACGAGACCCGCATCAAGTTCCGCAAGATGCTGCGCAACGGCGAGCTGGACGAGCGCGAGATCGAGCTGGACCTGGCCGCGAACGTGAGCATGGACATCATGACCCCGCCGGGCATGGAGGAAATGGGCCAGCAGCTGAAGTCGATGTTCGCCAACCTCGGCGGCGGCGCCAAGGCGCACAAGCGCACGCTGACCATCAAGGCCGCGCGCCCGTTGCTGGTCGAGGAAGAGGCCGGCAAGCTGGTCAACGAGGACGACATCCGTACCGCCGCGATCGAAGCCTGCGAGCAGCATGGCATCGTCTTCATCGACGAGATCGACAAGGTCGCCAAGCGCGGTGACAACGTGGGCGGTGGTGATGTATCGCGCGAAGGCGTGCAGCGTGACCTGCTGCCGCTGGTGGAAGGCTCCAACGTGTCCACCAAGTACGGCACGATCAAGACCGACCACATCCTGTTCATCGCGTCGGGCGCGTTCCACCTGGCCAAGCCCAGCGACCTGATTCCGGAACTGCAGGGTCGTTTCCCGATCCGCGTTGAACTGGGTGCACTGAGCAAGCATGACTTCGTGCGCATCCTGACCGAACCGAAGGCCGCGCTGACCAAGCAGTACGAAGCACTGCTGGCCACCGAAGGGGTCAAGGTCAGCTTCACCGCCGATGCCATCGACCGCCTGGCCGAGATCGCCTTCCAGGTGAACGAGCGCCAGGAGAACATCGGTGCCCGCCGCCTGCACACCGTGCTGGAGCGCCTGCTGGATTCACTCAGCTACGAGGCACCGGACCGTGACGGTGAAAGCCTGGCGATCGACAGCGCCTACGTGGACAAGCACCTGGGCGAGCTGGTGCAGGATCCGGACCTGAGCCGCTACATCCTGTAACGCCCGATGGGGTCGGATCCTTCGCCGCGGCGAGGGCTCTGGCCCCGCCCGCTGCAACAGAAAAGGCCGCCGCAAGGCGGCCTTTTTCTTGTGCGGTCAGCGCGATGGCCGGGTGCGGTAGTCCCGCAGCACCTGGTCGATCACCGCACTGGTGCGCGCAGCGGTGGCGCCGGTCGATGGCGAACGGCCGCTGCCACGCAGCTCGCCCACGAGGCGCGCGATCAACGGCTGCTGGACCGACGGCGGGTTCGGGATGTCGAAGGCCTGCACGCCCGCTTCGGTTTCCAGCACCACCGGTACATCCTCGAAGGTCGCAAAGCGCAGCTGGCCACGGTCGCCGGTGATCTCGATCTCATCCTGGCGACGGAACGCGCAGAAGCTCCATTGCGCGATGCCATGCACGCCTGGCCCGATGCGGAAGCACATCGAGACGCTGTCCTCGGCGGCGTAAGCGCCGGTCGACGAACTGGCCAGGCCGCGTACATCGCTCAGCGGCCCCAGCAGATGGTCGAGCAGGTCCAGCGTGTGCGAGCCCAGGTCGACGAACAGCCCGCCGCCAGCGATGGCGGGGTTGGTCCGCCAGAAATCCGGCGATGCGGCAGCCGCCGAATGCGGCCGGTGCAGGGTCGCGCGCACGCTGCGCGGCGTACCGATCGCGCCGCTGTCCAGCAGCTGCTTCACCTGCGCGAAACGGGGCAGGGCACGGCGGTAATAAGCCACGAACACCGGCACGCCGCAGCGCGCGCTGGCGTCCAGAACGCGTTCGCATTCGCCATGGTCCATTGCCATCGGCTTTTCGATGTAGACCGGCTTGCCTGCGGCGATCGCCTGCAATGCGTACTGCATGTGCGTGGAGGGTGGGGTGGCGACGTACACCGCGTTCACTTCAGGATCCGCGATCAGTGCATCGGCATCCGCGTACCAGCGCGCAATCGCGTGGCGGCGCGCATAGTCTTCGGCCAATGCGGCATTGCGGCGCATGACCGCCGCCACCCGCGAGCCGGGCGTACTGGCCAGCGCCGGACCGCTCTTCTTCTCGGTGACGCTGCCGCAGCCGATGAAGCCCCACACCACGTTGTCCAGGATCATCGATCTACCCTTGCAGGGGTGCCGCAGTGATGGGAGCAGCCTCGTTCACGCCTCGGGCAGCGGCTCGGGGACGGTGCCGGGAACGAACACGCCGTCCTTCACGTAGGCAGCCAGAGTCATGTCCAGCGCGAGCATGCCATCGCGCTTGAGGTCCATCAGGTCCGGTTCGACCATCGCGCCGTGCAGCACGCCCAGCACGGTCGCGTGCAGCATGCGTGCGGCGATCTTGGGGTCGGCACCCTCGCGCAGCTGGCCCAGGTCGCGGGCGCGGCGCAGGGCGCGCTCCATCCGGTCCAGCGCATCACGGAAGCCGGCCTGCTGCATTTCGGTCAGTACCCGGGTGTCGGCCGAGGCATCACTGCGCAGCATGATCTCCATGGTCTTGCGCAGGCGCTCGTCCTCGGACAGCTCGATGAACGAGTGGATCATCACCGCGCGCAGGTCGTGCACCGGGGTATCGCGCTGGTCGGTCGAGGTGCGCTCCAGTTCCTGCATGAAGGGCAGGTGCACGCGTTCGACGATCGCGGCCAGCACCTCGCTCTTGTTCTTGAAGTGCCAGTAGACCGCGCCGCGGGTGTAACCGGCGCGGGCACCGATCATCTCCAGCGTGGTCCGGGCCACGCCGTGTTCATGGAAGCAGGCTTCGGCGGCGTCAAGGATGCCTTCCCGGGTTGCCTGGGTGTCCTCTTTGGTCTTGCGGGCCATGGATGGGTACGAGTGCGGGTGAAACGTGGCTGAATTGTACCTGTTTACAAACAAACAAGCATGTATGTATATTTCGCTCCCATCATTCCCGCCGTGTACCTGGCAGGCCGCCCGTGGCTGCCGCCGCACGCCGGAGCGCGTTGCCTGCCGGCCCGATCGGTCGATATCAGCGCTTTTTGAGATTCCTTCCCCTGAGAGCCTTTCCGTCATGTTGCTGAGCCGAATCCGACCCATTGCGTTGTCGCTGGCGATCGCTGCGACCGTGGCTGCCTGTGGCGGCCAACCCCAGGCCCCCGAGCAGGGCCCGGGCGAGGTCAGCGTGGTCACCCTGAAGTCCGAGACCGTGGGCCTGACCCGCGAACTGCCGGGCCGTACCAATGCCTTCCTGGTTGCCGAAGTGCGCCCGCAGGTCAATGGCATCGTCGCCAAGCGCCTGTTCACCGAGGGCGGCATGGTCAAGGCCGGCGAGCCGCTGTACCAGCTCGACGACGCCAGCTACCGCGCCCAGGCCAACAACGCCCGCGCCCAGCTGGCCCGTGCCGAAGCCACCGCCAATGCCGCCCGCCTGAGCGCCAGGCGCATCACCGAGCTGGCCAAGGTCGATGCGGTCAGCCAGCAGGACCTGGAAAACGCCGTGGCCGCGCAGAAGCAGGCCGAAGCGGACGTCGGTGCCGCCAAGGCCTCGCTGGATGCGGCCAACGTCACCCTGGGCTACGCCCGCATCACTGCGCCGATCAGCGGCCGCATCGGCAAGTCCAGCGTCACCCAGGGTGCGCTGGTCAGCGCCGGTCAGGCCAATGCGCTGGCCACGGTGCAGCAGCTGGACCCGATCTATGTCGACCTGACCCAGTCTTCGGCCGAGCTGCTGCAGCTGCGCCGCGAACTGGCTGCCGGCCGCCTGCAGGACAACCAGACCCTCCCGGTCAGCATCCTGATGGAAGACGGCAGCACCTTCGAGCACAAGGGCACGCTGGAGTTCTCCGAAGTCAGCGTCGATCCGACCACCGGCAGCTTCGGCCTGCGCGTGAAGGTGGACAACCCGGACGGCCTGCTGATGCCGGGCATGTACGTGCGTGCGGTGATCGGCGGCGGCGTGCGCAGCGATGCGGTGCTGGTGCCGATGCAGGGCATCGCCCGCGACCCGAAGGGCGACACCACCGCGATGGTGGTCGGCAAGGACAACAAGGTCGAAGTGCGCCCGGTCAAGGTCAGCCGCACGGTCGGCGACAAGTGGCTGGTCGAGGACGGCCTGAAGGCCGGCGACAGGGTCATCGTCGAAGGCCTGCAGAAGATCGGCCCCGGCATGCCGGTCAAGGCCACCGAGAAGGGCGCAGCTCCGGCCACGCCGGCAGCGACCGCCCAGCCTGCCGCCCCGGCCGGCGACGCGAAGTAAGCGGAGAACCCCATGGCACGCTTTTTCATCGATCGACCCATCTTTGCGTGGGTGATCGCCATCATCATCATGCTCGCCGGCGGCCTGGCCCTGTTCAAGCTGCCGGTCTCGATGTACCCCAACGTCGCACCGCCGGCGGTGGAAATCAGCGCCACCTACCCGGGTGCGTCGGCCAAGGTGGTCGAGGACTCGGTGACGCAGATCATCGAGCAGAACATGAAGGGCCTTGATGGCCTGATCTACTTCTCCTCCAACAGCTCGTCCAACGGCCAGGCCACCATCACCCTGACCTTCGAGAGCGGCACCAACCCGGACATCGCCCAGGTGCAGGTGCAGAACAAGCTGCAGCTGGCCATGCCGCTGCTGCCGCAGGAAGTGCAGCGGCAGGGCATCAACGTGGCCAAGTCCAGCTCGGGCTTCCTGAACGTCATCGCGTTCGTGTCCGAGAATGGCAGCATGGACGCCAACGACATCGCCGACTACGTCGGTTCCAATGTCGTCGACCGCCTGAGCCGCGTGCCGGGCGTGGGCAACATCCAGGTGTTCGGTGGCAAGTACGCCATGCGCATCTGGCTGGACCCGAACAAGCTGCATACCTATGGCCTGTCGGTGCCGGAAGTGACCGCTGCGATCAAGGCGCAGAATGCCCAGGTGGCGATCGGCCAGCTCGGCGGTGCGCCGTCGGTGAAGGGCCAGCAGCTCAACGCCACCATCAACGCGCAGTCGCGCCTGCAGACCCCGGAGCAGTTCCGCAACATCATCGTGCGCGGCGCGCAGGACGGTGCCGAGCTGCGCCTGGGCGACGTTGCCCGTGTCGAACTGGGTGCCGAATCCTATGACTTCGTCACCCGTTACAACGGACAGCCGGCCAGCGGCCTGGCGGTCACCCTGGCCACCGGCGCCAACGCGCTGGACACCGCCGCAGGCGTGAACGCTGCGCTGGAGGACATGAAGAGCTTCTTCCCGGCCGGGTTGAAGGCCGAGGTCCCGTACGACACCACCCCGTTCGTGCGCGTGTCGATCAAGGGCGTGGTGCAGACCCTGATCGAAGCGATCGTGCTGGTGTTCGTGGTGATGTACCTGTTCCTGCAGAACTTCCGCGCCACCCTGATCCCGACCATCGCGGTGCCGGTGGTGCTGCTGGGTACGTTCGGCGTGCTGGCGATGCTGGGCTTCTCGGTGAACATGCTGACCATGTTCGCGATGGTGCTGGCGATCGGCCTGCTGGTGGACGATGCCATCGTGGTGGTGGAGAACGTCGAGCGCATCATGTCCGAGGAAGGACTGTCGCCGCTTGAAGCGACCCGCAAGTCGATGGGCCAGATCACCGGTGCGCTGGTCGGCATCGGCCTGGTGCTGTCGGCGGTGTTCGTGCCGATGGCCTTCATGAGCGGCTCCACCGGCGTGATCTACCGCCAGTTCTCGGCCACGATCGTCTCGGCGATGGCGCTGTCGGTGCTGGTCGCGATCGTGCTGACCCCGGCGCTGTGCGCGACCCTGCTCAAGCCGCTGAAGAAGGGCGAGCACCACGTCGCCCACCGTGGCCTGGCCGGTCGCTTCTTCAATGGCTTCAACCGCGGCTTCGACCGCACCAGCGAACGCTACCAGCGCGGCGTGCGCGGCATCATCCACCGTCCGTGGCGCTTCATGGGCATCGTGGCGGCGCTGTTCGTGCTGATGGGCGTGCTGTTCGTGCGCCTGCCCAGCTCGTTCCTGCCCAACGAAGACCAGGGCGTGCTGATGGCGCTGGTGCAGGCGCCGGTCGGCGCCACCCAGGAGCGCACGCTGGAATCGATCGCGGCACTGGAAAACCACTTCCTGCAGAACGAGAAGGACGCGGTGGACTCGGTGTTCTCGGTGCAGGGCTTCAGCTTCGCCGGCATGGGCCAGAATGCGGGCATGGCGTTCGTCAAGCTGAAGGACTGGAGCGAGCGTGACGCCAACAATGGCGTGATGCCGATCACCGGCCGCGCGATGGCGGCACTGGGCCAGATCAAGGATGCCTTCATCTTCGCCTTCCCGCCGCCGGCCATTCCGGAACTGGGTACCGCCTCGGGCTACACCTTCTTCCTGAAGGACAACAGTGGCCAGGGCCACGAGGCACTGGTGGCCGCGCGCAACCAGCTGCTTGGCCTTGCCGCCGGCAGCAAGAAGCTGGCCAACGTGCGCCCGAACGGCCAGGAAGACACGCCGCAGTTCCGCATCGACATCGACGCAGCCAAGGCAACCTCGCTGGGGCTGTCGATCGACCAGATCAACGGCACGCTGGCGGCCGCATGGGGCAGTTCGTACATCGATGACTTCGTCGATCGCGGCCGCGTCAAGCGCGTGTTCGTGCAGGCCGACCAGGCGTTCCGCATGGTGCCGGAGGACTTCGATCTCTGGTCCGTGAAGAACGACAAGGGCGAGATGGTGCCGTTCAGCGCCTTTGCCACCAAGCACTGGGACTACGGCTCGCCGCGCCTGGAGCGCTACAACGGCGTATCGGCAATGGAAATCCAGGGTGAACCGGCCCCGGGTGTTGCCTCCGGTGATGCCATGGCCGAAATCGAGCAGCTGGCCAAGCAGTTGCCGGCAGGCTTCGGCATCGAGTGGACGGCGATGTCCTACCAGGAGCGCCAGGCCGGCTCGCAGACGCCGCTGCTGTACACGCTGTCGCTGATGATCGTGTTCCTGTGCCTGGCCGCGATGTACGAAAGCTGGAGCGTGCCGACCGCGGTACTGCTGGCCGCCCCGCTGGGCATCCTCGGTGCCGTGCTGGCCAACACCTTCAAGGGCCTGGAGCGCGACATCTACTTCCAGGTGGCGATGCTGACCACGGTGGGCCTGACCAGCAAGAACGCGATCCTGATCGTCGAGTTCGCCAAGGAAAACCTGGAGAAGGGCGCCAGCCTGGTCGACGCGATCATGCACGCCGTGCGCGACCGCCTGCGCCCGATCGTGATGACTTCGCTGGCCTTCGGCATGGGCGTGGTACCGCTGGCGATTTCCAGCGGTGCCGGCTCCGGCGCCAAGCAGGCGATCGGCACCGGCGTGCTGGGCGGCATGATCGTCGGCACCGTGCTCGGCGTGTTCTTCGTGCCGCTGTTCTTCGTGGTGGTGCAGCGCGTGTTCAAGCGCAAGTCCGCGACGTAAGCGAATCGGTAGTGCCGGCCGCTGGCCGGCACCTACTGCTTGCTTGATGTGAATCCAACGAGGTTGCCGGCCAGCGGCCGGCACTACCTCCTGCCATCCGGCAGTACCGATGGAAGCCATTCCCATGAAAAGTGCATCCCTGTTCCTCTCCATTGCCGCCGCGCTCGCGCTCGCCGGCTGCTCCACCCTGGCGCCGAAGGACACCGCCGTCGCGCCGGCCATCCCGGCGCAGTGGCCGGCCGAGGCCGCGCAGGGCCAGGTCGCCGATGTCGCCGCCGTCGGCTGGCGCGACTTCTTCACTGATCGGCGCCTGCAGCAGGTGATCGAGCAGTCGCTGCAGAACAACCGCGACCTGCGCGTGGCCGTGCTCAACGTTGAACGCGCGCGGGGGCAGTACCGCGTGCAGCGCGCCGACCGCGTGCCCGGCGTGGCCGTGACCGGGCAGATGCAGCGCCAGGGCACCGACGCCGGCGTCACCGAGCAGTTCACCGCCGGTGTTGGCGTGGCCGAGTTCGAGCTGGACCTGTTCGGCCGCGTCCGCAACCTCAGCGAAGCGGCGCTGCAGCAGTACTTCGCCGTGGCCGCCAACCGCCGCAACGCGCAGCTGAGCCTGGTCGCCGAGACCGCCACCGCGTGGCTGACCTATGGTGCCGATGCGCAGCAGCTGAAGATTGCCGAGGCCACGCTGAAGACCTACGCGGATTCGCTGCGCCTGGCCGAGGCACGCCACGAACGCGGTGGCAGCTCCGCCCTGGAGCTGACCCAGACCCGCACCCTGGTCGAGACCGCACGCACCGATGCCGCGCGCCTGCGCGGGCAGCTGGCCCAGGACCGCAATGCGCTGGCGCTGCTGGCCGGTGGCCAGCTGGATCCGGCATTGCTGCCGGACAGCATCGGCCCGCAGCTGCTCGCGCTGGCGCCGCCGCCGGCGGGCCTGCCCAGCGACGTGCTGCTGCAGCGCCCGGACATCATGGCCGCCGAGCACCAGCTGCTGGCCGCCAACGCCAACATCGGCGCGGCACGTGCGGCGTTCTTCCCGAGCATTTCGCTGACCGGCAGCATCGGCAGTGGCTCGACCGAACTGTCCAACCTGTTCGACAGCGGCACCCGCGTGTGGAGCTTCCTGCCGAAGATCACCCTGCCGATCTTCCAGGGCGGCAAGCTGCGCGCCAACCTCGCCATCGCCAATGCCGACCGCGATATCGCGCTGGCGCAGTACGAGAAGGCGATCCAGGTGGGCTTCCGCGAAACCGCCGACGCGCTGGCGCTGAACGTCAGCCTGGACGAGCAGGTCAGCGCGCAGCAGCGCCTGGTGGAGGCGGCCGAGCAGGCCAATCGGCTGTCGCAGGCGCGCTATGACGCCGGGTTGGACAGCTTCGTGACCCTGCTCGACGCACGGCGCACCGCCTACAACGCGCAGAAGACCCAGCTGCAGGCCCAGCTGGCGCAGCAGTCCAACCGCATCACCCTGTACAAGGTGCTGGGCGGTGGCTGGCACGAGCGCGGCTGAAGGACAGCCGGCCAGCGGCCGGCTCTACCTTGATGATCGAGGGTAGTGCCGGCCGCTGGCCGGCAGTGTCACTACAGGGCTAGACCGCTTCGTCGTCACGCCGCGCGGCGTGGCAGGCGCGGACGCGCGCCAGCGCGTCGCCAGCTTCGCGTGCCATCTGCTCGTACTCGCGCCGGATTTCTTCCAGCCGCTCCTCGTCCAGTTCTTCCAGGTCCAGGAGCTCGTTGTTGGCCTCGCTGGTCGCGCGGATCAGCTCGTCCAGCTTGATCTGCATCGCGGCAGTGTCCGCGTTCTGCGTGTGCTGGATCAGGAACACCATCAGGAACGTGATGATGGTGGTGCCGGTATTGATCACCAGCTGCCAGGTGTCGTTGAAGCCGAACACCGGACCGCTGATGCCCCAGACCACCACGATGGTCACGGCGGCCAGGAAGGTCCAGGGCGAGCCGGTGGCTGCCGCGGCCTTCTTGGCGATGGTGTTGAACAGGTTGCGTGCTTTCATCGTCGTCCGTCCCACTCAGGTGACGAGGATGATCGGTAGTGGCTCGTGCAGGGACCGTGCAGCCGCTTCGCCGCAGCTCAGGCGCGCAGGCGCGGCGCGTCCTGCAGGCGTACCGGGCTGCTCTGGTAGACGTGCTGCCAGCAACGGTCGACGAATTCGCGGGCCTGGGCTTCGCTCAGGCGGGGCATGATCTGCAGGGCGTACTGGGTCTGGAACATCTCGTCGCGCTGCGCATTGCTGGCGCGCGGCTGGGTGATCAGCGAATCACAGGCGAACTTGATCCACGGCACGTAGGAGCCGAACGAGTTGTGCGGCAGCGCGCCGTCGGCATGCTGGCGGCGCCAGTGATCAAGCTCGGCGTCAACGTTGATGACCGGGGGAATGGCGGGAACTTCAGCGTGCATGTCGATCCAATCGGTTGAGGTGGATGGGAGTGGGGGGTGATCGCAGTGTGGCGTATGCGCCGGTGCATGCCGTGTCAGCGGGATGTGGAGCCGGCGTTGCGATTGCCTATGAGCTGCGCATGCTCGACGGCGCCGAGGTCTTCGGCCATGTCGGCCATGGCGTTGCACAGGCGCTCATGCTCCAGCGGATGGCTGCGCGCCAGTTCCAGCTGCAGCCCCTGGTAGGCGGTCCAGAACAATGCACCGCGCCGATGCAGCGCGAACTGGTGCTGCAGGCGGTCGCGGATCGGGGCAAGAATCGGGTCTGGCGTAGGGCGTACGGCGTGCGCGCACATGGCTGGCTCCGCCGGGGAAAGGAGCCCCGGTGAACCCCACCGTAGGCGTGTTGGCGGGGGCGAGTGTTACCGCAACGTGTGCAGGCCCGCTCCCTGACTGTGCACAAGGTCACAGTGATGGCCGCAAACGCTGCCGGCACTAGAACGTGCCGGCACTGAAGCGTTCATTAAACGGGTGGAACGGCAGGCGCTGCGCTGCTCATTCACCGATGTCTTCGTTCCAGATGTCCGGGTGGCGGCTGATGAAATCACCCAGGAGGTCCACGCATTCCTGGTTGTCCAGGTCAATCACGTTGACGCCGTTCTCCCGCAGCCAGTCGATGCCGCCCTGGAACGTGCGCGATTCGCCCACCACCACGGTGCCGATGTTGAACTGGCGCACCAGCCCGGAGCAGTACCAGCACGGGGCCAGGGTGGTGACCATGATGGTGTCCTGGTAGCGACGCTGGCGGCCGGCCTTGCGGAAGGCGTCGGTCTCGCCGTGCACCGACGGGTCACCTTCCTGCACGCGACGGTTGTGGCCGCAGCCGAGCAGGCGCCCGTCGTTGTGGTACAGCGCCGCGCCGATCGGCACCCCGCCTTCGGCCAGGCCCTGGCGGGCTTCGGCGATGGCGGTCTGCAGCAGGGCCTGGTAGTCGGGCGTGGTGATCATGTGGGGCTCCGGTAAGTCGTGGCCCGCCATGATACGGGCAGGGGGTGCCGCTGGCCCCCGGCGGTGCGATAATCGGGGGCATGAGCGAATCCCCCTACAAAGCCGGTACCACCCATTTCGGGTTCCGCGACGTCGCCGCCAAGGACAAGCAGAAGCTGGTCGGCCAGGTGTTCACCTCGGTCGCGCGCAACTACGACCTGATGAACGACCTGATGAGCCTGGGCGTGCACCGGGCGTGGAAGCGCTACTACGTGGCGACCGCGCAGGTGAAGCCGGGCGACCGCGTGCTGGACCTGGCCGGCGGCACCGGCGACATCGCCGCCCTGCTGAAGGAGCGCGTCGGCGCCGAGGGTTCGGTGGTGCTGGGCGACATCAACGCCGGCATGCTGTCGGTCGGCCGTGACCGCCTGACCAACCGCGGCCTGGTGCTGGGCCTGGACTACGTGCAGTGCAATGCCGAAGCCCTGCCGTTCCCGGACAACAGCTTCGATCTGGTCACCATTGCCTTCGGCCTGCGCAACGTGACCGACAAGGACGCCGGCCTGCGCGAGATGTACCGCGTGCTGAAGGTGGGCGGCCAGGCCCGCGTGCTGGAATTCTCCGAAGTGACGGCGGACTGGTTCAAGCCGATCTACGACTTCCACTCGTTCAAGATCCTGCCCAGGCTGGGCAAGCTGTTCGCCAACGATTCGGACAGCTACCAGTACCTGGCCGAGAGCATCCGCAAGCACCCGCCGCAGGACGAACTGAAGGCGATGATGGGGCAGGCCGGCTTCGAGCGCTGCCACTACAAGAACCTGACCGGCGGCATCGTCTCGATCCACTCCGGCTACAAGCTGTAAGCCCGGTGTCCGGGTAGTGCCGGCCGCTGGCCGGCATCCCCGTGCCCGGTCATCGTCCGTGCGGATGCCGGCCAGCGGCCGGCACTACCGGTGCTGTGGGCCGCCATTACCCCGCACCGCGCAACGCCTGCGCGGCCGGAGGGAGGTACCATTGGGGTTTGATCCCCGTAACGGTCCCGATTCATGCGTAATCCGCTGATGCTCCTTCCGTTGGCCGTGGCCCTGGCCGCCGGCTGCTCCCAGGAGGCGGCCGCGCCCGCCGCCGCCCCGACTGCCGCCAAGGCCCCCGCCGCCCCCGTGAACGCCGAGAACCGCAGCCACGACGAAAGCTCGTACGCCGAGCCGGACAAGGTCGTCATCAAGGACATCGCGCTGGATCTGAAGCTGGACTTCGACCAGATGCAGATCGGCGGTACCGCCACCTATACGCTGGAATGGAAGCAGAAGGACGCCAGCCAGCTGGTGCTCGACACCCGCGAGCTGACCGTGTCCAAGGTCGAGGCCGTCGCCGCCGATGGCGCGCGCAGCCCGCTGAAGTTCGAACTGGCCCCGGCCGACAAGGTGTTCGGCAGCAAGCTGACCATCGAGGCCGCGGAGCAGCCGGCCAAGGTGGAAGTGACCTACCACACTGCACCGACCGCCTCGGGCCTGCAGTGGCTGGCGCCGTCGATGACCGAGGGCAAGAAGCTGCCCTTCATGTTCAGCCAGTCGCAGGCCATCCATGCCCGCTCCTGGGTGCCGCTGCAGGACACCCCGAGCGTGCGCTTCACCTACAGCGCGCACGTGGTCTCGCGCCCGGACGTGATGGTGCTGATGAGCGCCGACAACGATCCGAAGGCCGCGCGTGACGGTGACTACACCTTCAAGATGCCGCAGCCGATTCCGTCCTACCTGCTGGCCATCGCCGCCGGTGACCTGGTGTTCGAGCCGATCTCCGGCCGCTCCGGCGTCTGGGCCGAGCCGACCATGGTCAACAAGGCCGCCAAGGAATTCGAAGACACCGAGAAGATGATCGGTGCCGCCGAGAAGCTGTACGGTGAATACCGCTGGGGCCGCTACGACATGCTGGTGCTGCCGCCGTCGTTCCCGTTCGGCGGCATGGAAAACCCGCGCCTGACCTTCGCCACCCCGACCGTGATCGTCGGCGACAAGTCGCTGGTCTCGCTGGTCGCCCACGAACTGGCGCACAGCTGGTCGGGCAACCTGGTGACCAACGCCAGCTGGAAGGACATCTGGCTCAATGAAGGCTTCACCACCTACGTCCAGGGCCGCATCACCGAAGCCCTGTACGGCAAGGAGATGGCCGAGATGGAGAAGCAGATCGACCAGACCGACCTGCTGGCCGAAGTGAAGGACATGAGCCCGGCCGACCAGGCGCTGGCGCTGCCGCCGCTGAACGAGCGCGACCCCGACGAAGCGCTCAGCCAGGTCGCCTACGTCAAGGGTGCATGGTTCCTGGAGTTCCTGGAGCAGCGCTTCGGCCGTGAGACCTTCGATCCGTTCCTGCGGGGCTGGTTCGATGACCACGCCTTCCAGAGCGCGAACACCGACCAGTTCGTCGCGTACATGAAGAAGAACCTGCTGCCGAAGAATCCGTCGGCCGTGACCGAGGCCGAACTGAAGGCGTGGCTGGACGAGCCGGGCATCCCGGCGTTTGCGGCCAAGGCGCAGTCGCGCAACTTCAGCAGCGTCGATACCGCGCGCATTGCCTTCGCCAGCGCCGGCACCGTGCCCAGCAGCCAGGTCATCGCCGACTGGAGCACGCAGGAATGGGTGCGCTTCATCGACGGCCTGGGCGCGACCCAGCCGCTGGACAAGCTGGCCACGCTGGACAAGTCGTTCCACTTCACTGGCACCCCGAATGGCGAAATCGCCATGCGCTGGTACCCGCTGGCGATCCGCAGCGGCTACGAGCAGGCCAATGAAGGCGCCGCTGCGTTCATCGAACGCGTCGGCCGTCGCAAGCTGATCCTGCCGATCTACGCCGAACTGGTGAAGACCCCGAAGGGGCTGGAGCTGGCCAAGCAGGCCTTCGAAAAGGCCAAGCCGGGCTACCACCCGATCACCACGGCCTCGGTACAGGACATGCTGGCCAAGGCCGAAGCCAAGTAAGCGGTAGTGCCGGCCGCTGGCCGGCAACCGGTCATTGCTTCACCACCAACGGCGGGGAAACCCGCCGTTGGTGTATCCGCTTTTCGCTGCCGATAGAATCGGGATGCACTCGCATAGGACCTCCGCCATGAAACGACTGATCCTGCTCACCGCCTGCATGCTGGCCCTGGCCGGCTGCAGCAACCCCGAGGAAGAGCGCAAGGCGCAGGAAGCCGCCGCGGCCGCCGTGCAGGCGCAGAAGGAAGCCAAGGCCGAGGACGTGGCCAAGCAGTACGACATGGCCGTGGCCGCGCAGGACTGGGAACGCGCGCGCCTGCATGGCGCCTCGCTGCTGGACCAGTACAAGGACACCGCCGCCGCCGAACGCATTGCCGCCGGCTTCGACGAGGTCAAGGCCAAGGGCGATGCCGCCCGCGACCTGCGCCGCATGCAGGCGCTGTGGCAGTACAACCAGATCCCGGTGGGCAGCAAGGGCAACCAGGTGTCGGCGCAGATCTACAGCAAGGAACGGGTGGACGTGGATGGCAGCGGCGCCAAGCCGGTGCAGCTGGTGTTCCGCGATCACCCGGAGTGGAAGCGGCACGCTTACCTGGTGCTGCAGGCCGGTGATTTCCGCTGCCCGCAGTGCACGGTGAAGGTGACCGTGGACGATGGCAAGCCGGTATCGATGGCCGCGTGGCGCCCGAAGACCGATGAAGCCATCGCCCTGTTCATCACCGACCAGAAGGCGCTGTGGAAGCTGGCGCGCAAGGGCAAGTCGATCAGCATCGAGTTCCCGGTCAAGGCCGGCGGCACCCGCACGGCGGTGTTCGAAACCGGTGGCGTCGACGCCAGCCGCATGCCGCAGTGGTGGCAGTGACGGGGGCGGCGGGCAGCGCAGTGCACGCGTTGTCCGCGATCCGGCACTGGGTATTCGACATGGACGGCACGCTGACGGTGGCCGTGCATGATTTCGCCGCGATCCGCCGTGCGCTGCAGATCGCGGCCGAGGAAGACATCCTCGACCATATCGCGGCGCTGCCGGATGCGCCGGCGCAGGCCAAGCGCGCGTGGTTGCTGGATCACGAGCGCGCGCTGGCCGAGGACGCGCTGCCCGCGCCGGGTGCGGTGACGCTGCTGCGCGCGCTGGCGGCCGCCGGGTGCCGGCTGGGCATCCTGACCCGCAACGACCATGCGCTGGCGAAGCTGACGCTGGAGGCGATCGGGGTCGGGGAACTGTTCGATGATGCCGACATCGTCGGCCGTGATGAAGCGGTGCCCAAGCCCTCGCCGGATGGCCTGCAGCAGCACCTGCGGCGCTGGGGCATTGCAGCGGCGGAGGCGGTGATGGTTGGCGACCACGCCTACGACCTGGAGTGCGGCCGTGCCGCAGGCACGCACACCGTGCTGGTCAATCTGCCGGAGAACCCATGGCCGGGCCGGGCCGACTGGCATTTCGCCGATTGCCGCGCGCTGTTGGCGGCCTGGCAGCAGAAGGGGTAGTGCCGGCCGCTGGCCGGCAGTGTCGACCAAGGTCGACACCTACCAACAGCATTCCCAGCAGCGCATCGGGTGGAAAGCCCCCCTTGTTGTTCACGGGAGCGCGCCGAAGGCGCAGGGATAAGGTGGAATGCGCGGGCAGTTCGGTTTACGCGCCCAGCGCGTAACCGAACTGCTGCTTGAACTGCTCGTTGAACTCATCGAAGGTGAAGCGCTGGTTCTGCGTGCCCGGATGCTCGACCTTCAGTGCGCCCATCAGGTTGCCCATGCGGCCGATGGTCAGCCAGTCGTAGCCCTTCTGGATGCCGTAGATCAGGCCGGCGCGGAAGGCGTCGCCACAGCCGGTCGGGTCGACCACGCGGCGCTCGTGCGCCGGCGGGATGTCGTAGCTCTTTTCCGGGGTGTGGATGACCGCGCCCTTCGGGCCGCGGGTGGTGATGTAGGCCTTGACCCGGCTGACGATCTCCTTTTCGTCCCAGCCGGTGCGCTCCTGCAGCAGGTTCGACTCGTAGTCGTTGACCACCACATAGTCGGCCTGATCGATGAAGGCGCGCAGCTCAGGGCCGTTGAACAGCGGCATGGCCTGGCCCGGGTCGAAGATGAACGGGATGCCGTCCTCGTGGAATTCCTGCGCGTTCTGGATCATGCCTTCGCGGCCGTCCGGGCCGACCAGGCCCAGGGTCACGCCCGGCACGCCGCGCACATGGTTCTCGTAGGAACGCATCATCGCGCCCGGGTGGAAGGCGGTGATCTGGTTGTTGTCGTGGTCGGTGGTGATGAACGCCTGCGGGGTGAACAGCTCATCGATCACGCGCACGCGCGACAGGTCGATGCCCAGGCCTTCGAAGTACTCGCGGTACGGGCCGAAGTCCGAACCCACGGTGCCCATCGGGATCGGCTGGCCGCCCAGCAGGTGCAGGTTGTAGGCGATGTTGCCGGCGCAGCCGCCGAACTCGCGGCGCATGCGCGGCACCAGGAAAGACACGTTCAGGATGTGCACCTTGTCCGGCAGGATGTGATTCTTGAACTGGTCCGGGAACACCATGATGGTGTCGAAGGCAAGAGAACCACAGATCAGAGCGGACATCGATGTAAGCCTATGCGGTGAATTTTGGGGTGGGCCGGCCCGGTTCAGCGGGCAAGCAAACGGCGCCCTTGGGCGCCCGACGGCGCAAAGGTTACCCGCTGGTGCCGCTCAGGGCCAGAACCGGGTGATGCCCGATCAGGCCGAAAGCCTGTGAAGACGCGGGTTCAGCTAGTTTTTTCCTTGCTCGGCGGCAGGCGGGTTGCTAGGCTTGTCGGCCTCGATTTCTGCCCATTTTTTCGCCATCCCGCGGCGGGCACGACACCCCTCAGGACTCCTTCCTCAGATGTTCAAGAAACTCCGTGGCATGTTCTCCAACGACCTGTCCATCGACCTGGGCACGGCCAACACCCTCATCTACGTGCGCGGGCAGGGGATCGTGCTGAACGAGCCGTCGGTCGTGGCCGTGCGCCAGGACCGTGCCATCGGTGGCACCCGCTCGGTGGCAGCCGTGGGCGCCGAGGCCAAGCAGATGCTCGGCCGTACCCCGGGCCACATCACCACCATCCGCCCGATGAAGGACGGCGTCATCGCCGATTTCACCTACACCGAGGCGATGCTCAAGCACTTCATCAAGAAGGTGCACAAGTCGCGCGTGCTGCGCCCGAGCCCGCGCGTGCTGGTCTGCGTGCCGGCCGGTTCGACCCAGGTCGAGCGCCGCGCGATCAAGGAATCGGCCGAGGAAGCCGGTGCCCGTGACGTGTTCCTGATCGAAGAGCCGATGGCCGCCGCGATCGGCGCCGGCATGCCGGTCACCGAGGCCCGTGGCTCGATGGTCATCGACATCGGCGGCGGCACCACCGAAGTGGCAGTGATCTCGCTCAACGGCATCGTCTATTCGGCCTCGGTCCGCATCGGCGGCGACCGCTTCGACGAGTCGATCACCAACTACGTGCGCCGCAACCACGGCATGCTGATCGGTGAAGCCACCGCCGAGCGCATCAAGGTCGAGCTGGGCTGCGCCTACCCGCAGGCGGAAGTGATCGAGATGGAAATCTCCGGCCGCAACCTCGCCGAGGGCGTGCCGAAGATGATCAAGATCAGCTCCAACGAGGTACTCGAGGCCCTGCACGAACCGCTGTCGGGCATCGTCAGCGCGGTCAAGCTGGCGCTGGAGCAGACCCCGCCGGAACTGTGCGCCGACGTCGCCGAGCGCGGCATCGTGCTGACCGGTGGTGGCGCCCTGCTGCGCGACCTGGATCGCCTGATTTCCGAGGAAACCGGCCTGCACGTGCAGGTGGCCGACGATCCGCTGACCTGCGTGGCCCGCGGCGGCGGTCGTGCGCTGGAGCTGGTGGACATGCACGGCAACGAGTTCTTTGCGCCGGAATAAGCCGTCCCGGCCGTTCCTGCCCGCCGCGCCCTTCCGGGGTGCGGCCCGCCGTGAAGGCGGGCCGGCACCGGCGGGGCGTCCGCGTGTTTCCCTTCCGCCTTCTGCCAGTTGAATCGTCGCCGTGCCGCCCTACGCCGGTCCTCCCGTCGCCTCCCGATCCGGTGATGCCGCCAGCCCCCTGCGGTTGCTGGCCTATCTCGCGTTGGCCATCACCCTGATCGTGCTCGATGACCAGGCCGGCTGGCTGGCGCGCCTGCGCGAGCAGGCCAACAGCCTGGTGCAGCCGGTGTGGGCCCTGGCCGGCCTGCCCGGCAAGCTCGGCAACCAGGTCAAGGATTCCGCCGCCAGCCATACCCAGCTGGTCGCCGAGAACCGCGAACTGCGCAACCAGCTGCTGCTGGCCAACGCGCGCCTGACCCGCCTGCAGACCGCCGCGCTGGACAACGCGCAGCTGCGCGAACTGCTGAACGTGGCCGAGCGCAGCGGCCTGGACGTGCAGCTGGCGCCGATCCTGGACATCGACCTGGACCCGGTGAAGCAGCGCCTGGTGCTCGACGCTGGCGCCCGCGAAGGCGTGCACGTCGGCCAGGCCGTGATCGACGCCGGCGGCCTGATGGGGCAGGTGATCAGCGTGACCGGCGGCACCTCCACCGTGCTGCTGCTGACCGATCCCGACCACGCGGTGCCGGTCACCGTGGCCCGCAACGGCGTGCGCCTGATCGTCTACGGCCGCGGCGACACGCTGGAGCTGCGCGATATTCCGCTCAGCGCCGGGGTGGAAGTGGGCGATGAGATCGTCACCTCCGGTCTTGGCGGGCGTTTCCCGGCCGGCTTCCCGGTCGGCACCATCACCGGCCTGCGCCCGGACGACACCCATGCGTTCCTGGTCGGCGAACTGAAGCCGGCGGCGCAGCTCGACCGCGGCCGCGACGTGCTGCTGCTGCGCCCGGGCGCGGCGATCCGCATTCCGCCGGAGCTGCGCCTGCAGCTGGAAGAAACCGCCCCGGGTGGCCCGGCCACCGGCGCCACCGTGCCTGTGGGGATCGCGCCAGCGGCAACGACGCCAGCTCCGGTCAGCGCCCCGGTAGTGTCGGCCGCTGGCCGGCCACAGCCCTCGTCGCAAACGAGGACTGTTGCCCCCGCATCCTCGCCTGATCCTGCTGCTCCGGTAGTGCCGGCCGCTGGCCGGCAACCGACCACGCCGGAGGCGCAGCGATGAGCCGCCTGCGCGACAACCCGTGGGTGCTGCCGGCCAGCCTGGTGGTGGCGCTGCTGCTGGGCCTGCTGCCGTTGCCGGCGCTGCTGCAGCCGCTGCGCCCGTACTGGCTGGCGCTGGTGCTGGCGTACTGGGTCATCGAAGCGCCCGAGCGCGTCGGCCTGGGCATCGCCTTCGCCAGCGGCGTGGTCGCCGACCTGCTGTACGGCGGTGTCCTCGGCGAACAGGCGCTGCGGCTGGTGATGCTGGCCTTCATCCTGCAGCGCTTCCGCGCCCGCATCCGCTTCTTCCCGATGTCGCAGCAGATGCTGGCCATCGGTGGCCTGCTGTTCAACGACCGCATCGTCAGCGCGCTGGTGCACATCCTGGTGGGCGAACCGACCCTGCCGTGGTCGTACTGGTGGGCGCCGCTGCTGGGCATGGGCCTGTGGCCGCTGGTGTTCGTGCTGCTGGACGCGGTGCGCTTCGGCAAGCGCGGGCGCTGAGCCATGATTCCGCGCCGCCAGGTCAAGAATCCGCACGCCGAAGCCGAGCAGTTCCGCCGTCGCGCGGCGCTCGGCTTCCTGGGCGTGCTGGTCTGCCTGCTGGGCCTGGGCGGCTGGTACTTCAAGCTGCAGGTGCTGGACCACGATGTCTACGCCACGCGCTCGGAAGCCAACCGCATCAAGCCGCGGCCGGTGGTGCCCGGGCGCGGCATGATCTACGACCGCAACGGCCGCCTGCTGGCCGAGAACGTGCCGGCGTTCCGCCTGGACGTCACCCCGGACAAGGTCAAGGACATGGACGCCACCCTGGAAGGGCTGGCGAAGATCATCAGCATCAGCCCGGAAGAGCTGGAAGCGTTCAACAAGTCGCGCAAGGCGCGCCGCAAGTTCCTGCCGGTCACGCTGAAGCTGCGCATGAGCGACGAGGAGATGGCGCGCTTTGCCGTCGACCGCTGGCGGTTCCCGGGGGTCGAGCTGGAACCCTACCTGACCCGGCGCTATCCGTATGGCGATCTGTTCGCGCACATCATCGGCTACGTCGGTCGCGTCGATGACAAGGATCTGGAGATCCTCGGCGAAGGCAATGCCGCGCTGACGCACATCGGCAAATCCGGGCTGGAGCGCTATTACGAGCAGCAGCTGCGTGGCCGGGTCGGCTACGAACAGGTCGAGACCAATGTGCAGGGCCGCGCGATCCGCACCATCGGCCGCGTTGCCGCGCAGTCTGGTGCCGATCTGCGGTTGTCGATCGACGCCGACCTGCAGCGCGCCATGGTCGCTGCCTTCGGCGACCAGGAAGGCTCGGCGGTGGCCATGGACCCGCGCACCGGCGAAGTGCTGGCGATGGTGAGCCTGCCGTCCTACGATCCGAACCTGTTCGTCAACGGCATTTCCCATGCCGACTTCAAGGCATTGAACGAAAACCCGTCGCGGCCGCAGTTCAACCGCCTGGTGCTCGGTGGCGTTGCCCCCGGTTCCACGCTGAAGCCGCTGATCGGCCTGGCCGGCCTGGATTCGGGCGTGCGCCGCCCGGAAGACAAGGTGCTGTCCACCGGCATGTTCTACCTGCCCGGCACTTCCCGTGGCTGGGGTGATGCGCATCGTGGCGGCCACGGCTGGACCGACCTGCGCAAGTCCATCGCCGAGTCGGTCAACACCTATTACTACAAGCTGGCGCTGGACCTGGGCATCGAGCGCTTCGACCATTACATGGAGTACTACGGCTTCGGCCAGCCGACCGGCATCGACCTCACCGGCGAAATCGGCGGCATCCTGCCGTCGCCGGCCTACAAGCGGAAGACCCGCAAGGAAGCCTGGTTCCCGGGCGACACGGTCAACATCAGCATCGGCCAGGGCGACTGGAAGGTGACCCCGCTGCAGCTGGCGCGCGGCGTCAGCGCGCTGGCCGACGGCCAGCTGCGCACCCCGCACCTGGTGATCCAGCAGCGCGAAGGATTCGACAGCGACTGGACGGCCATGCCGGCCGGCGAAAGCAAGCCGATCAGTCCCAACCCCAACAACGTGCAGGCCGTGCGCGAGGGCATGATGGCGACCATGCGGCCTGGCGGCAGTGGTTGGCGCGTGGCGGTGGGTGCGCCGTACGTGATGGCCGGCAAGACCGGCACCGCGCAGGTCATCAGCCGCAAGGGCACCGCTGCGGTGAATCCGAAGAGCCTGCCGATGCACCTGCGCCACCGCGCGTTGTTCGTGGGTTTCGCGCCGGTCGAGAACCCGGTGATCGCGATTGCGGTGGCGGTGGAAGGCGGCGGCTACGGCGGCTCGGCCGCCGCACCGATCGCACGCAAGGTGTTCGATGCCTACCTGCTGGGCAAGATGCCCGAGGGCATGCAGCCGCTGGACAGCGAGCGCGGCACCACGGCCATCGGCGCCACCGCGTTCGACAACGAGGACGCGGGCGCGCGCCAGGCAGGCGACCTTGCCGCCGCGCAGCTCGGGGACCATCCGGTGCTGATCGGCGTGCCAGCGCCGGCGCCCGCGCCCGCACCGCAACCGGATGCACCGGCGGCGGCCGCGCTGCCGGCCACGCCACGCCCGACCCACGCGGGGCCTGCACGATGAGCGTCTTCCTGCGCTGGGCCGGCGACATGCTGCGCCGCTTCTTCAGCACCCTGGACTGGGTGCTGTGCCTGGCGCTGGGCGCGCTGATGCTGATCGGCCTGGCCACCCTGAAGAGCGCCGGTGGCGACAGCCTGGTGATGGCCCAGGGCGCGCGTTTCGCAGTGGGCATGGCCGCGCTGTGGGGCATCTCGCGGGTCTCGATCCTGCGCATCCGCTCGGCCACGCCGATGATCTACGCGATCTCGATGATCCCGTTGCTGGCGGTGTTCGTGCTGGGCACCGGCAAGTACGGCCGGCAGTGGCTGGACCTGAAGTTCTTCTACCTGCAGCCGGCCGAGCTGCTGAAGGTCAGCCTGCCGATGATGGTGGCCTGGTACCTGCACAGGATGCCGCTGCCGCCGCGCTTCAGCACGGTGCTGACCGCGCTGGTCATCATCGGCGTGCCGACCGGCCTGGTGATGCTGCAGCCGGACTTCGGTACCGGCGTGCTGATCGCCGCCAGTGGCGTGTTCGTGCTGCTGCTGGCGGGCCTGCCGTGGTGGTGGGTGGGCCTGGGCGTGGGCGGCGTGGCCGCAGTCGCGCCGGTGGCGTGGTTCTGGCTGCTGCGGCCGTACCAGAAGGACCGCATCATGATGTTCCTGGACCCGGAGATGGATGCGCTGGGCGCCGGCTGGAACATCATCCAGTCGAAGATCGCGATCGGTTCCGGTGGCTTCGACGGCAAGGGCTGGGGCGAGGGCTCGCAGTCGCACCTGAACTTCATTCCCGAGCAGACCACCGACTTCGCGTTCTCGGTGCTGAGCGAGGAGTTCGGCTGGATCGGCGTGGCCACCGTGCTGGCGCTGTACCTGTTGGTGATCGGGCGTTGCCTGTGGATTGCCAGCCAATCGCGCGATTCCTATTCGCGCCTGCTGGCCGGTGCCACTGGCCTGGCGTTCTTCGTTTACGTGCTGGTCAACGGCGGGATGATTTCCGGCCTGCTGCCGGTGGTGGGCGTGCCGATGCCGCTGATCAGCTACGGCGGTACCTCGGCGGTGTCGCTGCTGGCTGGCTTCGGGCTGGTGATGGCGGTGCGCAGCCACAACCCGGTGCACGGCGGCTACGGCTGAGTCCGGGAGCGGAAACACCCTGACAGCTTCACGCAAGCGCCCGTTGCTAGCGTGCTGCGCGTGGAATGGAAACGACTGTTTGGCGGCTGCCGTGAGGCAGTGCGCACGATCGATCTGCCGTTGCTGGTCGCATTGCTGATCCTGATGGGCGCGGGCCTGGCGGTGCTGCACAGTGTGTCCGGGCCGGTGGCCGGGCAGGCGGCGCGCTTTGCCGGTGGACTGCTGGCCATGTGGCTGCTGTCGCGTGTTTCGCTGCTGCGCCTGCGCGCGTGGACACCGGCGTTGTATGCGTTGTCGATGCTGCCGCTGATGGCGGTGTACGTGATCGGTACCGGCAAATACGGGCAGCGCTGGCTGAACCTCGGCGTGTTCTACCTGCAGCCGTCGGAGCTGCTCAAGCTCAGCCTGCCGCTGATGATGGCCTGGTACCTGCACCGGCAACCGCTGCCGCCGTCGCCACGCACGGTACTGACCGCCGCGGTGCTGATCGGCGCGCCGGCGCTGCTGATCCTGATGCAGCCCAACCTCGGCACCGCCACGCTGGTCACCGCCAGCGGCGTGTTCGCGTTGTTGCTGGCAGGCCTGCACTGGGGCTGGGTGGCGACCGGTGCGGCGGGGCTGGCAGTGGCCGCGCCGCTGGCGTGGTTCGGGCTGTTGCGGCAATACCAGAAGGACCGCGTGTTGACCTTCCTCGATCCGGCGGCCGACCCCCTGGGCACCGGCTGGAACATCCTGCAGTCGCGCATCGCGATCGGCTCCGGGGGATGGCAGGGACGCGGTTGGGGGCAGGGCACCCAGGCCACGCTGGATTTCCTGCCCGAATACACCACCGACTTCGCGTTTTCGGTGCTGGCCGAAGAGTTCGGCTGGATCGGCGTGGCGACGCTGTTCGCGCTGTACCTGTTCGTGGTGGGGCGTTGCCTGTGGATTGCGGTGCACGCGCGCGACACGCATGCGCGGTTGCTGGCCGGCAGCCTGGGCCTGGCCTTCTTCGTCTACGTACTGGTGAACGGTGGAATGATCTCCGGCCTGCTGCCGGTGGTGGGCATTCCGATGCCGCTGATCAGTTACGGCGGGACCTCGGCGGTTTCGCTGTTGGCCGGCATCGGGTTGGTGATGGCGGTGCGTGGGCACCGGCCCGTGCACGGGGGATAGGGTTTCCAGCCAACGGCGCAGCCCCTCGTGGGTGGAATCGGTCGTTGAAAGCCGGATTGCTGAGGGCTGGCCGGGTGGATGGGCAGTGCGGGGACGCCGTGAACCCATCCATGGGGGCTTGGCCGCGGCATCCATGCCGCGGACACCCCGCACTGCCCACCCACCCGCCCGCTGGCAGATTCCGTGTTCGTCCACCCACGGAAAAGAAAAAGAAGATCAAGAGCAAAAGCAGCTTGGCCGCCCGCTTCATTGCTTCCTGTAGAGCCGAAGGCAGCGGCAGGAGCCGCTGCCAACGTCGCCCATGGCGACGGCGCGAAGGGTGCCGGTCAGGACGACCGGCATAGCCATGCTCGGATCACGAGCAAGCGCAGCGCCGCGATCCGCTTTTGATCTTCTTTTTCTTTTCCGTGGGTGGCAGACCTCCGAAATCTGTCAGAGGACGGTCGGGTTGGGTACGCGGGGGTGTCAGCCGCATGGATGCGGCTGCCAAGCCTCCATGGACGGATTCACGGCGTCCCCCGCGTACCCAACCCGACCGGCCCACCCGCGGCTTCTGCTTTCTGCGACCACCCAGACTCCACCCACGAGGGGCTGCGCCGTTGGCTGGAAACTCTCTGACGTTGCGCAGTGCCTGTTGTGGAAGCGTTCTCACAACAATGCGAAGCAATACACCCACCGACCAAAGTCCGCAAAAAACGTTAGCTGGTTCACACTTTTACACCGCGTTGATCTTGATCAATGGACTTGTCGTAATCGGCCTGCACAATGGCGGCCCGTTCGGCACGGCGCGCCGTCAATCGTTGCAGCGCGAGGGGGCGTCGGGCGGGAAGCAGTACTGATCCAACGGGTACAGGGAGCGCGGGGTACTGCCACTGGGGAGCGGCAGCCGCGCAGGTACCGACCGGATCCGGTCGCCGGTTGCGTCTGCGGGGATGGGGACGCAACCGGCAACCTCTCACTGAATGGGGAAGCCCGATCACGACGTCTTCACATTTCCCGCTGAACGCGGGCAAATCGTTGTGATTCATGGTGTTAGGGGTTTTAATTCATCCATGACCTGCTAACCTGCGACGATGATTCGACGCACTCTGGCCTGCATGCTCACCCTCGGCCTGGTCGCCTGCGCGACCCAGCCGAAGTCCCCACCGTCTTCGCCCCAGGCCAGCAGCACGCCGCGCCAGCCCGCCGCCAAGGCCCATGGCCCGGCCGAGGCCGCGCCTGAAGCCACCGCCGCCACCGCGCCGCCAGTCGATCTCACCCCGGTCCCGTTCGAGGTCGCGCGGGACCGCTTCATCGCCGATACCGCCAAGCGCTATGGCCTGAAGCCGGAGCAGATCCGCAGCGTGCTCGACCAGGCACAGGTGCGCCAACCGATCATCGCCGCGATGTCGCGCCCGGCCGAACGGGTCAAGCCGTGGAATGAATACCGGCCGATGTTCATCAGCAAGGCGCGCATCGATGGCGGCCGCGCGTTCCTGGCCGAACACCGCGCCGAACTGGATCGCGTGCAGCAGCGCACCGGCGTGCCGGCCGAAGTGATCGTGGCGATCATCGGCGTGGAAACCAGCTATGGCAGGAATGCCGGCAACCACCGCGTGCTCGATGCGCTGTACACGCTGGCGTTCTATTACCCGCGCAGTGGCGACCCGGCCAAGCTGGAACGCGAAGTGCGCCGCGAGCTGTTCTTCCGCGACGAACTGGCCAAGCTGTTCGAGCTGGGCCGCGAGGAGAAGCTGGACATCACCACGCTCAAGGGCAGCTATGCCGGTGCGATGGGCATGGGCCAGTTCATGCCGTCCAGCTACCTGGATTACGCCGTGGACGGCAATGGCGATGGCCGTCGTGACCTGTTCACCAGCTATGACGATGTGTTCTCGTCCATCGCCAACTACTTCGTGAAGAAGGGCGGCTGGGTCCGGGGTGGCCAGGTGGCCGTACCGGCCACGCTGGCCCCGGGGCGCGAGGAATTCAACCCGACCGAGTGGATGCCGACCTGGTCGCTGGCCGATCTGGCGCAGCGCGGCTACCAGCCCAGCGCACCGGTGCAGCCGGGCGCCACGGCCACGCCGATCACGCTGGAAGGCAGCACGGGCAAGCAGTACTGGCTGGGCTTCCAGAACTACTACGCGATCACCCGCTACAACCTCTCGAAGATGTACGCGATGGCCGTGTTCCAGTTGTCCCAGGCCATCGCCGGACAGGAGCTGCCCCCGGCATGAACATCAGATGGCTGGTCCCGAGCTTGATCGTCTTCGCGCTGGCCGCCTGCAGCAGCGCGCCGAAGAAGCCGGCCACGGCCGGCCACGGTGGCAAGCCCAGCGGCACGGTGGTGCAGGGCCGCGGCGCGCGCCCGGCGCATTGCCCGGAGGGTTCGCCGTATGCGGCGGCCAAGGAAGACCCGAACACGCGCGGCAACTACACCGCCGGCGGCCTGTACAGACCCGGCGTGCGTGACAGCACCCCGGACTACATTCCCAACGTCGCCTGCATTCCCGAGCCGGAAGTGACCGCCGAAGAGCGTTCGGCGATCGGCAACAAATCGCCCTACGTGGTGCTGGGCAAGTCGTACAAGGTGCTCGACGACACCCGCAACTATGTCGAGCGCGGCACGGCGTCGTACTACGGCGCCAAGTTCCATGGCCGCCTGACCTCCAACCGCGAGGTCTACGACATGTACCAGTTCACCGCCGCGCACAAGACACTGCCGCTGCCCAGCTTCGCCCGCGTCACCAACCTGGACAACGGCGAATCGGTCATCGTGCGCGTCAACGACCGTGGCCCGTTCCATGACGGCCGCGTGGTCGATCTCAGTTATGCCGCCGCAGTGCGCCTGGGCATCACCCAGCGCGGCACCGGCAACGTGGAAGTGCGTGCGCTGCAGCCGGGCGAGAGCAACCTGCTGGCGCAGAAGCCGTCGCGCCGCGAGCGCCGTGCCGCGGAAACCGCGGTCGCGGTGGCCGGGGCGCGCCCGATACCGGCCGCGCGTGCCACCGCCGACAGCGACATCGATCGCCTGGTCAAGCGCCTGCCGGCCGACGCCACGCCTGCGCGTGGCCAGCCGGCCACCACCCAGGGCGTGGCCAGCGCGGTGCCGGACGTGGCGGTCAGCAGCCTGCCGCCGAGCGCACCGCCGGTGCGCAGCACCACAACGGCGCCGGTTGCAGTCGCCAGCGCCGCGCCGCGCACGGTCGCGCCGGCCGCAGTGCGTACGGTGCCCGCCACCGCAGCAGCCCCCAGCCTGTCGCAGCAGGTGGTCGGCGCGGTGATGGTGCAGGTCGCCAGCTTCTCCAGCCGCGACAATGCCAACCGCGCGATGGGCCAGCTCAACGCGGCCGGCATTGTCGGCGCGACCATCAGCGACATCGCCGCCGGTGGCCGTACCCTGTTCCGCCTGCGCGTTCCCGCCAGCGACCATGCCAGTGCCGCGGAACTTGTCGGCCGCATCGCCGGTCTGGGCCTGGGTTCGCCGCAGATCGTCAAGGATTGATCCGCCTGGGCTGGTGCTGCCGGCCCAGGCTCGCCCGGCCTTACAATGGCCGCTTCGTTCCACCCTCCATTCCTGGCCGTCCCCTGGAGCCTGCTGTCCAATGAATTTCCGTTCCGCCGCCACCGCCCTGGCCGCCACCCTGGTGGTGGGCCTGGCTTCCGCCCAGACGCCGCTGCCGACCCCGGCCACGCCGGCGCCTGCCGCCGCCGCAGCTGCCCCGGCCACCGTCGCGACCCCGCCGGCCCCGGCGCCGAGCGTGTCCAAGGCCTGGGTCCTGATGGACTACGCCACCGGCCAGGTGCTGGCCGGCGAGAACATCCACGAGCAGCTGGCCCCGGCCAGCATCACCAAGGTGATGACGTCCTACGTGGTTGCCGCCGAGGTCAAGAACGGCAAGGTCCGTGCAGATGACCAGGTGATGATGAGCGAGCGCGCCTGGCGCGAGGGTGGTGCGGGTACCGACGGCAGCTACAGCGGCTTCCCGGTCAACCAGACCGCACGCCTGGAAGACATGGAAAAGGGCATGGCGATCCAGTCCGGCAATGACGCCGCGATCGCCCTGGCCGAGCATGTGGCCGGCAGCGAAGAAGCCTTCGCGTCGCTGATGAACAGCTACGCCGCCAAGATCGGCATGAAGGACTCGCACTTCGTCAACGCCCACGGCCTGACCGCCGAAGGCCATCACAGCACCGCCTACGACCTGGCACTGCTGGGCCGCGCGATGGTGCGTGATTACCCGGAAACCTACGCGTACAACAAGATCAAGGAATTCCAGGTCGGCAACATCAAGCAGCCGAACCGCAACCTGCTGCTGTGGCGCGATGGCAGCGTGGATGGCATCAAGACCGGCCACACCTCCGAAGCCGGCTACTGCCTGATGAGCTCGGCCCAGCGTGGCGACCAGCGCCTGATTGCCGTGGTGCTGGGCGGTGCGTCGGAAAAGCAGCGTGCCGATGACAGCCTGGCCCTGCTGAACTGGGGCTTCCGCTTCTTCGAGACCCATCGCCTGTACGAGCCGGGCAAGGCCGTGGCCGAGCACAAGGTCTGGAAGGGCACCACCGACAAGGTGCAGCTGGGCGTGGCCCAGCCGATGCTGGTGAGCGTGCCGCGCGGCCGCTACAACGACCTGAAGCCGAGCATCGACGTGCCCAAGACCCTGGAGGCACCGTTCACCGCGGGCCAGCAGATCGGCACCGTGAAGGTCACGCTGGATGGCAAGGTCATCGCCGAAGCGCCGCTGGTGGCTGTGGCCGCCGTCGAACAGGCCGGTTTCTTCAAGCGCCTGTGGGACAGCTTCTGGATGTGGTGGGAATCGGAATGATCCACGCCCCGGCGTGGTGAACGAAAAGGCCGGCAAATGCCGGCCTTTTCTGTTTCGGGAGGCCGCTTCCCCCCGCACGCGGGGGGTAGAGCCGGCCGCTGGCCGGCTCCCCAGCAACCCATCCGGGACGGGGGGTAGAGCTGGCCGCTGGCCGGCTCCCAGCAACCCATCCGGGACGGGGGGGAGAGCCGGCCGCTGGCCGGCTCCCCAGCAATTCATCCGGGACGGGGGTAGAGCCGGCCGCTGGCCGGCTCCCAGCAACCCATCCGGGACGGGGGGTAGAGCCGGCCGCCGGCCGGCCCCGCAGCAACCCATCCGGATCTGCCGGCTGCCGGCCAGCGGCCGGCACTACCGGCGGCCTGCCTGCTTACAGCGCGCGGCTGATGGTGAAGCTGCCGAACACGGGTGACTGGCGCTGGCCATCGAACTCGCGGGTGCTGTGGTAACGCGCCATCGCGAATTTCCAGCGCCCGCGCATCACCGCGATGCCGTAGCCGCCCTGTGCCACCACATGGCGCTTGTCCACGCTGTGGCTGCTGCGGAACGTGTTGCCGTCCAGGGTGATGTCTCGGATCATCCAGGCCGCGTCGGTGGTCACGAACAGGTGCCAGGACCAGCCACTGGGGCGGCCACCGCGGGTCGGTGCCGTGTTCTCGCCCGCCGGGCGCAACGGCGTGCTGCCGAAATCATCGGGCAGCTTCCAGCCGAAACGCAGCTCGCCACCGGCATTGGCCTTGGTCTCCAGATTGCCGATGGCACCGCCGTAGTGGCTGATCGCATCCCAGCCCCAGCCGCCGGCGTTGACACTGGCATCGGCCGGCCAGCGCCGCATGCGCTCGTGGGTCAGCATGAACACCGGTTCGTTGTGCAGCTGGTTGTCCCAGCCCTCGAACTTCTTGTCGCCCAGAAGGTCGTGCACCGCATCCTGCACCTGCTTGCCCTGTGCCCAGGGGCCGACCACGCCCACCGCCAGCTGGGTGGTCTGCAGCCGGTCGCCACTGCGCGCATTGAAACCGAAGCTGGCCAGCAGCACGCCGGCATACGGCCGGTCCTCCTTGATCAGGTCGCGGCGGGCCGGGTCGGAGGGGGTGAAGATGCCCTGGCCGATGCTGAAGATCATGTTCTGCTGTTCGAACCGACCCGGGTGCAGGCCTTCCAGGTACTGGTTCACCCAGCGCGCCATGCGCGGCAGGCAGGGGTCATCGGTGTAGTCGACCAGGTTCGGCGAGACCAGGGTCAGCTGCGCGCCGTTGGTGTAGCCCTGGTCCTGGTGGCGGCCACCGAACAGGTCGTTGTCGACGCGGAAATTGACCTGGGGCGGGTGGTCGCGCATGGCGTCCGGACCACACTGTTCGGCCGCCTGCGCGGCAAGGGGGAGGGCAGTGGCCAGCAGGCCGGCCAGCCCAAGGACTGCGACACGATGCATGGGTGGAATGCTCATGGGGAAGGGGATGGTTTTCTGTCGTTTTCTGCAACGCCACGGTACTCGCGCCCGCGCGCCGGAACGAGCGCGTCCGGATCACTTGTCTGTTCCGAAAACAACATTGTCCAGCGGACACAATTTGTTACCCGCGCAGGCGCCGGGGGCCTCGCGTGAAGGCGGGCGCCAGCCGTGCGGCGCGGCGTCGCGGCCTGCGCCGGCGCAGGAATCGCAGTCAGCTGCCGTTGGGCATGGCAGCGCCGGTGTGGGTGCCACCTGCAACGCAGCAGGCCGCCGGTACCGCCTTTGATGTTGATGAATACTCTTGGGTTTGTTGCCCTGCGGCCCGATAATGGGCCCATGGAAATCAAGTCCGACAACCCCGACCACGGCTTCCAGTTCCCCGGCCAGTTCGAGCTCAGCGCCATGGGCGCGGCCAACCGCGGCCTGGAACATGAGCTCCCCCGCCTGCTGCTGGCTGCCGGCATCGATGTGGTGAACGAACGCATCAGCTGGAAGCATTCGTCCAACGGCAAGTACGTGTCCGTCCGCATCGTGTTCAAGGCAGAGAGCCGCGAACAGTACGACCTGGCCCACCAGGCGCTGCGCGACCACCCGGAAGTGAAGTGGACGCTGTAGCCGACAGCTGCCCGGCCGAGGCCGCCCCGGAACACCGCGCGCCGCGTCCGGCGGTGGTGCGTGACCTTGGCCGCCAGGCCTATGAGCCGGTGTGGCGCGCCATGCAGCGCTTCACCGACCAGCGCAGCGACGCCGATGCCGACGAGCTGTGGGTGGTCGAGCACGATCCGGTGTTCACCCTGGGCCAGGCTGGCAAGGACGAGCATGTGCTGGCGCCGGGCGACATCCCCGTGCTGCACGTGGACCGCGGCGGCCAGGTGACCTATCACGGTCCCGGCCAGATCGTGGTCTATCCGCTGCTGCGCCTGCCGCGGCTGGGCATTGGTGTGCGCGACTACGTGTGCCGCATCGAGCAGGCCCTCATCGATACGCTGGCCGAGTGGAACATCGGTGCCGAACGCCGCGAGGGCGCCCCGGGCGTCTACGTCGGTGGCGCCAAGATCGCCGCGCTCGGCATCCGCGTGCGCCGCGGCTGCACCTTCCATGGGCTGGCGTTCAACGTGGCCATGGACCTGGAACCCTTCCACCGCATCAACCCCTGTGGCTATCAGGGGTTGCAGGTGACCTCGGTGGTAGACTTGGGCGGCCCCTCCGGCATGGAGGCCGTCAAGCCGGTGCTGCTGGACCACCTGGCCCGCCAGTTCGGCCTGCTGCTGCAGCACACGCCCGAACTGCCCGATCTTTCTGCGGCCGCCTGACCGCCCCCGGAACCGCCATGACTGAAACCACCGCCCGTTCCATTCCCCTGCAGATCGTGCAGGGCGATTCTCCGTCCGCCGCGCCGTTGCAGGCCGGGGTCAAGCAGCTGGGCGGTGACAAGATCAACCGTTCGCCGGTGCAGTTCGCCGATGCGCCGGTGCTGCGCAAGCCGTCGTGGATCCGCGTGCGCATTCCTTCGGGCAATGCGGTGCAGAACCTGAAGGCCAAGCTGCGCGAGAACCGCCTGGTGACGGTCTGCGAGGAAGCCAGCTGCCCGAATATCCATGAGTGCTTCGGCCACGGCACCGCCACCTTCATGATCCTCGGCGAGGTCTGCACCCGCCGCTGCTCGTTCTGCGACGTCGCCCACGGCCGCCCGAAGCCGCCGGATGCCAACGAACCTGCCAGCCTGGGCCAGACCGTGGCCGACATGGGCCTGAAGTACGTGGTGGTGACCAGCGTCGACCGCGATGACCTGCGCGACGGCGGTGCCCAGCATTTCGTCGACTGCATCACCGCCATCCGCGAAAAGTCGCCGGGTACCCGCATCGAAGTGCTGACCCCGGACTTCCGCGGCAAGGGCCGCATGGAACGTGCGCTGGAGATCCTGGCGCAGAACCCGCCGGATGTGTTCAACCACAACATCGAGACCGTGCCGGACCTGTACCGCAACGTGCGCCCGGGTGCGGACTACCAGTGGTCGCTGAACCTGCTGAAGAACTTCAAGGCGCAGCACCCGGACGTGCCGACCAAGAGCGGCATCATGCTGGGCCTGGGCGAAGACTTCGAACAGATCAAGGCCACGATGCGTGACCTGCGCGCGCACGATGTGGACATGATCACCATCGGCCAGTACCTGCAGCCGACCGCGCATCACCACCCGGTGCTGAAGTACTGGACCCCCGAGGACTACAAGGCGCTGGAAGACTACGGCTACGCGCTGGGCTTCAGCCATGTGGCGTCCGGCCCGATGGTGCGCTCGTCGTACCACGCCGACGTCCAGGCCAAGGGCGCCGGCGTCCGGTAAGCGGTCGCCGCCGGGACATGGCCCGGCGCTGCCAAGGGATGCCACCACCGCCCTGGTGGGCGCGCGCACGCCTTCGCCTGCATTCACAATTTGCTACACCGGCCCGGCTAGGCTGGTTTTCCACCGAGCGCGGCCGGGTGACAAACCCGGCAACTTTCGGCACTGTCGCGGTGTCTGAACACCCCGCAGTCTCTCCCTTGGCAAGGCGCCTTCGAGCACGTCAATGAAATTCAAAGCCCCCGCATTCCTGATGGCCCTGGCGCTGGTCGCGCCGCTGGCGCTGGCGGCCAAGGCCGACTCGCCTGCCTTGCCCGCCGCGGCCACCGCCGATCAGGTGACCACCTCCAAGCTGGTGTACGGCCTGTTGTCCGACAGCCGCTACGCCTATCGCCCGCGCGCGCTGGATGAGGCCACCTCCAAGGACGTGTTCAAGCGCTACCTGGAAACGCTGGACGGCGCCAAGCAGTACTTCACCCAGGCCGACGTGGCGCGCTTCGCGCCGTTCGAAGCCAACATCTCCTCGGCCATCCGTGGTGGCGAGCTGGAGCCGGCGTTCCAGGTGTTCGCGGTCTACAAGCAACGGGTCGGCGAACGCGTGGCCTATGCGCGCAAGCTGCTCAAGCAGGAGCCGGACTTCACCACCGACGAACGCTTCGAGTACGACCGCAAGAAGGTGCCGTGGGCGGCCAGCAGCGCCGAGCTGGACGAGCTGTGGCGCAAGTCGGTCAAGAATGACTGGCTGCGCCTGAAACTGGCCGGCAAGAAGCCCGATGACATCCGCAAGACGCTGGACAAGCGCTATGCCACGCTGGAAAAGTCGGTCAATGAGCTGAAGGGCGAGGACGTCTTCCAGTTCTTCATGAACGCCTACACCAGCGCTGTCGATCCGCACACCGACTACTTCACCCCGCGCACCGCCGAGAACTTCAACCAGGCGATGTCGCTGTCGCTGGAAGGCATCGGTGCGCAGCTGCAGCGGCAGGACGACATGGTGGTGATCCGCGAGATCATCGCCGGTGGTCCGGCCGCAGTGGACGGCACCCTGAAACCGGGCGACCGCATCGTCGGCGTGGGCCAGGGCAAGTCCGGGCCGGTCGAGGATGTGATCGGCTGGCGCATCGACGACGTCGTGGCCAAGATCCGCGGTGCCAAGGATACCCAGGTCAAGCTGGAGTTCATCCCGGCCGCCGAGGGCGTGGACGGCAAGCACCACACGCTGGTGCTGACCCGCCAGAAGGTGCGCCTGGCCGAACAGGCCGCCAAGGGCGAGACCATGAGCATCCCGGCCGCCAACGGCGAACCGGCGCGCAGGATCGGCGTGATCAAGCTGCCGACCTTCTACCAGGACTTTGAAGGCCGTCGCCGCAATGCCGCCGACTACGCCTCGGCTACCCGCGACGTGGCCAAGCTGCTGGCCGGCTTCAAGAACGACAAGCTGGACGGCGTGGTGCTGGACCTGCGCAACAACGGGGGCGGCTCGCTGGATGAAGCGATCGAACTGACCGGCCTGTTCATTGAACAGGGCCCGGTGGTGCAGGTGCGCGAGTCCGGCGGACGCGTCACCGTCAACAGCGACCGCAACCAGGGCGTGGCGTGGGACGGCCCGCTGGCGGTGCTGATCAACCGCGGTTCGGCCTCGGCTTCGGAGATCTTCGCCGGTGCCATCCAGGACTACGGCCGTGGCCTGGTGATCGGTGAAACCAGCTTCGGCAAGGGCACCGTGCAGAACATCGTCGACCTCGATCGCTGGCCGAGCGGCGAAACCCAGCGCTTCGGCCAGGTCAAGCTGACCATCGCCCAGTTCTTCCGCATCAGCGGCAGCAGCACCCAGCACAAGGGCGTGGTGCCGGACCTGGCGTTCCCGGCCAGCGTCGATGCCACCGAGTTCGGCGAAAGCACCTACGACAACGCACTGCCGTGGACCCGCATCGCGGCCGTGCCGCATACCCAGTACGGCAACTTCGCGCCGCTGCTGCCGAAGCTGGAAACCCGTCACGACGCGCGCATCGCGACCGACAAGGAATTCCAGTGGTGGAACGAGGACGTGGAGCAGTTCCGTGCCGAGGCGGCCAAGAAGTACATCTCGCTCAACGAGGCAACCCGCCGCGCCGAGCGTGAGCGCCAGGATGCCCAGCGCAAGGAGCGCCAGGTGCAGCGCAAGGCACTGGGCCTGGCCCTGGACCCGCTGGCCGATGACAGCAGCGATGATGGCCTGACCGGCAACGAGCGTGACATCGTCAAGGATGCGGCGCGCGAGAAGGCTGCCGAGAAGCGCCCGGACCCGCTGCTGCGCGAGTCGGCGTCGATCCTGGCCGACGCGGTGAACCTGCTGGCCAACGACCGCCCGCTGTCGGCACAGGTGCTGCCGCAGTCCACCGGCGCGGGCCGCTGGGCGGACTGAACCGGCGCACCACGCGATCCCCGAGGGGCCGGCATTGCCGGCCCCTTTCTATTTTGGGGCCCCGTCCGTTTGAGGGCCCCCGTCCGTGGCGCTGCCGGCGCATGAACCGGGAGCAACATGGGCGGCGATGTCGACCTGCCGCACACGGCGGCGGGACTACCCTTGCCGCTACCGTCCTCGCAGGAGCACCCATGCGGGCCTCCCGTCTTTCCAGCGCTGCCGTCGCCTGTGCCAGCGCCCTGATCCTGTCGGCCTGTGGTGGCCGCGCCGCCGACAGCACCGTGCTGCGCGAGTCCTTCGACTCCGGCGACACCTTCTCGCGTACCGTCGAGGGGCGCCCTGCGGAGGCCTGCGAGGCCGCGCGCCGCACGCTGCTCAGCCAGGGCTATGCCATCGCCCGTGCCGATGATGCCCAGGTGGAAGGCAACAAGAACTTCCAGCCGCGCGAGGACGATCATGAGCAGCTGGTGCTGCGCATCTCGTGTGCGCCGCGTGGCGGCCAGGCGCTGGTGTTTGTCAGCGCGGTGCAGGACCGTTACGCGCTGAAGAAGAGCCCGACGTCGGCCAGTGTCGGCGTGGGCGCATTGGGCTCGGTGTCGCTGCCGTTCGGCAGCAACGACGACTCGCTGGTGAAGGTGGCCAGCAGCACGGTCACCGATGCCGAGTTCTATCGCCGCTTCTTCCAGCGCCTGCAGCAGTACCTTCCCGCTGCAGCGGGCGCGTCTTCGCCATCGCCATCACCGGCCACAGCGCCGGAACCCGCACCGGCGGCGACGGACCAGGGCTGAGCGTGCGCGGCAGGTGGCTGAGCGTGGCCCTGCTGCTGGTGCCATCGTGGGTCGTGGCAGCGCCGTCGCTGGACTGTGCACAGGGCCTGCTGCAACGGCTGGGCTGGCGCTTCGAGGACGCGGCCGTGAGTGCACCGCAGGTACACGGCGGCGCAGTGTGCACGCGTGCGTCGCTGGCTGCGGCGCAGGCCGCCGGCGATCTGCAGGTGCGTTGGCCAGCGGCCCTCGCCCTGACCGCACGGCAGGCGCTGCTGCAGCAGCTGCTGGATGATCCGGCCACGGTCTGCGCCTACGCGTTCGAGCTGGGCGCAGCCACGCGGCGTGCGACGCAGGCACTCGAGGGCAATCCCGGATTCCGGTTCTCCGGCCTGCAGCTGGGCTGGATCGGCTTCGGCGTGCACGGTGCGCCGGCACAGGGGTGGCAGCGCACGCGCAGCCTCGGCCGTGGCTTCATGCCCAGTGCGGGCAACAGCCGCGCACTGGAGGCGTTCTACAGCGGGGCCGTGCGTGCCGAATGCGGTGTCGGTCGCCAGGTTGCGCAGCTGGCCACCCAGCGCGAGCTGTACGGCGACGCTGCGTTCGACGCCGGCTTTGCGGCGGATGAACTGTCGATCGGCACCTTCCTCGCGCTGCACCGGACCGACAGCATTCTGCTTGGCGCGCACGCGGGTGATTTCTTCGCTGATGGCAAGGCAGTGCGCACCTCGGCGATGGGACGGCAGGCGTTCGTCGGCGTGCCCGGTTTCATCGAACATGTGTACGACAAAGGCACGCTGGACGACCTGAGCAACCAAGCCGAGAACTTCGTGGTGGTCGAGGTGGGCGAGGATGCTGCGCGGGCGCTGGCCACGCACGGCGGCCTGGCCTGGTATGACCAGCGCAATGCCGAGGTGTGGGCACTGGCGCAGGACATACCGCGTACCGGCCAGCGCTACTTCGAGCGGCTGCTGTACGAGCGCGATCCACAGCTGCGCGCACGGCTGGCGCCGCGCTACCACGCGGCGCTGGCGCGCATGGATCAACTGCTGGACGATCCGTTCTACCGGCAGTTCGTGATCTACGTGCATCCACGCGGTATACGTCCCATCGGCTACCACATCGCCCGGCTGCTCGACCGCAACCCGCGAACCCCGTTTTCGATCGACCTGGCGGTGCACAATCTGCACACCACGCTCTACCGGCGTTGGCGCGAGGCGCAACTGCGCCACTGCGCGGCTACCGGCAGGCCAGGCAGCCTGACCCTAGACCCCAACTGAAGGTGAAACAATGGACATTGCAATGATCGGCCTTGGCCGCATGGGGGCCAACATGGCCCAGCGCCTGCATCGCGGCGGCCACCGCGTGGTCGGCTACGACCCGGGCGAAGGCGCCCGCGAGCGCGCCGCCGAGGCGGGCCTGGAGGTGGTCGATTCGCTGGCCGCCGCCGTGGCCGCGCTGCCGGTGCCGCGCGTGGTGTGGCTGATGGTGCCGGCCGGTGAAACCGTCGACCAGACGCTGGGCCAGCTGACCCCGCACCTGGCCGAAGGTGACATCGTCATCGACGGCGGCAACTCCAACTACCAGGACTCGATCCGCCGCGCCAGGGCGTTGGCCGAGGACGATCTGGGCTACGTCGACTGCGGCACCAGCGGTGGCGTGTGGGGCCTGCAGGAAGGCTACAGCCTGATGGTCGGTGGCGAAGCGTCGGTGGTGGAGCAGATCGCACCGCTGCTGCGCACGCTGGCACCGGCCGAGGACCGGGGCTGGGGTCGTGTCGGCCCGTCCGGCGCTGGCCACTTCACCAAGATGGTCCACAACGGCATCGAGTACGGAATGATGCAGGCCTACGCCGAAGGCTTCGCGCTGATGGAGCGCAAGCAGGAAATGGAACTGGACCTGGCCCAGGTCGCCGAGGTGTGGCGCCACGGCAGCGTGGTGCGTTCGTGGCTGCTGGACCTGAGTGCCGAAGCCCTCAAGCGCAATCCGTCGCTGGATGGCATCGCACCGTACGTCGAGGATTCCGGTGAAGGCCGCTGGACCGTAGCCGAAGCAATCGCATTGGACGTGCCTGCACCGGTGATCACGTTGTCGCTGCTGGAACGCCTGCGTTCGCGCGAATCCAATTCGTTCACCGACCGCCTGCTGTCGGCGATGCGCAATGAATTCGGCGGGCACGCGATCAAGAAGTCGTAAGCACTGCGGTGGGTCAGAGCCCTTCGGCGTTGCCGAAGGGATCCGACCCCAGGCAGATCGGGGTCGGATCCCCTTCCGCAGGAAAGGGCTCTGACCCCATGCAGCCAGTCGAGCATGGCTCGACTCTACAAGAGCCATCTCACGGATAGCCGCCTTTTGCTGTTGCTGTTGAGGTTGCCGGCCAGCGGCCGGCACTACCGTTTCTGCCGGTGCAGGGCGCAGCCCTGCCGATCACCCCAACGCGATCCGCCGCCCTTCGCGCGCGCTGTCCATGCCGGCCTGCAGCAGCCGCATCAGCTGCAGGGCCTGCACCGGGCTGACCGTGGCTTCGCCCTCGCCGTGCATCGCCGAGGCGAACTGTGCATACAGGCGGCGGTAGTCGCCGGGCAGATTGTCGACGGTGCTGCGCTGCACGTTGTCTTCGGCATCGCAGCGCACCAGCTCGCCATGCCGCGGATCAATGCCCCAGCCCGGTGCGCCCGGCGCAACGCCGCGGCGCAGCTGCGCCTCCTGTACGTCCAGTCCGTGCTTGATCCAGCTGGCGGTGCTGCCATGCACGCTGAAGTGCGGCGTCTGCGCTGCCACCAGTGAACCGGCGTGGACGATCGCCCGATGCCGCGGGTAGTGCAGTATCGCGTGGAAGTAATCGATGCCGCCGCCGCCTTCGCGCTGCACGGCCAGATCGGCATCGATGGCGTCGGGCCAGCCGAACAGCACCAGCATCTGGTCCAGCAGGTGCGGACCGAGGTCGTACCACAGGCCACTGCCGGGCCCGTCCTGTTCGCGCCAGCGGTCGCGCACCTGTGGCCGGTAGCGGTCGAAGTGCGCGTGGCACTCGGCCACGTCGCCCAAGGTGCCTTCGGCCAGCAGCGACTGCAGGGTGAGGAAGTCGGCATCGAAACGCCGGTTCTGGAACACGGTGGCGATGCGCCCGGCGTTGCGTGCCGCCGCCAGCACCGTTTCCGCTTCGGCCACGTCCAGTGCGAACGGCTTGTCGACCAGCACATGCTTGCCTGCCGCCAGCGCCGCGATGGCCAGTGGCGCATGCTGTTCGTTGGGCGTGGCGATCACTACGGCATCCACGGCCGGATCATCGAATACCTGCTGCGGCGTGGCACGCACGTGCACATCGCTGAACGTCCGCAGCAGCGTGTCGCGTTGTGAACTGACGATGCTGTGCAGCGCCAGCCCGGGCGTGTGCTGGATCAGCGGCGCATGGAAGACACGGCCGGCGAGGCCGTAACCGATCAGGGCCAGTTGCAGGTCGGGGCGCATGGCAGGGCTCCGGCAATGGGGAAGGGCAGGGTAAACGACGATGGCGGACGAGCCCAAACTGAACCATTGGCATCGCCGGGCTGCCGATTCACGGCAGCATGACCGCAACGCCACGCCTGCTCCACGTGCGCTTGTCCAGACTGGCAGCACATTCCGAAGGAGTACGACACGATGAGCAATACGACCCGCACGCTGATTGCCTCGGCCCTGACGCTGGGCCTGGCCATGTCCTCCTCGGCCGCATTCGCCAAGGATCCGGCCGCGAAGAGCCCGCCGACCAGTGCCCACCCGACCACTCATGCTGATCGCCATGACTCCAATGAGCCGGTGACCGACACCTGGATCACCACCAAGGTGAAGGCTGACCTGCTGGCCAGCAGCAACGTTCCGGGCACCGAGATCAAGGTGGAAACCGTGAACGGCGTGGTCAGCCTGAGCGGCGCCGTCGCCACGCAGGCGGAGAAGGACAAGGCAGTCAATACCGCCAAGGGCATCAAGGGCGTGACCCGCGTCGATGCCGCCGCGCTGAAGGTCAGCGCCGCCGCCAAGCGCTGAACAGCCACCACGCGTTGAACAGGGTGGGCGCCCCGCAAGGGGCGCCCACTCGCGTATGGGGCCGGCTGCGTGAGCCCGGCCAGCCTGCCGCGCTTCGGGCTCCAGAGTTGTGATCGCCTGCGCTATATTGCCGGTTCCGCCGCAGCCGGGCTCCGCCCCAGGTCCCGCTCCGCGGCCGTGCTGACGAGGAACTATGGCGCTGGTTTTCAGTGACGACATCTGGGACCGCTGGCGGTTGCCGGCTCTGGCGCTGGCGGCTGCCGCGATCATCGTGGTGCCGTGGTTGACGCTGCGCAAACTGCAGCAGGACAGCGAAGAGGCGATGGCCTGGGTCAACCATACCCAGGCCGTGGGCGTGGCACTGCAACAGCTGCAGGCCGATGTGCGCGACGTCGAATCGGCCGCCCTGACCCTGTCCAAGGGCGTGGATGCGCCCGGCCTGCGCGAGCGCATGGCCAAGGCCAACGACATTCCCGGACGGCTGGCCGAGCTGGGGCGGATGACCCGCGACAACCCCGAGCAGCTGATCCGCATTGGCCGCATCGAATCGATGCTGGACGGCCGCCTGGCGGTGGCACGCGAACTGGCCCGGTCCGAACCGAACAGCGACCAGCGCGAACTGGTGCAGGACCTGAGCACGCGGTACCCGATCCGGGGCCTGGTGGAAGAACTGCAGGCCAGCGAGCAGACGCTGCTGGCACGGCGTGCAGAGCAGGCCGCGCGCCAGCGCAAGCAGACCGAACTGGTCGCGTGGAGCTCGCTGGTGATCCAGCTGGCGCTGCTGGGCCTGGTGCTGTGGCTGCTGCAGCGGCAGATCGGCCGCCGCCTGCATGCCGAACGCCAGTCGCTGCGCTCGGCCGCGCGTGCGGCGTCGGTACTGCAGACCGTGCGCGAACCCATCGTGCTGCTCGACCGCGACCTGCGCGTGCAGCTGCACAACCCGGCGTTCGCCGAACTGTACGACCTGCAGGACGAGCGTGCCGATGGCCTGCTGCTGGAAAACGTCGGCGACGGCGCCTGGCGGGATACGGTGGTGCGCCAGCGCCTGGCCGATGTGTTGTCGCGTGGCCGCGAGCTCTGGGACTTCGAGCATGAACAGCGTACCGCCGATGGCATGGTGCGCTACATGATGCTCAATGCGCGCCGCATGCCGCTGCCCGACACCGATGACGAGGTGGTGCTGCTGACCATCAGCGACGTCACCCTGCAGCGCGCAGTGCAGTTGCGCGTGGAAGAGCTGAACCGCCAGCTGGAAGGCAAGGTCGCGCAGGTGTCCGAGGTTAACCGCGAGCTGGAAGCCTTCAGCTATTCGGTCTCGCACGACCTGCGCGCGCCGCTGCGCCACGTGGCCGGATTCTCCGACAAGCTGTCGCGCCACCTTGGCGATGCTGCCGATGACAAGAGCCGCCACTACCTGGAGGTGATCTCCAGTTCCGCCCGTCGCATGGCGGCGCTGATCGACGACCTGCTGGTCTACTCGCGCCTGGGCCGTGCGGCGATGCGCCAGCAGGCCGTGGACATGCAGTCGCTGGTGGCCGATACCCGCGCCATGCTCGATGCCAACCTGCAGACCGAGGCCGAGAACAGCGGTCATGCGCACCGGGTGGAGTGGAGCATCGCGCCGTTGCCGATCGTGGTGGGCGACGAGAACATGATCCGCCAGGTCTGGCTGAACCTGCTTGGCAACGCGGTGAAATACTCGGGCAACCGTGAACCGGCGAAGATCCGCGTGGACTACCAGCCGCAGCCCGATGGCGGCCATCAGTTCACGGTCAGCGACAATGGTGCAGGCTTTGACATGGCTTACGCCGGCAAACTGTTTGGTGTGTTCCAGCGCCTGCACAAGGCCAGCGATTATCCGGGCACCGGCATCGGCCTGGCCAGCGTGCGCCGCGTGCTGACCCGCCATGGCGGCCGCATCTGGGCCGAGGCCGAGCCGGACGTCGGCGCCACCTTCCACTTCTACCTGCCTCCCGCGAACGACGCGGACAAACAAGGGCCTTCTGCATGACCACTCTGCGCACCATCCTTCTCGCCGAAGACAGCCCGGCCGACGCCGAAATGGCGATCGATGCCCTGGAAGAGGCGCGCCTGGCCAATCCCATCGTGCACGTCGAAGACGGCGTGGAAGTGATGGACTACCTGCTGCGTCGCGGCGCCTTCGCCGAGCGCGAGGAAGGCCTGCCGGCGGTGCTGCTGCTGGACATCAAGATGCCGCGCATGGATGGCCTGGAAGTGCTGCGGCAGATCCGCGAGCACGAGGAGCTCAAGCGCCTGCCGGTGGTGATCCTGTCGTCCTCGCGCGAGGAAAGCGATCTGGCCCGCAGCTGGGACATGGGCGTGAACGCCTACGTGGTCAAGCCGGTGGATGTGGACCAGTTCTTCGGCGCAGTGCAGACCCTGGGCAAGTTCTGGGCGTTGATCAACCAGGCACCGGAACTCGAGTGAGCCCATGCCCCTGACCGGTCCCGCCCTGGGGGCGCTGCGCATCCTGCTGGTGGAGGATTCACCGGAAGATGCCGAGCTGATGTCCGAACAGATGCTCGATGCGGGCCTGGACGCCCGTTTCGAGCGCGTCGAGAGCGAGGCTGAGCTGCGCCAGGCACTGGCCGCGTTCCAGCCGGACATCGTGCTGTCCGACCTGAGCATGCCGGGGTTCTCCGGTGATGATGCGCTGCGCATCGTGCGCGAGACCTCGCCGGAAGTGCCCTTCATCTTCGTCTCCGGCACCATGGGCGAGGAGAACGCGGTGGCGGCGCTGCAGAAGGGCGCCAACGACTACATCATCAAGCACCTGCCGGCACGCCTGCCCTCGGCGGTCGCGCGTGCGATCCGCGATGCACGCAGTGCGGTCGAGCGCGCACGCGTGGAAACCGAACTGATGCGTGCGCAGCGCCTGGAAAGCCTGTCCCTGCTTGCCGCCGGGCTCAGCCACGACCTGCGCAACATCCTGCAGCCGTTGCTGATCATGCCGGACCTGCTGAAGGCCCGTACCGACGATCCGCAGCTGCACCACCTGGCCGATGTCATCGCCGAGTGTGGCCGCCGTGGCCACGAGATGGCCGAATCGATGCTGTCGTTCGTGCGCGGATCGCGCAAGCCGAGCGAGCGCATCGAGATCAAGGGCCTGTTCGATGCGGTGGCCCTGCTGTTGCGCAGCAACGTGCCCGACGCCGTGCGCCTGGAACTGCAGGTGCAGGATGAAGGCCTGGTGGTCGACGCCAACTACACCGAACTGCAGCAGGTGATGCTGAACCTGGCGCTCAACGCGATCCAGGCGATGCCCAACGGTGGCCGCCTGAGCCTGACCGCCAGCCATGCCGGCCAGCGCGATGGCGTGGACTGGATGCGCATCTGCGTGGCCGATGAAGGCATCGGCATGGACGCGGACACGCTGTCGCACCTGTTCAATCCGTTCTTCACCACCAAGGCCGATGGCACCGGCCTGGGCCTGATTTCCTGCAAGCGCATCGTGGAAGGCGCCGGCGGCAGCATCCATGTCAGCAGCCAGCCGGGGCAGGGCACCTGCTTCGAACTGCGCTTGCCCATGCACGAAGCCAGCGACGGCAGCGAGCCGATCGAACAGCTGGTGGCGTTGGGCAGTGGCCAGTCGATCCTGGTCGTCGACGGCGAGGCCACGCGCCTGTCGCTGCTCGGCAATGCGTTGTCCAGCCAGGGCTACCAGCTGCAGCTGGCGTCCGATGGCCCGGCGGCGCTGCGCTGGATGCAGCAGGAGGCGATGCCGGCCCTGGTGATCGCCGATGCCGGTTCCAAGCTGCTGCCGGCCAGCCAGCTGTTGGGCGAGATGGCCGCGTTGGGCTATCGCGGGCCGGCGCTGGTGCTGGAGGATGCCGCGGTGGCCGTGCCCGCCGATGCGTTCCCGCCCGGCGTGGAGGTGCATGTGCTGCGCAAGCCGCTGCAGATGCAGCAGGTATTCCGCGCGGTGGCCGAAGCGCTGGGCTGATGCCACGGTAGTGCCGGCCGCTGGCCGGCATCCCTACGTGGTGGGATCAACGCGGTTGCCGGCCAGCGGCCGGCACTACCGGTCCAGGGTTTCCCAGGGGAAGCGCGGCAGCGCGTCCACCGCCTGTTCCAGCCGCCGCGACCAGTTCTGGTGGATGTCGGCATACAGCGTGGAATCCGCGCCCAGCCGCAGCTGCTGGCCGATGCGCAGTTCGCCGTCGCGCAGCAGCGCCAGATCGATCGGCAGGCCCACCGACAGATTGGAACGGATGGTGGAATCGAGCGACACGATCGCCGTACGCGCGGCATCCTCCAGATGCGTGGCCGGGCTGAGGATGCGGTCGAGGATCGGCTTGCCGTACTTGGATTCGCCGATCTGCAGGTAGGGCGTCTCCGGCGAGGCGGCAATGGCGTTGCCGAGCGGGTAGATCATGTACAGCCCGGGCCGCTCGCCGGCGATCTGGCCGCCGAAGATCAGCGTGGCCTGGGTGTTGACCCCGTCATGGCCGTGTTCGCTGTGGCTGCTGTGCACCTGGCTGTCCACCAGCAGCTGGCCCACATACGCGGCGGCTTCGAACAGGTGGGTCATGTCGCGCAGGTTGGGCACGCGTCGCTCTGCGGCGTCGCGGCCCAGGCGCGACACCAGCAGCTGGGTGGTGGCCAGGTTGCCAGCCGCCATCAGCACGTAGGCTGCCTGGCCGGGATACTCGAACACGTGCAGCTTGCGATGCACGCGCACATCGTCCAGCGAGGCATTGGTCCGGGTGTCGGCAGCGAAGACCAGGCCCTCGTCCACCTCGATTCCAACGCAATAGGTCATGTCGGTGCCCTATCATGTGCGTCCCGGATTGTAGGCAGGCCGCCGTGACGACGGCATGTCCACGCCCCCCAAGTGCCGTCACCTGAACCGCATGACCACCGTGCTCCTGAGCCTGGGCAGCAACGTCCAGCCCCGCCGCTACCTCCACGCCGCGGTGACGGCCCTGCGCGAGCGCTTCGGCGCGCTGCAGGTCTCGCCCGCCTACCGTACTGCCGCGGTCGGCTTTGATGGCCCGGCCTTCCTCAACAACGCGGTGGCGATCGAGACCGGCCTGCCGCTGCAGGAACTGGACGACTGGCTGCATGCGCTGGAGGATGCGCATGGCCGCGACCGCAGCGGGCCGCGCTTCTCCGACCGCACCCTGGACATCGACGTGGTGTTCTATGGCGACCTGGTGGTGGAAGGGCCGGGGCACCTGCGCATCCCGCGGCCGGAGCTGAAGCACGCGTTCGTGTTGAAGCCGCTGGCCGACATCGCGCCGGACTTCATCGATCCGGTCAGCGGACTGGACCTGGCCACGCTGTGGCGCGCGCACCCGCAGTTTGGCGAGGCGTTCGAGGTGGTTGACCTGGAATGACGGGGCTGCCGGCCAGCGGCCGGCACTACCGGTAGTGCCGGCCGCTGGCCGGCAACCTCTCAGCTGACCGTACGCCCGCCATCCACGCGCAGGGTATGGCCGGTCACGAAGCTGGCCTCGGCCACCAGCCAGTACACCGCCTCGGCGATCTCCTCGACCGTGCCGATCCGCGCCAGCGGCGTGCGTGCCAGCAGCGCCTCGCGCGCGAAATCGTCCTTGCCCTGTTCCGGCCACAGGATCGCCCCCGGCGCGACCGCATTGACCCGCACCTTCGGTGCCAGCTCCAGCGCCAGCGCGCGGGTGGCCATCTCCAGCGCGGCCTTGGCCATGGTGTAGGCGATGTGGTCGCGCATCGGGTCGGTGCCGTGCAGGTCGGTCAAATTGACGATGCAGCCCTGCTGGCGGCGCAGGTAGGGCGCCGCCGCCTGTGACAGCAGCAATGGCGCGCGTGCGTTGACCGCATACAGCGCGTCCATCGCCTCAGCGGTGACCTGGCCGAGCGGGGTGGGGAAGAAGTTGGACGCGTTGTTGACCAGCGCATCCAGGCGGCCGAAGTGGGTAACCGCCTGTTCCACCAGGTCGGGCAGGGCGTCGGCGTCACGCAGGTCGGCCTGCAGGGCCAGCACGCTGCCGGGGCGCACGTTGTCGAAATCGAACGCGGCCTGCTGCAGCTCGGCGCTGGAGGTGTGGGCGTGCAGCACCACCGACCAGCCGCAGGCATGGAACTGGCGGGCGATGGCCGCACCGATCCGGCGTGCGCTGCCGGTGATCAGGACCACGGGGTGGGTGTCGCTCATCGAGGGTCCTCCAAGGCTCGGCTATCCTGTGCACCATTGTCACCGCATTCGAAGACGCCATGCAGCCCACCTTCCCCCTGCCCGAAGCCGATGCCCTGGCCCACAGCGACCAGCTGGCGGCCGCCCTGCGCGCCGAAATCCTTGCCCATGGCGGGGCGATGCCGTTTTCCCGCTTCATGGAGCTGTGCCTGTATGCGCCCGGCTGGGGCTATTACAGCGCGGGTGCCAGCAAGTTTGGTGGCAGTGGCGATTTCACCACCGCGCCCGAGCTCGGCAGCCTGTTCGCCGGCAGCGTAGCCAATGCGCTGGCGCCGGTATTCGCACAGCTGGGCGCGCAGGCGCGCCTGCTGGAACTGGGGGGCGGCACCGGTGCATTCGCCGAGGCGGTGCTGCTGCGCCTGGCGGAACTTGATGCACTGCCGTCGCGCTACGCCATCCTCGAACCCAGCGCCGACCTGCGCGAGCGCCAGCAGCAACGGCTGCAGCAGAACCTGCCGGTGGAGCTGGCCGCGCGCGTGGACTGGGTCGACCGCCCGTTCGAAGAGGACTGGGAGGGCGTGGTGTTTGCCAACGAAGTGATCGACGCGCTGCCGACGCCGCGCTTCCTGATCCGGGACGGCGAGGTCTACGAGGAAACCGTCGAGCTGGATGCCGAAGGCAACTTCATCCGTGGCGCGCAGCCGGCCGACATCCTGCTCAACGGTGCGGTGCGCCACATCGAGCGCTACCTGGAGCGCCCCTTCGCCGAGGGCTACCGCTCCGAAGTGCTGCCGCAGCTGCCGTACTGGTTGCAGGCAGTGGCGGGCGGCCTGCAGCGCGGCGCGATGCTGTTCATCGACTACGGTTACAACCGTGGCGAGTTCTACCAGCACGACCGTGATGAGGGCACCGTGCGCGCGTTCTACCGCCACCACGTGCACAACGACGTGCACCGCTGGCCGGGCCTGCAGGACATCACCGCGTCGGTGGATTTCACCGCGATGGCCGAGGCCGGCATGCACGGCGGTTTCGAGCTGGCGGGCTACTGCAGCCAGGCCAGCTTCCTGCTCGGCAACGGCCTTGACCAGGTGCTGTCGCTGGCCGAGGAGCGCACCGATGAAGTCGGCCGTATCCAGCTGCGCGACCAGGTGAAGAAGCTGACCCTGCCGACCGAGATGGGGGAGCGCTTCCAGGCGATCGGCCTGCAGCGCGGCGTCGACTTCGAGCCCGCCTTCGAGCTGGGTGACCTGAGCTGGCGCCTGTGAGCGATGCGCTGCCGCTGATCAAGCCGCTGCGGCGGCCGCGGCTGTGGATCGCGCTTTGGACATTGGCGGTGCTGCTGGTGATCGTGGTCTGCCTGATCCCGCCGCCGCCGATCCCGCTGCCGGAAAACGGCGACAAGGGCGAACACGTCCTCGCTTACTTCATCCTGGCCGGCAGCGCGGTGCAGCTGTTCCGTCGCGGTCGTCCGCTGCTGTGGGTGGCCGTGGGCCTGGTGCTGATGGGGATCGGCATCGAGTTTGCGCAGGGTGCATTGACCGATGACCGTATGGCCGATCCGATGGACGCCATCGCCAACACGGTGGGCGTGCTGGCGGGCATGGGCACGGCATTGACCCCCATGCGCGACCTGCTGCTGCGCTGGCGCGGGTAGGGTCGTGCCAACGCAGGTTGGCACCTAACCGTAGATCCACGCCATGCGTGGATGGAATCAGTAGATCCACGCCATGCGTGGATGAACTGTCCGAGGTACCGACCAAGGTCGGCACCCACCCGGACAGGCCTGCCGTCATTTCCCCAGCGTGACCTCATCCAGCACCCACATCGCCGGGCGCGTGTCGCCGGTGAAGTTGATGCACAGGTCAGCGGTGCCCTGCGTCCCCTTCGGCAGCGCCGCACGCAGCGTCACGAAGCCATCGGCATCCGGCTTGGCCGGCAACGGCACTTCCGCCAGTACCTTGCCGCTGCAGTCGCCACGACGAACCAGCATCTCCCCATGCGCGCGCTTGGGCTTCTCGAAGCGACGCTTGGGCTCGTCGTGGGCCAGCTGGAAGTAGTACGGAATGCGCCCCGCGCGGACTTCCACGCTGCCGATGCCGTCCAGCTGCGCCTGCGGCCAGCGCCAGCACGGCTGGAAGATGTCCACGTTGAACACCGCACGCGTTCCCTCGCGCGGGCCATCGTCTTCCAGGCGCAGCACCAGACCTTTCTTGCCCACGCAGCTGAGCAGTTCATCGCTGCGGCGGCTGAGCAGCGATTGTGCGCTGAACGCCGCGACCGTCGGCTTCGCCGCCAGCATCTGGCCCTGGTAGAACGCGGCGGCCTGCACGGTAGCGGGCAGCTGCGCGGTCAGCGGCTGGTGGTACAGCGGTGACTGCGCCGTCACCGGCTGGCCATCGGTGCTGTAGCGCACTTCATAGCCCAGCGGGTTGGCCAGCGACACGGTCACGGAGTTCTTCGCGCGATCATCGGTGTAGTCAACGCCCACTTCGAACGGCGTCTGCGCGTAGGCCAGGCCCCAGGCGCGGTAGCGTTGCAGCTGCGAGGGCAGGCGCGCGAGGAAATCGCGGAAGTCGCGATGTTCCGGCGTGCTCCAGCCGGTCTCGGCCACTGCGGCCAGGCGTGGGAACAGGTTGTGCTGCAGGCGCGCGTAGGTGCGCGTGTGTTCGGTGAACATGTTGGCCTGCAGGCCCAGGATGTGCTGGCGCTTGTCGGCCGCAAGCTCGGCCGGCACCGGTTCGAAGTTGTACAGCTTGCCGAGGTTGACCTGGGTCGGGCGGCCGGGAGGTTCGTTCGGCGAGGCCGTCTGCAGGTAGTCCAGGTACAGGTAGCCGACCGGCGACATGACCACGTCATGGCCGGCACTGGCCGCGGCCAGGCCACCTTCGGTGCCCTGCCAGGACATCACCGTGGCCTGCGGCGGCAGCCCGCCTTCGAGGATTTCATCCCAGCCGATCAGGCGCCGGTCGTGCTCCTCCAGGAAGGTTTCCAGGCGCTTGATGATGTGGCTCTGCATGGCCATCTCATCCTTGATGCCCAGCTCGCGCATGCGCTTCTGCACCTGCTTCGAGGCGATCCACTGGTCCTTGACCGCTTCGTCGCCCCCTACGTGCACGTACTTCGCCGGGAACAGCTGGATCACTTCCTCCAGTACGTTCTCCAGGAAAGTGACGGTGCCGTCCTCGACGTTGAACAGGTTGGGGAACACGCCCCATTCGCTGATCGGCTTCAGCGGCGTGCCGATCGAGCCCAGTTCCGGGTAGGCGGCGATCGCAGCCGTGGCGTGGCCGGGCACGTCGATTTCCGGGATCACCTGGATATGCAGCTTCGCGGCATAGGCAATCACTTCGCGGATCTGGTCCTGCGTGTAGAAGCCGCAATACGGATGCTCCTTGCCAGTGACCGGATCGATGCCACCGTCGCCGGCCGGGAGGCGGCAGCTGCCCACCTCGGTCAGCTTCGGATAGCGCTTGATCTCCATGCGCCAACCCTGGTCATCGGTCAGGTGCCAATGGAAGGTGTTGAGCTTGTGCGCGGCCATCGCATCGAGCACGCGCTTGATCTCGTCCAGGCTCTGGAAATGCCGTGCCGAGTCGAGCATGAAACCGCGCCAGCTGAAGCGTGGCGCGTCCTGGATCTGCACCGCTGGCAGCACGCCGTTGCTGCCGCCGGTGGCGAGCTGGGCGAGGGTGGTTGCGCCATAGAACAGGCCGGTTTCGTTGCCGGCCTGTACCACTACGCCCTGTGCGGTGCTTTCCAGCGTGTAGCTCTCGCCGCTGTCGCGGAAGGTGGGCACGATCTGGAAGCGGATGCCACCGGTGCTGGCCGCCGTCTTGCCCTTGGCCAGCGCCAGGCGCGGGCCGCCACTGCGCGCCAGCAGGTCGGCGAACTGGCTGGCGACGCGCTGTGCGGCCTCGCCTTCGGCCAGCAGCACGGTATCGGCGCGCACGGTGATGCCGCTGCCCTGGCCGCGTTGCACAGTGGCTGGCGCGGGAATCAGCATCAGGCTGCCGGTGCGCAGCTGCGGGCCGGGGGCTTCGGTGGCGGGCGTGGGATCGGCGGCCAGCGCCGGCAGTGCCGGCAGCAGGGCGATCAGGCTGCCCAGCAGCAGCGCGCTGCGCATCCGGGCGCGGGAAGGCTTGACCATCGGAACGACTCCTTGGAACGGTGCGATGAACGCTATACATGAAAAACGCCGGGCCCGGAATGACCCAGGCCCGGCGTGCGTGCACGACTCGGCGATGTTGCTGCCGCTGGATCAGTACTTGAAGCGGAAGTTGAGGTAGTACTGGCGACCGTTGCTGTAGAACGAGGTCGGGATGGCCGCGGTCTGGTAGTACTTGTAGGTCGGGTTGTTGAGGTTCAGGCCATCCAGGCTGATGCTCAGCCAATCGGTGGCCTTGAAGCTCAGCGATGCCGACAGCGTGCCGAAGTCATCCTGGTAGTACGGATTGGTACCGGACAGGCTGATCAGGAACGAGGAACGGCGGGTGTAGCTGACGCGGGCACCGAAGCGCTCGTTCTCGAAGTAGGCACCCACGTTGTAGGTGTTCTTCGAGGTGCCCAGCAGGTTGTGCGAGCCATCCGACCAGGTATGCGAGGTGGTGCCGTTGGCATAGGTGTAGTTGGCATTGATGCCGAAGTACTCGCCGATCGGCTGCTCGTAGGCCACTTCCACGCCGGTGACCTTGCCGTCGGCATTGATCGGGGTGGAGATCTGGTAGGTCTCGAGCTGGTTGGTCAGTTCGCTGTACAGCTGGCGCGAGACCACGTCGAAGGCGATGTAGTCCTTCAGGTCCATGTGATACGCGCCCACCGACAGCAGGCCGCGCGGCATGAAGTACCACTCCAGGTTGGCGTCCAGGTTGGTGGACAGGGTCGGCTTGAGGTTCGGATTGCCGCCGCCGCCGGTGCGGTTCAGGTCCGAACCGTACGAGGAGGCACCCAGTGCCGAGTAGTCCGGCAGGGTCTGGGTCTGCGAGGCGGCGACACGCAGCACCAGCGAGTCGTCCAGGTCGAACTTGATGTTGGCGCTGGGCAGCACACGGTTGCGCTTGTTCTGGAAGGCCAGGCGCTCCCACATGCCGAACAGGCTGCTGACATCGGCATCAGCGGCCTTGCTGACGGCGTTGTAGGTGTCGATGTCCTGCTTGATGTTGACGTAGCGCAGGCCGACGTTGCCGCTCCACCAGTCGCCGCGGAAGTTGGCCTGCACGTAGCCGGCGAAGTTCTTTTCCTTCACCTTCCATTCGGCGCCGTAGTTGTGGCGACCGGTCGGGCCATCATTGCCGGCCAGCCAGGTGGAGTTGTTGGTCACCGCGTCCTTCAGCGCGCCCGGCGTGAAGTACCAGAGGTTGCGCGGGAAGGTGCCGCCGATGTCACCGGCAAAGCCGCTGGGATAGTTGGCCGTCGCGCCGTTCTTCAGTGCGCTCCAGATGTCGCCCGGCGTTGCGCCTTCCGGCGACAGTGCTTCGCGCTTGTGGTCGGCAAAACGCAGGCCGAAGTCGATCGAGCTCAGCACGCCGCCATCGTTGAAGTACTGGTTGAAGTCGAGCGTGGCCCACTTCTCCTTGTCTTCGGCGGTGACCTGCTGGTTGCCCCAGGTGCCGAAGCTGGTCACGCCGTTGGGCGAGATGTCGCCGCCGACGTTCCAGTCGATCGGCGAGCCATTGCCGTGGGTGGCCCAGCTGGCGCCGCCGCCGTTGGCCAGGGTGACTTCGGCGATGTACTGGCGCGGCGTTTCGCCGGTGCCCTTGGTGCTGCCGGCCTGGAATTTTGCCGTCAGGCTGTCGTTGATCTGCCAGTCGGCATCGAAGGTGACATAGCTCGACTTGGCCTTCGACTCACGGTAGATCATGTCGTACACCGCGTAGTCGGTGCCCGGCACGCCCCGGTAGGTGGCATTGGTCAGCACGCCATCCTTGACCACATAGCCCGGATCGGGCGCCTGCGACTTGGCGAAGCTGTTGCCGAACATCATGAAGTTGCGGTTGTAGTTGTTCGCCTTCAGCTCGGAGCTGAAACCATTCAGGCCGAGGGTGAGGCTGTCACTCGGCTTGAACTGCAGCGAGACCAGGCCGCCCTTGCGCTCGCGGGTCTGTTCGAACAGGGTCGAACCCAGCAGGCCCGGAACGTTGACGCCGATCAGGTCCGGATTGGTCCTGGCGACCGGATCGTTTGCGCCGATCTTGAAGAAGCCACCCGGGATTTCCTGCGCTTCACGGCGCAGTTCGCGCTTCTGGCTGAAGCCCTGCACCATCACGCCGAAGGTGCCTTCGTCGTTCTTGTAGTTGAACAGCGCCGAATACTGCGGGTCGTTCGACTTGGCCTGGTCCGAGCGCACCAGGCCGATCGAGCCTTCCGCGGTGAACGGCTTGGAGAACTCCAGCGGCTTGCGCGTGATGATGTTGACGGTGCCGGTGGTGCCACCGTCCTGCAGCTTGGCCTGCGAGGACTTGTTCACTTCCACCGAGCTGACCAGTTCGGACGGCAGCAGCGAGTAGCTGACGCTGCGGCCGACGTTGTTGCCCTGGCTGAGCACGAACCAGTCGGCCGAACCGACGGTGTGGCCGTTGATCAGGGTCTGGGTCAGGCTCGGGCTGGTGCCGCGCAGGCTGACACGGTCGGCTTCGTCGAAGCCGCCTTCATCGGCGCTGGACGAGCTGATGTTGACGCCCGGCAGGCGCTGCAGGGTGTCGGCGACGTTGTGCGCCGGCAGCTTGCCCACGTCTTCGGCGGTGACCACTTCCACGCGCGCATTGGCTTCGCGCTTGGTGTCCAGCGATTTTTCCATCGAGCCGCGGATGCCGGTAACGGTCACGGTGTCCAGGTCGGTGGCGGTCGGGGCAGCCTGCTGCGCGTGCGCACTGAAGGCGATGCAGCTGACGATGGCGGCCGAAAGCAGGGTCTTGCGGGTGTTCATGATGTCTCTCCTCATCACTCGATTGGATGCCGGCGGCGGTGTTCGATAACGGTTGCGATGACATGCGCGGGGCGGCGGCGAAGTCCCGTGCGTTGGCGTGCCACGTACTGCGTGCTGCGATTGCGTTGAAGCCTGTTGCGGTGTCAGGCCGCGGACTGCTGCAGGTACCAGCTGGCCGCGCCGACCACGCCCAGCTGGCCGTGCTCGACGACCTTCACCGGGATGCGTGCCAGCGCTTCGCCCATCGGTCCCTTCTGCAGGTAGCGCTCGACGAAGGTGCTGGCGTGCAGGTATTCGCGGATCTGCGGCAGGATGCCGCCGGCCAGGTAGACGCCCCCATGCGCGCCGTAGAACAGCGCCATGTCACCGATGGTGCTGCCGAGCAGGCCGCAGAACACATCCAGCGCCTGGCGCGCGCGTGCATCGGTATCGGCCATGGCCGCAGCGGTGACCGCATCGGGGCTGGCCAGCGTCGGCGCCTGCCCCTGCAGCGCGCAGACCGCGCGGTACAGGTTCATCAGGCCCGGGCCGGAGATCGCATGCTCGATCGACACATGGGCGCGATCACGCTGCATGTGGCGGACGATGGCCATTTCCAGTTCGGTGCTGGCCGCCAGGGTCGGCTGGCCGGCTTCGGTGGGCAGCACCACCGGGCCGTGCGCGGTGGGGATCCACAGCGCGGCGCCCAGGCCGGTGCCGGGGCCGACCACCAGGGTCGGGCCACGCGCGGCGGTGTCCGGGCCGCACAGGTGCAGCACGCCGCTGGCGTCGACCTGCGCGGCAGCGTAGGCCACCGCCTCGAAGTCGTTGACGATGTAGACCCGCTGCAGGCCCACATCAGCTTCCACCTGGCGCGCCGACAGCGGCCACGGCAGGTTGGCGGTGATCACGGTGCCGTCCTCGCGGGCGTAGCCGGCGCTGGCGACCACGCAGTGCGTGGGGCGCGGGCCTTCGCCCAGGAAGTCGGACAGGATCGCGCTGAGACCGGCGTGGTCGGCGTTGCGGTACTTGCGGTATTCCAGCACCTGCACCGGATGGGCGGCATCGCCGCTGGCCTGGACCCGGGCCACGCGCACATGGGTGCCACCGACGTCGGCGGCCAGGAACGAGGGCGCGACGCGGGACAGGACATGGGCCGGGGCGGGGTGGCTGGCGGTCACGCGGGCTCCTGCTGCAGGTGGGGCCGGCCCCGGGATCGGGAGCGGCGATTGGGCCGGAGTCTGTAACCGCGCTGACAACGATGTCAACGAGTTCGTGACACTTTCGTTGCTGCGCCGCAACGAATACGCCAGGCGGTAAACGTTTACATGGCGTGAATGCGGGATTCACGCGGGAACCGTTGTGCCATGGGGTTCAAGCCGCGCAGCGCATTCAGCGTGATGCACGGCTACTGCGTTGCGCAGTGCAACATGGGTAGCAGGGGGCGTCGGATGGAAGTTGACAAACCGCCGTTGTCCATCGAAAGAATGTGACAACGTTGTTCCCAGCCACTCTCCGACGCCGCGTTCTGCGGCCGTCGCCGCAGGAGCCCTCCTGATGTCCGCCGTCCCCGCTGCAAGCGCGCGCCCGAACGTGGCCACCTCCATCGCCATCGTCGGCGTGCTGTTCTTCCTGATCGGCTTCTTCACCTGGCTCAACGGTCCGCTGATCACCTTCGTCAAGCTGGCCTTCGAACTCAGTGAGGTCGGCGCCTTCCTGGTGCTGATGGTGTTCTACCTGTCCTACTTCTTCCTGGCCCTGCCAGCGTCGTGGATCCTGCGCCGTACCGGCATGAAGAAGGGCCTGAGCCTGAGCCTGCTGGTGATGGCCGGGGGGGCCGCCCTGTTCGGCGAATTCGCCACCCAGCGCTGGTACCCGGGCGCGCTCGGCGGCCTGTTCGTGATCGGCAGCGGCCTGGCCCTGCTGCAGACCGCGATCAACCCCTACATTTCCATCCTCGGCCCGATCGAGACCGCAGCGCGCCGCATCGCCCTGATGGGCATCTGCAACAAGATCGCCGGCATGCTCGCCCCAGTGCTGATCGGCACGCTGGTGCTGCATGGCATCGGCGACCTTGATGCGCAGGTGCAGGCGGCTGATGCGGTCACCAAGGCCGCGCTGCTGAACGAGTTCGCTGCCAAGATCCACACCCCGTACCTGGCGATGGCCGCGCTGCTGGTGGTGCTGGCGGTGGCCGTGCTGTTCTCGCCGCTGCCGGAAATCAAGTCGTCCGAAGCCAATGCCACGCCGGTCGCCGCCGGTGCCGCCGAACGGCGCAGCATCTTCCAGTTCCCGCACCTGTGGCTGGGCGTGTTGTGCCTGTTCGTCTACGTGGGCGTGGAGGTGATGGCCGGTGATGCGATCGGTACCTACGGCCATGGTTTCGACCTGCCGCTGGACCAGACCAAGATGTTCACCTCGCTGACCCTGGGCGCGATGCTGGTCGGCTATGTCGTCGGCCTGCTGCTGATCCCCAACGTGGTGTCGCAGTCGCGCTACCTGACCATCTCGGCCGTGCTGGGCGTGGTGTTCTGCCTCGGCGCCTGGGCCACCCACGGCTACGTCTCGGTGGCCTTCGTGGCCCTGCTGGGCTTCGCCAACGCCATGATGTGGCCGGCGATCTTCCCGCTGGCGATCCGCGGCCTGGGCCGTTTCACCGAGACCGGCTCGGCGCTGCTGGTGATGGGCATCGCCGGCGGCGCGATCATTCCGCAGCTGTTCGCCGTGCTCAAGCAGCACATCGACTTCCAGCTGGTGTTCGTGCTGCTGATGGTGCCGTGCTACCTGTACATCCTGTTCTACTCGGTGATCGGCCATCGCGCCGGCCTGCCGCAGGACAAGGCCTGATCGGCGATGATGGACGGCAGCCAACCCCAGGGAAAACCCATGCGCAGAGCGACCATCAAGGACGTTGCGGAGAAGGCCAAGGTCTCGCTGAAGACGGTCTCGCGGGTGATCAACAACGAACCTTCGGTGATGCAGGCCACCCGTGCGCGGGTACTGCGTGCCATCGCCGAGCTCGACTACGAACCCGATCCGTCCGCGCGCAACCTGCGCAGCGGCACCACCTTCGTGATCGGGCTGGTCTACGACAACCCGAACCCGTACCACATCATCGGCGTGCAGAACGGCGTGCTGGCCGCGTGCCGCGAAACCGGCTTCGGCCTGCAGATCCATCCTTGCGATTCCAGCTCGCCGCTGCTGGCCGATGAGCTGGCCGACTGGGTACAGCGCTCGCGCCTGGCCGGGCTGGTGCTGACCGCGCCGATGTCCGAGCGCCGCGACCTGATCCAGGCGCTGACCGCGCGTGGCATCAAGCTGGTGCGCATCATCGCCGCCACCGAAGACCCCGCCGACGGTGCCTGCGTGTTCGTCGACGACCGCGAGGCCGCTTACGAGATCACCGAACACCTGATCCAGCTGGGCCACCAGCGCATCGGCTTCCTGTGGGGGGGCAGTTCGCATCGCTCCTCGGGCGAACGCTATGCCGGTTACGAAGCCGCGCTGAAGGACTACGGCATGACCGTGGACAAGCACCTGGTGGTGCAGGGCGATTACACCTTCGACGACGGCTTCCGGGGTGCGCGCCGCCTGCTGGCGCTGCGCGAGCCGCCCACCGCCATCTTCGGTTCCAACGACGAAATCGCCGCCGGCGTGCTGGCCGCTGCCAAGTCGGCCGGCATGAACGTGCCCTACGACCTGTCCATCGCCGGGTTCGAGGACAGCCCGTTCTCGCGCCAGTCGTGGCCGCCGCTGACCACCGCCAAGCAGGCCACCGAGGACATCGCCCGCCACGCCGCGCGCCTGCTGATCGCGCAGCTGCGCAGCGATGCCTACGACGATGCGCCGGCGCCGCTGCACAACCAGGGCTTCGTGCCGCAGCTGGTGGTGCGCGGCTCGACCGCGCCGATGCGCCCGGCCGGCGCACGCCCCCTTCCTTCCGATCCTGCCTGAGCCCGCCATGTCGCTGTCAGACCCCACGTCCACCCTGATGTTCGCCGAGGCCGCCGAAGCGGCCGACGTGGTTGCCCGCCAGTTCTCGCGCAACCACGCCACCCTGGAAACGCTGGCTGCCAGCCTGCGCGCCGCGCCGCCGCCGTTCGTGGTCACCTGCGCACGTGGCAGCTCCGACCACGCCGCTACCTACGGCAAATACCTGCTGGAAACCCAACTGGGCCTGGTGGTCGCGTCGGCCTCGCCGTCGGTCGGTTCGGTCTACGCGGCGCCGCTGCAGCTGCGCGGTGCGTTGTTCATCGTCATTTCGCAGTCGGGCAAGAGCCCGGACCTGCTGCGCAACGCCGAGGCGGCCAAGGCCGCTGGCGCGCGCGTGATCGCGCTGGTCAACGTCGAGGATTCACCGCTGGCGCAGCTGGCCGACACGGTCATTCCGCTGCACGCGGGCGCCGAAAAGAGCGTGGCGGCGACCAAGAGCTACCTGGCCTCGCTGGCCGCGTTGCTGCAGCTGGCCGCGTACTGGAAGCAGGACAGCAGCCTGCTTTCAGCGCTGGACCTGCTGCCCGATGCGCTGCGTGAGGCCTGGCAGTGCGACTGGAGCGCGGTGACCGAGGGCCTGGTCGACGCCACCAACCTGTTCGTGCTCGGCCGTGGCCTGGGCCTGGGTGCAGCGCAGGAAGCCGCGCTGAAGTTCAAGGAAACCTGCAGCCTGCACGCCGAGGCCTACAGCTCGGCCGAGGTCAAGCACGGCCCGATGGCGCTGGTCGACCGCGGCTTCCCGGTGCTGGCCTTCGCCCAGCCGGACGAAACCGGCGCCGGTACCCGTGCGGTGGTCGATGAGTTCACCGCACGGGGCGCGCAGGTGTGGCTGGCCGGTGCCGGTGGCAACCTGCCGGTGGCCGCCGCGCCGCATCCGTTGTGCGCACCGTTGCTGACCGTGCAGAGCTTCTATCGCGCCATCAATGCGCTGGCGCTGCGCCGTGGCTTCAACCCGGACCTGCCGCCGCACCTGAACAAGGTCACGGAGACGGTGTGATGGCAACCGTGCTGCGCAACGCCCGCATCCTGGCGGGCGATGAGTTCCGCGACGACCTGGCGGTGGTGATCGAAGACGGCCGCATCAGCGCGCTGCTGCCCGATGCCGCGCCGCAGCTCGGCCACGCGGCCGAGCAGGTGGACCTGGGCGGCGGCTGGCTGCTGCCCGGCTTCATCGACGTGCAGGTCAATGGTGGCGGCGGCGCGCTGTTCAACAACACGCCGGACGTCGCGGCGCTGCGCACCATCGCGCAGGCCCATCGCCGTTTCGGTACCACCGCGATGCTGCCCACGCTGATCAGCGATGACGTGGCGGTGATGCGCGAAGCCATCGGTGCGATGCGCGAGGCCATCGCGCAGGGCGTGCCGGGGGTGATCGGCATCCACCTGGAAGGCCCGTACATCGCGCCGGCGCGCAAGGGCACGCACGATGCCAGCAAGTTCCGCGTGCCGGATGAAGAAGAGATCGCACTGGCCGCGTCGCTGGACAACGGCGTGACCCTGCTGACGCTGGCGCCGGAGCGCGTGCCGCTGGAGACCATCCGTGCACTGGTCGAGCGGGGCGTGATCGTCGCCGCCGGCCACACCGCAGGCACCTACGAAGAAATCCGCGCCGGCCTGGATGCGGGCGTGCGCGGTTTCACCCACCTGTACAACGCGATGTCGCCACTGCAGGGCCGCGAGCCCGGCGCAGTGGGCGCTGCGCTGGAAGACCGCGACAGCTGGATCGGCATCATCGTCGACGGCGTGCATGTGCACCCGGCCAGCCTGCGCGTGGCACTGGCGGCCAAGCCGCGTGGCCGCCTGCTGCTGGTGACCGATGCGATGCCGCCGGTCGGTGCCGACGATCCCAGTTACGTGCTGTATGGCGAAACCATCACCGCCGTCGATGGCGTGGTGCGCAATGCCGCCGGTTCGCTGGCCGGTTCTGCGCTGGACATGGCCACCGCCGTGCGCAATACCGTGCAGCTGCTTGGCCAACCGCTGGCCGAAGCCGCACGCATGGCGTCGACCTATCCGGCGCAGTTCCTCAACGTCGACGACCGCCTGGGCCATATCGCCGAGGGCTACCAGGCCGACCTGGTGCTGCTGGACGACGCCCTGCAGGTGCGTGGTACCTGGATTGCCGGACAGTACGAGGCCGCCTGATGAACAGTACGCCGCCACGCCGCCTGGGCTCGATCGATGCCCTGCGCGGCATCACCGTGGCGGCGATGCTGCTGGTCAACAATCCGGGTGACTGGAGTGCGGTGTTCGCACCGCTGCGCCATTCGGAATGGCACGGCTGCACGCCCACCGACCTGGTGTTCCCGTTCTTCCTGTTCCTGGTGGGCGTGTCGATGGCCTTCAGCGTGGCGCCGCGCGCGCAGGATACGGCGGCGCGACCGGCGTTGGCGCGCGGCGTGCTGGAGCGCGCGCTGCGCATCCTGGTGGCCGGTGCGCTGCTGCACCTGCTGATCTGGTGGGCGCTGCATACCCATCACTTCCGCATCTGGGGCGTGCTGCAACGGATCGCGGTGTGCGCAGCGTTGGTGGGTGTTCTGGCGGTGTATGCGCGGCCGCGCGTGCAGGTGGGCGTGCTGGTCACGCTGCTGGTGGGCTACACCGCGCTGCTGCTGGGCATCGGTGACCTGGCGCCATGGACCAACCCGGCCAGCCGCCTGGACACCACGCTGTTCGCCCCCTGGATCTACCAGTGGCAGGCCGATACCGGGCTGGGCCATGACCCGGAAGGGTTGCTGAGCACGCTGGGTGCGCTGGCCAGTACCGTACTGGGTCTGTTGGCCGGTGGCCTGCTGCGCAGCGGACGTGCCGCCGCGCTGGCGGGGCTGGGTGCGGTGACCGCCGTGCTGGGCCTGCTGCTGACCGGGGTGTTGCCGTTGAACAAGCAACTGTGGACGCCCAGCTACGTGCTGTGGACCGGTGGCCTGGCCGCGCTGGCACTGTGGTTGGGCCACGTGCTGATCGACCAGAAGGGATGGCCGGCGCTGGGCCGGCGCTTCGGCGTCAATGCGATCACCGCGTATCTGGGGGCCTCGGTGATGTCGGTGGCGTTGATGGCCAGCGGTGCCTGGAGCTGGATCTGGCAGCAGCTGGCCGCCGCGATGCCGCAGGCGCTTGAGCTGGCATCGATGCTGCAGGCGCTGGCGTTCGTCGCGCTGTGGTGGGGTGTGGCGTGGTGGCTGGACCGCCGCAAGATCTATCTGAAGATCTGATGGCACGGGGTCGGATCCCTTTCCGCAGGAACGGGCTCTGACCCTACCCGGGAGGGCACCTCATCCACGCATGGCGTGGATCTACCGGGTGTATCGGCGGCTCAATCCACGCATGGCGTGGATCTACGGGGTGTATCGGCGGCTCAATCCACGCATGGCGTGGAGCTACCCGATGTATCGGCGGTTCAATCCACGCATGGCGTGGATCTACCCGATGTATCGGCGGTTCAATCCACG
>NZ_JCAFUS010000011.1:0-155063 GCF_059371555.1 Stenotrophomonas sp. YJH_SMC_10 | reverse complement strand
TTACGCTGGCCTGAAGGCCAAGGGCAAAGCGAGCAAGGTGGCGCTCGTGGCGGTCATGCGCAAAATGCTGGTGATCCTAAACGCCCGTAAGCGGGACGCCGAGGTGGCCCTCGGCTGCCCCTGACAAGACAGTTGCTACTGGGTGCTGCTTCTGCCTTTGACGTTGGGTCCGCCTTTTAGCGAGCCGAGCATCGCAGGGGAATCAGGGGCGTAGAGGCGCCGGTGTCTGAGCGCAGCGAGTTCGGCGCCGTCCCCTGATTCGCCGAGAAGCGCAGGGAACCGTCGCGTAGCGACGGCTCGCGCTCTGGCGGCGTGTTTCTTTGGTTACTTTCTTTGCACGAGCAAAGAAAGTGACACCTCTCCACGGTCGCGGAAATGATCCGCCGGGCAGCGCCCGGCGCTACCCGTGCGTCGGCGCACGCCGCTACAGCCACCCCTTCTGCCGCGCCAGCCGGTACGCCTCGATCCGGTTGGCCACGCCCAGCTTGCCGATGCACTCGGACAGGTAATTGCGCACCGTACCGTGCGACAAGCCCAGCTGCTCGGCGATCTCGCTGGCGGTACGGCCCTCGCCCGCCAGCCGCAGCACACGGCGCTCGCGGTCGGTCAGCGGATCGGCCTGTGACCATGCATCCAGCGCCAGCTGCGGGTCGATCGCACGGATGCCCTGCTTCACCTTGCGCAGTGCATCGGCCAGGTTCTCGGCCGGTGCATCCTTCAGCAGGTAGCCCAGCACGCCGGCTTCCAGCGCGCGGCGCAGGAAGCCGGCGCGGGCGAAGGTGGTCACGATCACCACCTTGATCGGCAGCTCGTGGCGCGCGATGCGCTGGGCAAGCTCCAGCCCGGACAGGCCGGGCATCTCGATGTCGGTCACCAAGATGTCCGGCTGCAACTGCTGCAGCATGCGCCACGCGGTTTCGCCGTCGGCGGCGCTGCCCAGCACTTCGATATCCGGCTCCAGGCCCAGCAGCGCCGACAGTGCGCCGCGTACCATCGCCTGGTCCTCGGCCAGCAGGATGCGGATCATGCGGCACCGTCCTGTGCCAGCGACGGCGGCGTTCCCGGCGGCAACGGTGTGGTCGCGGCAGCCAGTGGCACGCGCACGGTCAGTCGCGTGCCCTCGCCCCTTGCGGACTGTACCTGCAGGCTGCCCCCCAGGGCGGCCACGCGTTCGCGCATGCCGCTCAGCCCGTTGCCCTCGGCCTGCACACCGCCACGGCCATCGTCGCGGATCTGCATCGCCAGCATGCGTCCCTCCAGCATGAACTCCACCCGTGCCTGTGTCGCCTGTGCATGGCGCACGATATTGGTTGCGGCCTCGCGCAGCACCAGCGCCAGACCGCGTTCGACATCCACCGGCATCGCCGGTGGTGGTGCGTATTGAAGGTGGACCTGCTGGCATTCCAGCAGCAGCCGCGCCGACGCCAGCTCACCGGCCAGGTCGCTGGCGCGGATGCCGGTGACCGCGCTGCGGACCTGTGCCAGCGCTTCGCGGGCGATGGCCTCGGCCTCGCCGATCTCCAGCCGCGCGCGCGCGTCGCCGCGGTCGTGCAGCTTGCGTGCCAGCTCCAGCTTCAACGTGATCAGCGACAGGGTGTGGCCGAGCAGGTCATGCAGGTCGCGGCCGATGCGTTCGCGCTCGGCCGTGGCCGCCAGCCGCCGCACCTCGTCCTGCGACAGCTGCAGTGCCGCATCCTTCTGCTGGTTGAGCGCTTCCACGTTCACGACCAGCCCCACGATATAGGACACGGCCGGGATCCAGACCAGGCTCTGCCATGGGTACTGGAACAGCAGCGCGAGGCTGCAGAACAGCAGATTCAGGCCAGTGAGCTGCAGCAGATACTGCCACCAGCCACCGCGTCCGCTCACCCGCAGCAGCACGCAGCCGAACACGAAGTAGGTCAGCCCGGACGGGTACCAGGGCAGCAGCACCAGCGACATCGCGATCAGGCCCAGTGCATAGCGCGGAGCGTGATGGCGCGGCGCCACCATCACCTTGGCGTACAGCAGCAGGAACACCGGATAGCTGGCCAGCGTCAGCAGCAGCCAGCGCAGGGTGAAGCCGTGGCCAAGCAAGGGCGTCAGGAAGATCCACACCGACCACAGCAGGTGGATTGCCTCGCTCCAGGGCGATTTTCCCCGGCGCAGCGTATCGGCCACCGCCGAGTCCGGCGCGGGGCGCAGCAGCGAGGCAAGCCATGTCGAGGGCACGGGCGGTTCCAGGCGGGGACGATCGCCGCCGATCATGCCAGTTCAGCTGCCTGCGCGCAGGCGCCGGTGCCGGCCGGGCGGCACCGGCGCAACCGGGCGCAGATCACGGTACGCTTGGCGGCGCCGCTGCGGCGGGCCGGCAATGGGGCGATCGGATCCATGGGCAGTACCGGTAGCGGGAACGTTGCCATCCTGTACCGCCGTGGTCACATTTCGCAGTTGCCGCCGTCAGTGTCATCGGGTGACAGCTGTCACTGCCGTCATCGCTGTGCCTGCCGTCATGCTGTGCCGCACGCTCCACCGCCGGAACCGCCGCCGTCCGCCCTTCCGGCCACACCCGCCCGAACGCCTGTGATGGAACGAATGAACGCTTCTGCCGAGCTGTTGAAGGAACTCCGTATCGACCGCAAGTCGCCGCCGCCGGCCTCCGGGGGCAATGGTGGTGGCCGCCGCTGGCTGTGGATCGCGATCATCGTGGTCGTGCTGCTGCTTGCTGCCGCAGTGGCCTTCGTGTTCGGCCGCGCGCCGGCCGTGGAGGTGGAAACCGCGCCGGCGGTGGCCATCCAGCAGGGCAGCGCCAGCAGCTCGGTGCTCGACGCCAGTGGCTACGTGGTCGCCCGGCGCATGGCCACGGTATCGGCCAAGATCACCGGCAAGGTGCGCGAGGTGATGATCGAAGAAGGCATGCGGGTCGAGGCTGGCCAGGTGATGGCGACGCTGGACCCGATCGATGCCGACGCGCAGCGCAGCCTGTACGCCTCGCAGCTGCAGGCCGCACGCAGCCAGGTCGCCGGGCTGCAGGCGCAGCAGAGGCAGGCCGCCGCCGAAGCCAGCCGCCTGCAGGCGCTGGTCGGCCAGCAGCTGGTGTCACGCTCGCAGTACGACCAGGCCGTGGCCCAGCGCGACAGCCTGCGCGCGCAGCTGGATACCGCGCAGCGCAACGTCAAGGTCGCCCAGGACCAGCTGGCCATCGCCGACCTTGGCGTGGACAACAACGTGGTACGCGCGCCGTTCTCCGGCGTGGTCACCGCCAAGGCGGCGCAGCCGGGTGAAATCGTCTCGCCGCTGTCGGCGGGCGGTGGTTTCACCCGCACCGGCATCGGCACCATCGTCGACATGGACTCGCTGGAGATCGAAGTCGAGGTCGGCGAGGCCTTCATCGGCCGCGTGCAGCCGAAGATGCCGGTGGAAGCCATCCTCAACGCCTACCCGGAATGGAAGATTCCCGGCGAGGTGATCGCCATCATCCCCACCGCCGACCGCGGCAAGGCCACGGTGAAGGTCCGCGTGGCGCTGAAGGTGAAGGACCCGCGCATCGTGCCGGAGATGGGCGTGCGCGTCAGCTTCCTGGAACAGGCGCAGCCGCAGGCCGCGGCCAAGCCGCAGGGCGTGCGCGTGCCGGGCGGCGCCGTGGTGCAGCGCGACGGCGCCTCGGTGGCGTTCGTGCTGGGTGACGAGAACCGCGTGCAGCAGCGCACGGTCGAGGCTGGCCAGGCGATGGGCAAGGACCGCCAGATCCTCAAGGGCGTGAGCGCCGGCGAATCGGTGGTGGTGAACCCGCCGGACACCCTGCGCGATGGCGCCAAGGTGCAACAGAAACAAGCGCAGTAACGGCCTGGCGCCCGTGGGCGCCGCCGGCAGCACCGCTCGACGCTCGCCCGCGGCCATCGCGGGTGCGCTTCCCCGTTTCCCGCCTTCCGTGGAGAACCACCCATGTCGACCCTGGTTTCACTGCGCAACATCACCAAGACCTACCAGCGTGGCCCCGAGAAAGTGCAGGTGCTGCACGGCATCGACCTGGACATCGCCAGCGGCGACTTCGTCGCGCTGATGGGCCCGTCCGGCTCGGGCAAGACCACCCTGCTCAACCTGATCGGCGGCCTGGACAACCCCAGTGGCGGCGAGATCAGCATCGAGGGCGAGCGCATCGACCAGATGAGCGGCGGCCAGCTGTCGACCTGGCGCAGCCACCATGTCGGCTTCGTGTTCCAGTTCTACAACCTGATGCCGATGCTGACCGCGCAGAAGAACGTGGAACTGCCGCTGCTGCTGACCCACCTCAATGCCGCTCAGCGCCGCCGCAATGCCGAGATCGCGCTGACCCTGGTCGGCCTGGCCGACCGCCGCAGCCACCGCCCGAATGAGCTGTCCGGCGGCCAGCAGCAGCGCGTGGCGATCGCCCGCGCGATCGTCTCCGACCCGACCTTCCTGATCTGCGACGAACCCACCGGCGACCTCGACCGCCAGTCCGCCGAGGAGATCCTCGGCCTGCTGCAGCAGCTCAACCGCGAGCACGGCAAGACCATTATCATGGTCACCCATGACCCGAAGGCTGCCGAGTACGCCACCCACACGGTGCACCTGGACAAGGGCGAGCTGGCCGACGCGCCGCTGGCCCACTGACGGAGGGCACGGCGATGAAATACTTCTCGTTGGTGTGGGCACAGCTGTTCCGCAGCCGCACCCGTACCCTGCTGACCCTGCTTTCGGTGGTGGCCGCGTTCCTGCTGTTCGGCATGCTCGATTCAGTGCGCGTGGCGTTCTCGTCCGGTGGCAGCGTGGAAGGGGCCAACCGCCTGGTGGTCGCTTCTCGGCTGTCGATCACCCAGTCGCTGCCGATCCGCCTGGAAACCCAGGTGCGCCAGGTCGCCGGCGTGCGCGACGTGGCCTATGGCATGTGGTTCGGCGGCATCTACCAGGACCCGAAGAACTTCTTCCCGAATTTCTCGGTGTCGCCCAACTACTTCGACGTCTACCGCGAACTGCAGATCGACCCGGCGCAGCTGGAAGACTGGAAGCAGACCCGTACCGGCGCCATCGTGGGCGAGACCCTGGCCAAGCAGTTCGGCTGGAAGATCGGCGATACCATCCCGCTGCAGGCCACGATCTTCCCGCGCGGCGGCAGCAACGACTGGCCGTTGGTGCTGAAGGGCATCTACCGCTCCAAGGACCGTGCGCTGGCCGCCAACGAAGAGCGCCAGCTGATGATGAACTGGAAGTACTTCGATGAATCCAACGACTACATCAAGAACCAGGTGAGCTGGTACACGGTGACGCTGGACAACCCGGACCACTCTTCGCGGGTGGCTCAGGCCATCGATGCGATCTCGGCCAACTCCGACCACGAGACCAAGACCCAGACCGAATCGGCGTTCCAGCAGGCCTTCGTCAAGCAGTTCGCGGACATCGGCATGATCGTCACGTCGATCATGGGCGCGGTGTTCTTCACCCTGCTGCTGCTGACCGGCAACACCATGGCGCAGGCGGTGCGCGAGCGCGTGCCGGAGCTGGCCACGCTGAAGACGCTGGGCTTCAAGGACAGCACCGTGCTGACCCTGGTGATGGTGGAGTCGGTGCTGTTGATCGGCCTGGGCGGCCTGATCGGCATGGGCCTGGCCGCGCTGATCCTGCCGGCGATCGGGCCGAAGAGCATGGGCATGCTGCCGCCGCACGTACCGACGCCGACCTGGCTGATGGGGCTGGGCCTGATCGTGGTGATCGGCATCATCGTCGGCCTGTTGCCGGCGCTGCGTGCCAAGCGCCTGAAGATCGTCGACGCACTGGCCGGCCGCTGAGGAGGACACCGACATGTTCAAGAGCAAACTCAAGAAGTGGCTGGGCAACGGCGTGACGGTGCTGCTGCTGGCGGTCGGCCTGGTGCTGTGGATCGGCCTGCCGTGGATCGGCGTGCTGGCCGTGGCCGTGCTGGTGGCGCTGTGGCTGCTGCTGACCCGCGGTGGACGGCTGGCGCTGGCCGCCACCCGCATCGGCGTGGCCAGCCTGCCGCAGCGCTGGGGCGCGTCCTCGGTGATCGTGGTCGGCATCGCCGGCGTGGTCGGCGTACTGGTGGCGATGCTGGCGATGGGCGAAGGCTTCCAGGCCACGCTCAACAACACCGGCGATGACACCACCGCCATCGTGCTGCGCGGGGGCTCGCAGGCCGAGACCAACTCGGTGATCACCCGCGAGCAGGTGCCGATGCTGTCCACCCTGCCCGGCATCAGCCGCGATGCGCAGGGCCGGCCGTTGCTGTCGCCCGAATTGTCGCAGGTGGTCAATCTGGTGTCGAAGTCCGATGGCACCGACGTCAACGCGCAGTTCCGCGGCGTCGGCCCGCAGGCGTGGGCGGTGCATGACAAGGTCAAGATCGTTGAGGGCCGCAAGTTCGCCACTGGCCTGCGCGAGATCGTGGTCGGCCAGGGCGCCAAGGGCCAGTTCCGCGACATGGAGGTCGGCAGGACGCTGACGCTGGGCAATCAGACCTGGACCGTGGTCGGCACATTCGCCACCGGCGATGCGCATGATTCGGAACTGTGGACCGACGCCGATACGCTGGCCACCACCTACCAGCGCAGCGCCTGGCAGTCGATCAGCGTGCGCACCGAGGGCAAGGCTGGCTTCGAGCAGTTCAAGGCCGCCGTCGCCGCCGACCCGCGCCTGAAACTGGACGTGGAAACCACCCGCGTCTACTACAGCAAGCAGGGCGGCGGGCTGACCAAGCTGATCGACATCCTCGGCAAGGTGATCGGCACGATCATGGCGGTGGGTGCGGTGTTCGGCGCGCTCAACACCATGTATGCGGCCGTGGCCACGCGCGCCCGCGAAATCGCCACCATGCGTGCGATCGGCTTCCGCGGCCTGCCGGTGGTGACGGCAGTGATGCTGGAGACGATGCTGCTGGCGCTGCTCGGTGGCCTGCTCGGCTGTGCGGTGGCGTGGCTGCTGTTCAACGGCTACAGCGTGTCCACCATCGGCAGCAACTTCAGCGCAGTGGTGTTCAAGTTCCACGTGTCGCCGGAACTGCTGTGGACCGGCCTGAAATGGGCACTGGGCATCGGCCTGGTCGGCGGCCTGTTCCCGGCACTGCGCGCGGCACGTTTGCCGATCACCACGGCGCTGCGCGAAACCTGAGCCCCCGGCTTCCCAGCGGCACACCCGCAAGGACGGAGCGAAGGCTCCGTCCTTTTTTCTGTCATGCGTCTGTGGATTGTTGGACGCGATTCATCTTGGCGGCACGCTGCCGGACCATCGCCCATGGAAACCCTCTAGAATCGCGCGCCCATCATCTGTATCCGCGTTCCCACCACGGTCATCTCTCTCCTGGCCATGGCTGGAAGCAGAACGGCGCCTTTCGGGGCGCCGTTCTTTTTGCGCGAAGGCGGGGTCAGAGCCCTCCACGTTGCGGAGGGATCCGACCCCGTAGCTGCGCCTGCGCTACCGCTTGGCGCGCATCGTGCGGATGTTGTCGCCGACGAACAGGATCAGGCCGGCCCAGATCGCGGCAAAGCCGATCGCCTTGGCGCTATCGAACGCTTCGTGAAAGAAGAATACGCCCAGCAGCAGCTGCAGGCTCGGTGCGATGTACTGGAGGATGCCGACCAGTGACAGCGGAATGCGCTTCACACCGTAGGCAAAGCCGATCAATGGAACAGCAGTCACTACGCCACCGAAGATCAGCAGCAGGTCGTTGCGCCAGCCCCAGCCATGGAAGAACGCGCCGCCATGGCCGTTCTCGGCCCAGATCGCAAAGGCCAGCGCCGGCAGGAACAGGTACATGCTCTCCACGCCCAGCCCCGCCACCGGGTCGACCGAGACCAGCTTGCGCAGCAGCCCATACAGGCCGAACGAACAGGCCAGGCCCAACGCGATCCACGGCGGCGTGCCGGCGTCGATGGTCAGCCACGCCACGCCCACCGCCGCCATCGCCACCGCCACCCACTGCAGGCGGCGCAGCCGCTCCTTCAGTACCAGCACGCCCAGCAGCACGTTCACCAGCGGGTTGATGAAATAGCCCAGGCTGGTCTCGATCACATGGCCGGCGTTGACCGCCCAGATGTACAGGCCCCAGTTGAACGCGATGGTCAGGCTCGAAACCAGCAGGATCGGCAGCGCGCGCGGCTGCGCGGCGATCTTCCGCCACCAGCCCAGGCGTGCGCTGAGCAGCAGCCAGCCCAGCACCAGCACCGTGCTCCAGATGATGCGGTGGGCGATGATCTGGAACGACGGCACCTCATTGAGCAGGTGCCAGTACACCGGCACCAGGCCCCAGATGACGAAGGTGGAGGCCGTGACCAGCAGGCCCCGGCGCTGTTCTTTCTCGTCCATGCTCATTTCTTGCGCGTCCTTGCCATCGTCAGTACCACCACACCCAGGAGAATCACCGCCATCGCCAGCAGGTCGCGCCAGCCGAAGCGCTCACCGTTGAGCAGCGCGCCCAGCAGCACCGCGATCACCGGATTGACGTACGCATAGCTGCCGGCCAGCGCCGGGCGCACGTTCTGCAGCAGCCACACGTAGGCGGTGAACGCGACGATGGAGCCGAACACGCACAGGTAGGCCATCGCCAGCAGGCCACCGGTATCGGGCAGCGTGGTCGGGCGCTCGCCGACCGCCAGGCCGATCAGCACCAGCAGCACGCCACCGCAGATCATCTGCCCGGCCGCCGTCATGAACGGGCCCGGCAGGTCCAGCCCGCGTGCCCACACCGAACCGAAGGCCCAGCCGATCGGCGCGATCAGCAGCAGCACCAGCCCGGTCGGCGAGGCGGTCAGGCTGCTGCCTGCATTGAGCCAGACCACACCGAGGAAGCCGATGGCAATGCCCAGCCATTCACCGCGGCTGGCGTGCTGGCCGCGCAACGCCGAGAACAGTGCCATCCACAGCGGCACCGAGGCCACCGCGGTGGCGGCCAGGCCCGAGGACACCTCACGCTCGGCCAGCACCACCATGCCGTTGCCCAGCACCAGCATGGTCACGCCCATGATGACCAGGTTGCGCCACTGCCGCAGGGTCGGGTTGGGCAGCTTCCAGAACAGGCGCAGCGCCAGGAACATCAGGCCGCCCGCAACGATGAAGCGGCTGCCGGACACCATCGTCAGCGGCAGCGCGCCGCCATGCAGGGCCTTGGCGATGCCCAGGTAGGTCGAACCCCACACCACATAGACCAGCAGCAGCGCCAGCGCGACAAGGCCACCCCGGGGGGCAGCCGCAGACGAAGAGGGGGGAGCCGACATGACACACCAGGGAGCCGGGGGAAGGCGGATTCTAGGACGTTTTGAGTATGGTCCGGCACCCCGTACGGTGGCACGCTGTCATCCATCCATGCACCCTGCGCTGGTCTGCTACCCCGTGTTGACGGCCGATGCAGTACCAAGAAGGCTGCCCGGTCGCGCCGTCCCGATGACCGTGCGCCGTTTTCCCTGCGCACGGACGCGCCGCATCGAGGATTTCCACCCAGATGAGCACCACGTCCCAACCCGCCGTCCCCGCCAACGACCGCGCCGCCCTGCGCCGGTCGATCTCCAACACACTCAAAGGCTCCGCCGGCAACCTGGTGGAGTGGTACGACGTCTACGTGTACTCGGTGTTCGCCGTGTACTTCGAATCGCAGTTCTTCTCGCCGGACGACAAGAACTCCACGATGTACGTGTGGGCGATCTTCGCAGCGACCTTCCTGATGCGCCCGATCGGCGCCTGGTTCTTCGGCCGCTTCGCCGACCGTCACGGCCGCCGCCTGGCGCTGACCGTCTCGGTCACGCTGATGGCGCTGTGTTCGTTCCTGATCGCCGTCACCCCCACCGCCGCCAGCATCGGCATCTGGGCGGCCGTGATCCTGCTGTTCGCGCGCCTGCTGCAGGGCTTCGCCACCGGTGGCGAGTACGGCGCCAGCGCCACCTACATGTCCGAGGCTGCCATTCCCGGCCGACGCGGCTTCCTGTCCTCCTTCCACTACGTCACCCTGGTCGGCGGCCATGTGCTGGCCCAGCTGACCCTGCTGCTGATGCTGACCTTCTGGGGCAAGCAGGAGATCTCCGAGTGGGGCTGGCGCATCGCCTTCGGCATCGGCGGCATCGCCGCGGTGGTGGTGTTCTGGCTGCGCCGGGGCATGGACGAGTCGCTGTCGGAGTCGTCGATCGAGGCCGCTCGCGAGGGCAAGGCGCAGAAGTCCGGCTCCATGTACGAACTGTTCGTGCACCAGTGGCGGCCGCTGCTGCTGTGCTTCCTGATCACCGCCGGCGGCACCGTGGCCTTCTACACCTACTCGGTGAACGGCCCGAAGATGATCCAGAGTGCCTTCGCCGGCAACGATCCGATGACCGGCACCCTGATCAACCTGGGCGTGCTGGCGTTCCTGATGGTGCTGCAGCCGGTCGGTGGCTGGCTGTCGGACATCATCGGCCGCAAGACCCTGCTGGTGTTCTTCGGCGTCGGCGGCGTGCTGTACAGCTGGTACCTGATCACCCAGCTGCCGCACCAGCATGACGCCACCCTGGCCTTCCTGACCCTGGCGCTGGCCTTTGTCATCCTCACCGGCTACACCTCGATCAACGCGGTGGTGAAGGCCGAGCTGTTCCCCACCCACGTGCGTGCACTGGGCGTGGGCCTGGGCTATGCGCTGGCCAACTCGCTGTTCGGCGGCACCGCCCCGCTGCTGTACCAGGGCGCGCTGAAGACCGGCCACGTCGACTGGTTCGCAATCTACGTGACTGCCACGATCGCGGTATCGTTGGTGGTCTATGTGTTCTTCCTCACCAACAAGGGCCCGAACTGGCTCGACGGCACCCGCAAGTAAGCGCGCTGCCGTGATCGCGGCCACCGGTGCACTGCCGGTGGCCGCGGCTTCTCCCGCCGTTCCGTTGATGTGGATCGCGGCGACGCTGGTCGCAGCCACGGCACTGGCCTGGCTGCTGCGCCGCCCCAGCGCACAGGCCACGTGGCCACGCATCGGTTTCGGGATTGCCCTGCTGGTGTTCTGCGTCGCGCTGGCGCTGCAGCTGGCAGTGGACCTGGGCAGCGGCCACAGCTCGCTGCAGTTGCGCCTGCATCGCGGCGTCAACGGCGGATCGCTGGTCGGCCTGCGTACGATGGTGGCGTGCTATCTGGCAGCGCTCGCCGCCAGTGGCTGGGGCGCCTGGAAGCTGCTGCGCCGGCGCTGACGAACACCCGATCGTGCCAGCCGCTGGCCGGCAACGCCACCTTCTTTCGGTAGTGCCGGCCGCTGGCCGGCAACGCCACCTTCTTTCGGTAGTGCCGGCCGCTGGCCGGCAACCTCATGAACCTCCGGGAAGAGCAGCGAGTTGCCGGCCAGCGGCCGGCACTACCTCAGCGGCGAGCCGCTTCGCTCTTGTCACGCGCGCTGCGGAACTCCGATTCCTTTTCCCACGTGGGCCAGCGGCGGCTGTTGGCCAGCTCCGCACCCAGGTCGTAGACCAGCAGGGTGTCGGCGGCGTGGCCGCTCGGGTCCCAGCTCGGCGTCCAGGCATCGCAGGCCTGGTGGTAGCAGTCGGCGAAGTACTTCTCGCGCAGCGCGCGGCCGGCTTCAACCCCACCGTCCAGCTTGTCCAGGCCCGGGCCGATGGTGATCGCCGGCACGCCCAGGCGGGCGAAGGCGAAGTGGTCGGCGCGGTAGAAGAAGCCGGCTTCCAGGTTCGGGTCCGGGCTGTAGCTGCGGCCGCGGGCCTTGGCCACGCGTTCCAGGTCGCCTTCCAGCGACACCCGGCCCTTGCCCCACGACGCGATGTCGCGGGTCGGGCCATCCGGACTGAACATCTCGATGTTCAGCACCGCGGCGGTCTTGTCCAGCGGCGCCAGCGGGTGCGCAGCATAGTAGCTGGCTCCCAGCAGGCCCTTCTCCTCAGCGGTCAGCGCCACGAAGTACAGCGTGCGCTGCGGCTGCGGGCCGGCGGCGAACACACGGCCCAGCTCCAGCACCGTGGCCACGCCGGTGGCGTTGTCGATCGCACCGCGGCGGATGCGGTCCCCCTTGGCGTCGGGCTGGCCGATGCCGAAGGCATCCCAGTGCGCGGAGAAGATCACCGCCTCGTCGCCATGCTCGCCACCGGGCAGCTTGGCCACCACGTTGCGGGTGACCACCTGCTCGCGCTTCAGCGCGAAATCCACGCTCAGCTTTGCGTTGTCCAGTGCCACCGGGCGGAAGTCGGCGCGCATCGCCTTGCGCTTCTCCGCGTCGAAGTCGAGGCCGGCGTCGGCGAAGATCGCCTCAGCCAGCTCGCGCTGCATCCAGCCACGCAGCGGCGTGTGCTGCGCCATCGCTTCGGCCTGGCCGCGCTCGATGTCGAACAGCGGCGAGGTCCCCGAGCTCTTCACCGTGGCCCAGCCATACGCGGCCGGCGCGGTCTCGTGCACGATCAGCACGCCTTCGGCGCCACGGCGTGCGGCTTCCTCGAACTTATAGGTCCAGCGGCCGTAGTAGGTCACCGCCTTGCCGTCGAACGCGCCCGGCGCATCGGCCTCGAAATCAGCATCGTTGATCAGCACCACGGCGATCTTGCCGTGCAGGTCCACGTCCTTGTAGTCGTTCCAGTGGCGTTCCGGCGCATCGATGCCGTAGCCGACGAACACCAGCGGTGCCTCCTTGATCTGCACGCGCTTGCGCGGCTGCAGGCTCTGCAGGGTCACGTCCACGCCGTTGGTCAGCGCGCGGCGGCCCTGCTTCAGCGCCAGGCTGGCCTTGGCCGGGCCGTCCAGCTGCGCGCGCACCAACGGGACCGGCTGCACCCAGCTGCCATCCACGCCGCCCGGTTGCAGCCCGTAGCTGCGGAACTGCTCGATCAGGTACTGCACCGTGCGCTCTTCGCCCTCGGTGGCCGGCGCGCGGCCCTCGAATTCATCCGACGCCAGCACCTGCACATGGCGAGACAGCGCCTGCGGATCGATGCCGCCACCTGGCAGGTCATTGGCCGCATGGGCCAGGCCACCGACAAACAGGCAGGACGACAGCAGCAACACGCGCATCGGATTCACGGCAATACCACGGCTAGCTTGGAAGTCACCAGAGTGTAACGTGGACGTGACATCACGGCGCAGCGTTGGCCCGCCTCATCCACGCATGGCCGGGCTCTACGGGCGGATGCGGTCCAGCCAGCAGGCCAGGCCCTGCGCATTGAGTTCGATGTCCATCGCCAGCACCGCAGTCACCGCCGCATCGTCCAGCGCACAACCATGCAGCTGTGCGCGTTCCAGGTACAGCGCCTGCAGTGCCGCCAGCAGGCAGCGGTGGCGGTCAGGCCGGCCATCGCACTGGCGGCCGATGGCCGCCATCGCATCGATCTGCTCGAACAGGTCCTCGGCCAGTTTCTCCACCTGCTGCACCCGCCCGTAGTGGGTCAGGTACATCGCCTGCGGCGCGTAGCCCAGCATGCGCCGGATCGAGGCCTTCATCGCCTCCGGGTCGAACTGCACCGGCGAGGAGGTGGGGAAGATGAAAGCGCCCTGCGCGCTGTCCAGCTCGCGGTAGGAGATGCCAAACGTATCGCCGGTGAACCAGCTGCGGCTGCGCGCATCCCATACGCAGTAGTGGTGCAGCGCGTGCCCCGGCGTGTGCAGCAGCACCAGCTCGCGGCCGGCCAGGTCGATGCGGTGGCCGTCTTCGGCCACCACCACCCGCTGTTCGGGAATCGGTTCGATGCGGCCATAGCTGCGCGCGATCTCTTCGGCGCCATACACCGCCGTGGCACCGGCGATCAGCCGGGTCGGGTCGATCATGTGCGGAGCACCGCGCGGGTGCAGCACCGCTTTCGCGTTCGGCAGCTGCTGCATCAGCAGGCCCGCACCGCCGGCGTGGTCCAGGTGCACGTGCGTGAGCAGCAGCCAGTCCACCGCATCCACGCCCAGGCCGGCGTCGGCCAGCGCCTGCAGCATGGCCGGCACCGACAGGCCGGTGCCGCAGTCGACGAACGCGGCGCGGCCGTTTTCAACGATCAGGTAGGCCGCGTCGAAGTCGGGGCGCTGGAAGCCGGTATCGATGGTGTGGATGCTGGGGTCGGCGGTCATCGGCACGCACCTGGCAGGGTCGGGAACAGACACCCATGGTAGGCGCGCGGGTGGCCCGGGTTCGATGCGGCTTTGGTCGGGTAATGCCGGCCGCTGGCCGGCAACGGGGTAGCCCATTGACTGCCGTTGCCGGCCAGCGGCCGGCACTACCGGTGCAGCCAGCGCGGCCGCAACAGCAGGGCCAGCACCAGCACCGCCAGGAACGCGCCGTAGGCGTACAGCACCGCCAGCACCTGCGGCCAGATCGGGCCGGCACCGGGTTGCACCACGCCGATACGGTAGCCCCACAGCATCGACACGATGCTCAGCGCGAAAGCCAGTACCAAGGTAGTACCGTCGAACAGGCGCCGCCGCACGCTGCGCGGCTGGCGCGGGAACAGCCAGTACAGGCCGCCCAGCAGCAGGAACCAGGGCAGGAACAGCAGCAGCGACAACCAGGCCATCGCAGACTCCATGTCATCGCGCCGGCGGCGCGCGGACATCATGCCATGACCTTCGTTGGCGGGTAGTGCCGGCCGCTGGCCGGCATTTCCTATGCAAATACCGTGGTAGTGCCGGGCGCTGGCCGGCGTTTCCCATACAATTGCCGGCCAGCGGCCGGCACGACCTTTAGTCTTCGCGCAGCACGGCCAGCGCGGCCAGCACCGCGTCCACCTCGGCGTCCAGCTTGAACAGCTCGCTCTGCAGCTGGTCGCCCTGCTCGGCCTGCTTGATCACGGCAATCAGCTGGCCGGCATCACGCGGCGAATCGAAGCCTTCGCTCTGGATCAGCAGCGTGCCGTCGCCGGCGGTCAGCTTGAAGTAGAACCGGCCGTCCTTCTCACGGTACTGCTTGAACTGCGGCGGCGCCACCCGGGCCACGCCGGCATCTTCGCTGGCGATGTCGCCCGCCGTGGACAGGTCGCGCAGGCCCACGGCGTGGCGCAGTTCTTCCAGCAGCGGTGCCGCCAACTGCTCGCGCAGCTGCTGGCCACGGCGCTTGAGCAGCGCTTCGATCTTCTCCGGCTCGGCCATCAGCGCGTTGTAGCGCTCGCGCAGCGGCGACAGTTCGCTGTCGATGCGCTCGAACAGCTGCTGCTTCGCATCGCCCCAGCTGATGCCCGCAGCGAACGCCTTGGCGAATTCCGCGGTCTGTTCCGGCGTGGCGAACGCCTGGTACATCTGGAACAGCGCCGAGCCTTCGGTGTCCTTCGGCTCACCCGGCGCGCGCGAGTCGGTCAGGATCGAGAACACCAGCTTCTTCAGCTCCTCGCGCGGCACGAACAGCGGAATGGTGTTGTGGTAGCTCTTGCTCATCTTGCGGCCATCCAGGCCGGCCAGCGTCGCCACCTGCTCGTCGATCACCACGTCCGGCAGCGGGAAGTACTCCTTGCCATACACGTGGTTGAAGCGCTGGGCGAAATCCCGCGCCATCTCGATGTGCTGGATCTGGTCACGGCCCACCGGTACCTGGTTGGCCTTGAAGATCAGGATGTCGGCAGCCATCAGCACCGGGTACATGAACAGGCCGGCGCTGACGCCTGCGTCCTCGTCCAGGCCTTCCTCGCGGTTCTTGTCCACCGCCGCCTTGTAGGCATGCGCGCGGTTGAGGATGCCCTTGCTGGCGATGGCGGTCAGGAACCACATCAGCTCCGTCGTCTCGCGGATGTCGCTCTGGCGGTAGAACCACACGTGCTCCGGGTCCAGGCCGCAGGCCAGCCAGCTGGCTGCGATCTCCAGGGTCGCGCGCTGGGTGCGCTGCGGGTCCTGCGACTTGATCAGGCTGTGCAGGTCGGCCAGGAAGAAGAAGCTCTCGATCCCCGGCGCGCGGCTGGCCGCGATGGCCGGACGGATGGCGCCAACGTAGTTGCCCAGGTGGGGCGTGCCGGAGGGGGTGATGCCGGTAAGGACTCGGGTCGTCATGACTGCGTGGGGAAACCTTCGATGAACGGGGCCAGTTTACCGTGCCGGCGGCCAACCCCGTCAGGGCCGGCGGCGCGTTCATTCACCCAACCCCGCTGGAGACGCCCGATGAAACGCCTGCTGCCCCTGCTGCTGATCCTGCCCCTGGCCGGCTTCCGCCCGGCACCGCCGCCGCCGGCCTACGAGGGCGGCCCGGTGCGCATGACCCTGGTCGACCGCGACCGCGGCACCGAACTGCGCAGCTACCCCGCCGACGGCCAGCGCTGGGTAGCCGGCGAGCGCGGCCACCGCTACGCCGTGCGGCTGTACAACGACAGCCCGCGCCGAGTGCTGGTGGTGCTGTCGGTGGACGGCATCAACGCCATCTCCGGCGAGGATGCCGATCCCTCGCAGACCGGCTACGTGCTCAATCCCGGCCAGCGCGCCGACATCACCGGCTGGCGCAAGAGCCAGGACGAAGTTGCGCAGTTCGTATTCAGCAGCCCCAGCGGCAGCTATGCCAGCCGCACCGGCCGCCCGGACAACATCGGCGTGGTCGGCGTGGCGGTGTTCGAAGAGGCACGTCGCTGGCGCCCCGACCCCATCCTGCGCCGTGGCCTGCCATTGCCGGCGCCGGCCGCTCAGGCCGAAGCGGCCGCCGATGCCAGTGCCAGCCGCATCGACGGCCATGCCAGCAGATCGCAGGCCCCGGCGCTGGGTACCGGCCACGGTGCGCGCGAACAGTCCTCGGTGCGCGACACCGACTTCGAGCGCGCCAGCCGCAGCCCGGCCCAGGTGCTGCAGCTGCGCTACGACAGCGCCCGCAACCTGCGTGCGCGCGGCATCCTGGTGGACTCGCCCTCGCGCCTGCCGCGCGAACCGCAGGCCTTCCCCAACCGCTACGTCCCGGACCCGCCGGCGCGCTGATCGCCCGGCCCAGACAGCACAACGCCCGCAACCTGATGGTGCGGGCGTCGTGCTGTGGGGGTAAGCGGTCAGCGCTTACTTGTAGTCCGGATAGTCCTTGCTCACTGCGTCCTGGAACTCACGGACTTCCTTCTCAGCGCGGTCCTTGGCCCAGCCATAACGTTCCTGCAGGCGGCCGGCCAGATACTCGGCATTGCCTTCGGCCACGTCGAAGTCGTCGTTGGTCAGATCGCCCCACTTGGCCTGCGCCTTGCCCTTCAGCTGCGACCACTTGCCGGAAATGATGTCTTTGTTCATTGCTGGGAGTCCTTGGTTGCAACGGCGTTCTTACCGTGGTTGCAGCTTCCCGCAGTGGCTGTTGAGCAGCGGTCAACCCGCAATGAAATGCATGCTCACCTGCTTGAATGGTTCACTCCGCTTCGACACTCGTGCAGCGGACGCCGCGCAGAAAAAAAGGCCGGGGAAATCCCCGGCCTTCTCGTTTTCCAACCCGCGCCGGGCTCACTTGCCCTTGGCGGCGTCCTCAACCTTTTCACCGGCCTTCTGCACGTCCTTGCCGGCACCGGCAACGGTATTGCAACCGGCCAGCAGGGCCACCGAGAACATCGACAACAGCATCAGGGCAACTACGCGCTTCATGGGCTTCTCCTTGGGTTCGCCGCTACACCGCTTCATTCGCGGATGGGGTTCTGTCGCTCGGCGGGAGGGCGCACTGCCACCACCGCCGCGTGACGTGCAATCTGGCGGCAGCGGCGTGGAGCGGGTGTGAACGGACCAGCGATCCGTTCAGCCCAGGCCCTCAGTCGCGCATCAGGGTGGACTTGCCGAACAGGCTTTCGACCAGGTCCACGGCCAGTTCGGCGGTGGCATTCTGCTTGTCCAGCAAGGGGTTGAGCTCGACGATGTCCAGCGATCCCATCCGCCCGGTGTCGGCGATCATCTCCATCACCAGCTGCGCCTCGCGGTAGTTCACCCCGCCCGGCACCGTGGTGCCCACGCCCGGTGCGATGCTGGGGTCGAGGAAGTCGACGTCGAAGCTGACATGCAGGTGGGTGTTCTCATCGATGCCGGCCAGCGCCGCTTCCACCGCGCGCTTCATGCCGTTTTCGTCGATGTAGCGCATGTCGTACACATCGACCTTGTGGGTCTTGATCAGGCGCTTTTCCTCCGGGTCCACCGAGCGGATGCCGATCTGGTGCATCTGCGCCGGGGTGATCGCCGGGGCGCTGCCGCCCAGGTGGGTCAGCGCCTCCGGGCCGAGCCCGCACAGGCAGGCCACCGGCATGCCGTGGATGTTGCCCGACGGGGTGACATCGCTGGTATTGAAGTCCGAATGCGCATCCAGCCACAGCACGCGCAGGTTCTTCCCCTGCTCGCGGCACCACCGCGCGACGGCGGTGATCGAACCGATGCCCAGGCAGTGGTCGCCGCCGAGCATGATGGGCATGCGGCCGGCCTGCAGTTCGGCGTAGCTGGCTTCCATCAATGCGTGGTTCCAGGCCACCACCTCATCAAGGTGGCGGTAGCCTTGCACCGGCGCAGTCCACGGGTTGCGCGGGCCATCCAGGTTGCCCACGTCACGGACGTCCACACCGCGCGCCTCCAGCGCCTCCGGCAGGCCCGCCACGCGCAGCGCCTCCGGCCCCAGCCGTGCACCGCGATGGCCCGCACCGACATCGGTGGGAACACCAATCAGGGATACGGAAATGGGATGAGCCATGGGTGCCTCCTGCGGTGCGGAAAAAGAAGCACAGTCTAGCCAGAGCTGTGTGACACCACTCGCGGCGGTGCAGCAGGGCATGGGCCAGATCGCCGCGGCCTGGCAGCCGTATCCGGTCAGGCATTCCAGCGCTGGGTCGTCAGGAATTGGACCTTCCGCGATCCACCTCACATCCCGGTCGGATTCGCCTCTTACGCTAGGCTGCCGTTGTCTCCACCCTGCGCAGGCACCCTGAAGGTGCCGCCTCACTTCCTCGATCAAGGAGCACCACGCGCATGAAGCATGCACTCAATGGACTCGCGGTACTGGCAATTGCCCTGGGCGGACTGATTCCGGCAGCGGCCAGTGCCTCCTCGCAACGCATCACGCATACGGTGACCACCGACGCGTATCCCATGCAGACGGCGGGCGCACGCGAAGTGCTCGACTGGGTGGCGCAGCGGGTAAAGCCGACGTTCGCCCCGCAGGGCTACGGCAACGTACAGGTGGAACGGCGGGCGTTCTCCGTAGGGCGCGCGTCTGCACGCGCGGACGGATCGATTCCGGGAAAGCTGCCGGAGCAGGGCATTCCCGGTGAGATCTACCGGGTGGAGAACCTGCTTCCCGATGGCTCCATCCAGACGTGGGAATTCACCTGGGTGGAACCCTCATCCGGCCATGGCGGCGGCTGGGATGTCACCGGGTACTCCTACAAGAAGGGCAATGACCCGGTGAATCAGCAATAGCGGGACAGGGGCAATGCGTGCTGCGTTGCCCCGTTCCGGACATACGCCAACGCCAAATGTGCCGTTGCGCGTCAACCGCCGCGGTGGCGAACCGGCGTCAGGCTTTGTACCTGGCCGCTGTTGCGCATCATGCACAGGAAACGGCCATCGGGATAATCGATGATCAGTTCCTGTTAATCGCTGCCCACCGGCATATGGGTGACCAGTGCGCCCTGAGCGCCCTTGCGCATATTGCAGGCGCCCAGCGCGGTATCGCCCGCCGGCGCCGGGGTGGTCACCGAAGACACGTTGCGGAACACCGCGCGGCATCCACCATTGACCCACACCGAGTGCCGCGACAGGCCCCAGTTCTTGCCTTCCTCGCAGCGGGTGCGGCTGAGCTGGCGCACGATTTCCACATTGCCGCGAGTATTCAGATCGCACGACACCTGCTGCTCGTCAGTGGATTCGCATGTGACTTCGCGCGGTAGCGCGGCATCGCCACCGGCGGCGTCGTGAGATTGCGCGCCACTTGCGGCGGGCGCGGGTGTGCCGCGAGTACTGACCTGGCAGATGCCATTGGCGCCGCCACGGCTGGTATAGCTGATCTGCGGCGTGCCGTCATCGCTGCGGCTGATCGACAACGTGATGCCGCTATTGGCATCGCGTGCTTCGACGTAGCGGTCGTTGAAGCGCTTGAGCGCCGCCTCGCGGCCCTGCACGTAGACCGGACCGCCTTCGTCGGCGTGCACGTCGATGCCGCCCGGGCAGCTGGCGTTGAAGAACGGCACCGCGGCCATGGCTGGGGCCACGAAAGCGGTGGACAACAGTAAGGCGGCGAGCGGCAGGGCGTGGCGACGCATGATCGGATCCCTAAGGGGCCCGGGGTGGGCCTGTGGCGGCAGTATGCGATGGGCAGTGGCGGACTTTCCGTGAGGGATAGCAAGAACCGGTGGCGCGCGTGGGGATTCAGGTCTGCTAGGGTGTCCTTGGAGGCCTGCCGGGGCGGTTAAGCCAGCTTTACGTCGTGAGCCGCGATGGGCGGTGCGACAGCGATGGCACAGCCGGATGTATCGTGGGCTGCGGCACCGCACGAACTGTCGTTTCTGGCTTTGCACTGCTCGAAACAGGCCAAACGCGATAATTCATTTTTCCTTTCAGATCGCCCGATGCCATCGAAACAAACGACTGGCAGGCGGGGATTTCGCCTGCGCATGATGAATCGCCGCCTTCAGCGAGGTGGCCGGGATTTCCAACCCGAAGACTGAAAGCTGTATACGCTTGCCAGCCGGCGTCGTCCTTCCCAGGTGCGACGCCGGCTGGCAATCCGTTCGCCGATCGACGGCGGGCGGTGCGTGGGGGCCTCGTGCCCACCGGCTCATTCAGTCCCGGGATTGGAAACCACGTATCGCCCGCCACCCTTCTCCGGTGGCATCTCTGTTCCTGCCGAGGATGCCCGCATGTCCAGACCCTACCACCCGTACCTGACCGCCACCCTCGGCGAGGCCGCCCTGCGCCTGCCGCCCGAACTGGCGCAGCCATTGGAAGCCGCTTTCGCCGCTGCGAACGAAGCGCCTGCGTCCATCAACCTGCCCAGCTGCCTGCAGCGCATCCGCGCCGGTGATGCCGCCGATGGACAGCCGTGGGCGGGGCCCGCCAGCACACCCGGCCAGGCGGTGGCCGCCGCCCGCCGGGATCGCGCTGCGGTGGGTTTGGTGTCGCTGTTGGAGCTGTACCACGCCGCCGAGCGCGTGCGCGTGGACGGGGAAGAGAAGGACGATATCGGCGATGGCACGCGCGAAGGGCTGATGCTGGCCTGCCGGGGGCTGGCGGAGTATGTAGCGTTGCAGGTGGGCGGGGCTCAATAATGCGCAACGTTGGCATCCCCAACGCACAGGTTCAACACGTCGCAACCCCGGCCAACGAATCAGGCAGACCCGCTGCTGGGATGAGCACACCCTACCTAAACCTGAAACCTGTCCTCGTTGAACTGCGGCTGGACGAAGTGGATTCGCGCGGCGGCGCTGTTGCCGAGATGATCGCCTCCACCGCACGCCCCATGGCGCTCTCGATAAGCCCTGAACTCATGTGGTACAGCTTCGCCTTGAATGACAGAGCCATCACCCGCATCATGCCTGGAACGAGGGCACACTGCACAATCTCCTTCATCAACCATGACGGTGCGAAAGAGGCATTTCCCTGTGGCACGGTGGCTGCCTTCGGAGACGGATCGTCAACAAGAGGGTTGATCCGCATCATTCGGATTGATTGAGGCTGATCGCACCGGACTTCTTGGAGCGACGGAAGTGGAGCTCAGCGCCTTGATGCCTCACACGGCACTGGCATGCAGGCGCACACCCAAGGCACGGGTCACCTTCAGGATGGTGGCGAAATCGGGGCTGCGTTCGCCGGACAGTGCGCGGTAAAGACTCTCGCGCGACAGGCCCGCCGCGCGCGCAACCTTGCTCATACCCTGAGCGCGCGCGATGTCGCCGAGCGCCTTGGCGATGAACGCGGAATCGCCGTCGCTTTCGTCGATGCAGGCGTCGAGATAGGCGGCCATTTCTTCGGGTGTCCGAAGATGTTCGGCCACATCAAATGCTTTGAGTTCGACTTTTTTCTTAGTGGCCATGATGGAACAGCTCCAGTACTTCGGTATTGATTCGTTTCGACTACAGCCGGTTCGACGCTCACAGGGCACGCGCAATCTCCCTGGCCTTTTCGATATCGCGTTGCTGTGAGCTTTTGTCACCTCCGACCAAAAGAATCAGCAACTGCCTGCCCCGCTGGGTGTAGTACAGGCGGTAGCCCGGCCCTGCATCGATACGCAGTTCGGAAATACCGTCCCCCAGATAGCGGTGATCACCCGGATGGCCTTCGGCGAGCCGACCGATGCGGGCCAGGATGCGAGCGCGTGCAGTTACGTCCTTGAGAGCGTCAATCCATGTCGCGAACTGACGGGTACGCTGGATCTTCATGGAGGACTGTAGCCTAAAGGCTACAGTCTTTCAACTATCGGATTGCCCGCATGGAGGTGTGCTCGGCCTTCCGTCTGATGTTCCCTCCCTCGCAGCTGACGCCCCGTTTTTTAAACTGGAAAGTGGAACCGGGTGCGTTTTCAGTAGCTCATTTTTCACGGGAACCCGATCCGTACTCACAAAACGCTGTGCTAGATTCAAGAGCGTGACATTGGCGCGAGAGATGCTTTCATGGATGCGTGGGTCGAGGAATGCGATTCTTCATCAAAACGCGGACGTCGGCGCCGCCTCTGGATCGCAGCGCGCCGTCGCCTCGCGATCGTTATTCCGGCGCTTGTGCTGGCAGCATGTTCGAGCGCCGCGACGTCGCCCCCATCAGATCATGTGAATCAAAGACAGACCATCAAATCAGGGAGTGAAGCTGGTATGGAGCGATTCAAGAACAGCATCGAGCGATTGTCCAATGTGCGGTTTGGCGATATCGATGCATTGAACGAACAGCTTCACACGCATCTTGGAAAACCGGCTCGGCAGGGCCTGAGAGACGAGCGAACCGCAGAACGTGGAATGTTGGGCGGCCTTGAAGTTCGGAACATCACACTGAGAAGTGCTGTCGATAATCCTGCGCAGGCGAAGTTGACCTTCGATGTCGCGCCACCGAGCGTCGCGCTCAAAGAAGTCATCTGGGAGGGAACGGCGCAGTATCCACCTCGGCCTGATGCCCCTGACTCCCTCCCCTACTGGACCGCGCCAGTCAACGGTGCTGAGGTTGTACTCACTCTGGCCCCTGACAATGCGACATTGACCCACGTATTGATCAGTCAGCGTTGACCCCCTGGGCAGGAGCTCGAACATGGAACGTACTGAAGACTCTGAACTGCCGCAGCCGCAGGACGGGCCTCGCCCAGGACCCGTACGTCGGCCGGAGTCCCCGTTGGCTGACCCTTCGTTGGCGCCGCTTCTGGCGAAATCCCCAACACTTCGAGCGGGTCTCGCACAGGCCGAGCGCGACGATCTGGATGTTGTCTGGGGACAAGCCGGTAGGGGCACCTATCTTGTTCCGGGTGAGAAGATCGTTATTGACGAGAACGCGGTTGGGCAAGGCCCCAGAATCGCGCGCTCTCTTTCCCATGAAGTGGGGCACCATCTCTTCACTGAACGTCCCGATCCGACGTCCAAGCAATCCTATGTAAACACCCTGCTACGCGGAGAAGCAGCTGCGACGCTCAGTAATGTCCAGGTCCAGCGTGAACTCATTGCAGCTGGTGGGCCGGACATTGGTGTGTCCGGCACGGGTAATCGTCCACAACAGTATGGAGCTATTGCCGTTGAACTCCAGGCCGGGCGGATCAATCGAAACCAAGCGCTTGGGCAGATCGCTGAAGTGTTCAAAACAGAGGCTCCTTCTGTTGGTCCTCATGCGACATACGAGCTTTACTATGGCGCGCACTATGATCAGCACATAGCACCCACGCAGCGTCGACGTAGGCCCGAGCCAGAGCTTGACGCCGAGCGCACTTCGGCTGCGGAAAGAGTCGCCGTGGTCGGCGATGACTCACTTTCGCTGCAACGAGCGGCTTTCTCAGTAGCTGAACTCTGCGATGCTGACCGTTCTCTCTATAAGCAGATAAGAGCGGGTGTGGAACGCCTGGATGCCGAGAGCGGGAAGCAGTGGGATGAGTCGAGCCAACGCATGTCCGCGAGTTTGCTGGTGCTCGCGAAGGAGCAAGGGCTTTCAAGAGTTGACCACGTCGTAGTGAACAACCCGACAGAGTCCCTTGCACGTGGCGAGAGAGTATTCATCGTCGAGGGAGCGATGGACGATCCTGCCCAACGCCGTGGAACCATGAATACGATGGACGCGCTTCGCGCGCCTGAAGCGGAGTCACTTCATCGCGCTGATTCATTGGCAGCAAATCTTGAACAGCAGCCAGCGCAGCAGGTCCATGCGCAGGACGGACCATCATTCTCAAGGTAAGACTGCCGAGGCACCGGGTGTACCGCCTTTCGAATCACTGGGCGAGTACCTGGAGCAGCGCAAAGAGGCGCTGACTCATGGGGTGGTGCCGCTTATCCGAATCGAACGGATGACCTACTGTTTACAAGACAGTTGCTCTACCAACTGAGCTAAAGCGGCATGGGTGGTGCACCGGCGGCAGCGCCGCGGTCCGGGGATTCTAGCGCAACCGCGTGCATTCCAGCGACCGGCTCTGTGCCGCTCCGCTGCGCTGCTGGGCCTGGGCCGGCTGCGTGCCCGCCGCCAGTTGCCCTTCCAGCCACCACTGGCCGGCGTCGCCGCTGGCGACCAGGCGCGGCTGGAAGCCGGCGGCCTGCACCGCTGCCATGCGGCGCTCGGCGCCCTCGCGGTTACGGTACTGGCCCAGCGCCACGGCGTTGGCGTCCTCGCCCTGGCTGATGATGTAGTAGTCGCTCAGGCCGGCGGCGACGATGCGCTTCACGGTGGCCTGCGCTTCGTCGCGGTTGGCGGCGGCCGGCAGCATCACCCGATAACGGGCACTGCCGCTGGCAGCGGGCTGTTCGCGCAGGCGGACCTGGCTGAGCAGCGTGCCGGCCTTGCCCTGCGCGCTGCTCGCGGCGGCGCGGTCGGCGAACGGGCCCAGCGCGACGCAGCGCGGCGGCTCAGCGGCTGCGGGCGGGGTTACGGGCGTTTCCGGTACCGGACCGGGTGCAGGCGGTGGTGCCGGCTTGGCAGCGGCAGTAACCGGCGCAGCCTCAGGCACCTGCGGCTTGGAAACTTCCGGCTGGGCCGGCACGGCCGGCGCGGGCGCAGGCGTCGCAGCCACCGCGGTCTTCGCAGCCGGTTCGCGCTCCATCAGCGGTGCTGTCGGAGCGGCGGCGGTGGCCTCGGCTGCGGCAGTGGCATCCACGCCACCGGGCACCCAGCGCAGCTCGGCCACGCCAGCGGGTTGCGGTGGCGGCGCAGGCTTCTGTGGTGCATCGCGCAGCAGCCACCAGCAGGCGACGCCAAGGTTGAGGATGGCCAGTACGACGGTCAGGGCACGGGTCAGCATGCGCGGATACTAGCCTGCGGGCTGGTGCACCGCCCAGCGGGCGAGGCCATCCAGCACCAGCGAGGGGTGGTAGTCGGCACCGGGCAGCAACGGCATCAGCGCCGGTGCGCCGCCACCGTGCACCAGCAGCGACGGTGCCACACCCAGCAGCGTGTGCGCCTGCTGTGCGCTGCGTTCAATCAGCGCCACCGCGGCGCCATCGCAGCCGGAGGCCAACGCATCGGCGGTGTCGTTGGCGAACTCGCTGTAGTCGCCGCCAGTGGCCGGCAGCTGCACCGCACGCGCGTGCAATGCCTCGCGCATGGTGGTGGGCGATGCGGAGATGCGGCCACCGTGGTGCTGGCCGTCGGCGTCGAGCAGGTCAATCGTCAGTGCGGTGCCCACGCCGACCACCAGCACCGGGCGCTGCGCCTTGGCTGCGGCCAGCAGGGCCAGGAAGCGGTCGACGCCGAACTTTTCCGGCTTGGCATAGGCAATGCGCACGCCGGCGCATTCGGCGCTGGTTCGCACCACCTGCACATGCTCGAAGCGGCGCTGCAGCTGGTCCAGCATGGCGCTGGTCAGCGACGGTGCGGCCACGCTGGCCACGAACGCGGTGCGGCCGCTGGGCAGGCTATGCGGTGGCTGCCCGGCCATGCCTTCGGCACCATGCGCCCAGGCCTGCACGTCACCGGCACGGTCACCCTGCAACGGCGCGAACTTGAAGCGCGAGTTGCCGAGGTCGAACAACCAATCGCTCATGCCGCCCTCACGCTGACTTCGCCGGCGTGCAGCAGGCGCTCACGGCCATCGATGCGCACGCGCAGCGCGCCGTCATCGGCCAGGCCGAGTGCGGTGCCATGCTGCCACTGCCCATCCAGTTCCACCCGCACCTCGCGGCCGGCCAGCATGTCGAAGGCGGCGTAGCGCGGCAGGAACGGAGCAAGACCTTCACGATCGAATTCCTCCAGCGCCGGCAGCAGGCGCGCCAGCACGGCGGCAACGACCACGTTTCGATCCACTGGCTTGCCAGCCAGCGTGTCCAGGTCCACCCACGGCTGGCTGATCTGCTCGGCGAACGAGGGCGGCATGTGCGTGTTGATGCCGATGCCGATCACCGCGCGCGCCGGGCCGGCGTACTCACCGCCGCCTTCTGCGAGCAGGCCAACCAGCTTGCGGCCATCGACCAGCAGATCGTTCGGCCACTTCAGCTGCGCCTCGGTGTAGCCCAGATCGTGCAGCGCTTCGGCCACGGCGATGCCGGCCACCAGGCTCAGGCCGGCCAGGCGGCCGAGGCCTCCGGAGAACAGCCGCAGCACCGACAGGTAGACATGGGCGGCCAGCGGCGAGGCCCAGGTACGGCCACGACGGCCGCGGCCACCGGTCTGGCGTTCGGCCAGCAGCACGCTGACCCCGCGCTGGGGCGCGCTGCACCGCAGCAATTCGGCATTGGTCGAGTCCACCGTCCAGGCCACTTGCAGGTCGTGCAGCAGCGCCTGGGCGTCGGCGGGCAGGCCAGCGCGGATCGCCGCCGGGTCCAGCAGGTCAACCGGGCGGGTCAGGCCATAGCCCTCGCCGGCACGGCCCTCGACATCCACACCGGCGGCCCTAAGCCCTTGAATACGCTTCCAAATAGCTGCCCGGGTCTGGCCCAGCTCACGGGCCAGGGCGTCGCCGGACAGGCGACCGGCAGCGAGTTTGGCCAGCAATTGGCGATCGTCCACGGCAGCTTCCACGAAGTCAGGCAGGAATTATGCGGGAAAGCCGCCAGCGACGCCCGCCACGCTGGGTTCTGCGGGGGCTTCCAACGGGGCGCCGGGTTCGGGCTAGAATCGGGAACTCACCCTCCCTTAACGTGGATGTCGTCAATGCGCCGTTATGCCCATTGCCTGATCCTGCTGATGATGCCCTTCGCGGCGTCTGCGACGGCAGCGCTGGACGACAGCCGCGGCGCTTGCGTGTCCTCCAACGGTGATGCCGCCTCGCAGCGCGCGCCGACCGCGACCGCCTCGGCTGCGACCACCAAGCCGGCACCGGTACGCCCTGCGGCCAGCAGTGCCACCAGCACCGGGGGCGGCGGCAGCGACGACGACGTGCTGCAGCGCATCCGTGCGCCGAAGTGGCACAGCTACCTGCCGGGAATGTTCCGCTGATCAAGTCGTTGCTGCAGTGGCTGCGGCCTGCGCCGCGGCCGATCGACGATGCACTGTGGGAACACGCCTGCCGCCGTGCGGCCTGGCTGCACGGACTGGACGACGAACGCCGTGCGCGCTTGCGCGTGTTGGTCACGCGCTTCCTGCATGAGAAGACCATTACCCCGATCGGTGAGCTGCAGTTGCAGGCCGACGACGGCGTGCTGCTGGCCGCGCTGTGCTGCCTGCCGCTGCTGGAGTTCGGCGCGGTGGGGCTGGAGGGCTGGTCGCAGCTGATCGTCTACCCCGACGCGTTCCGCGTGCACCGCAGCCACATGGATGCGGCCGGCGTGCTGCACGAGTGGGATGACGAGCTGATCGGCGAGTCGTGGGACAGCGGTCCGTTGATCCTGTCCTGGGCCGATGTGCAGGCCGACCTGGCGGCGCCGCACGAGGGCTACTGCGTGGCGGTGCACGAGATGGTGCACAAGCTGGATGCGCTTGATGGGGCGATGGATGGCACGCCGCCGCTGCCGCGTGCGTGGCAGCGCGAGTGGGCGGCCACGTTCCAGCGCGCCTACGATGCCTTCTGCGCGCAGGTGGACGCTGGCCAAGAGACCCTGATCGATCCGTATGCGGCCGAGGCGCCGGAGGAGTTCTTCGCGGTGGCCAGCGAGTACCACTTCTCGGCACCGGATCTGCTGCAGCAGGCGTTGCCGGAGGTGGCCGCGCAGCTGCGGCGGTTCTACGGCGAGCCGCCCAGGATCACAGTACGGTAGTTCCGGCCGCTGGCCGGCACCCTCATGCTCTTCGATGGCATGGCTTGATTGCCGGCCCGCGGCCGGCACTACCGATCAACGCGGTTTACGGCCCTGTGGGCAAGCGCACTTCGAAGCGGGCGCCGCCCAGTTCGGCCGAACGGCCCACGGCCAGTTCGCCGCGGTAATCCTTGATCAGGTCCTGCACGATCGACAGCCCGATGCCGTGGCCCTGCACGCGCTCGTCGCCACGCACGCCGCGCTGCAGTACCTTGCCGATGTCATCCGGGGCGATGCCCGGGCCATCATCGTCCACCGCCAGCAGCAGGCCGGCGCGGCGCGCGTTCGGTGCCGGCAGTGGCTGCGCGGTCAGCAGCACACGGCGGTTGGCCCACTTGAAGGCGTTCTCCAGCAGGTTGCCGAGCAGTTCCTGCAGGTCGCCCGGTTCGCCGTGGAAGCGTGCGGCCGGATCGATATCGAATTCGCACAGCACACCCTTGGAGGCATAGACCTTCTCCAGGCCACGCACGATTTCCTCGGCGTTGGACTCGATCGGCAGCGGCGCGGAGAACAGCTTGTGGCCCGACGAGGCCGCGCGCGCCAGCTGGTACGAAACCAGGTTGTTCATGCGCTGCAACTGCACGTCCAGTTCTTCGCGCAGCGCGCCGTCGCCGGCACCGCTGTCCATCTGCGTGCGCAACACCGCAATCGGCGTTTTCAGGCTGTGCGCCAGGTCGGCCAGGGTGTTGCGCTGGCGCTCGAGGTTCTCGCGCTCGCTTTCGATGAAAGCGTTGATGCTGTCGGTCAGCGGTTCCAGCTCGCGCGGGTGGCGCTCGCTCATGCGCTCGGTCTCACCGCGCTGCACCTTGGTCAGCTCGGTGATCACCCGGCGCAACGGGCGCAGGCTCCACTGCAGGATGACGGTCTGCAGCAGCAGCAGGATCAGGCCGATGCCGCCCAGGTAGAACCAGACGCGGCCACGGAACACGCGCAGCTGGGCCCCCAGCGCGCGCGAGTCTTCCATCACATAGATGGTGTACGGGAATTCGGTGGCAGGATCGGCGTCGGCGCCCCACACCAGGCCCAGGCCGTAGCGGTACACCGAGCCCTGGCTGCCATCGATCTGGATCATCGGCAGCGGCCCTTCGAACACCTCCTGGCGCGGTGCCAGCAGGCCGCCGCCGACGGTGGGCAGCATCGGGCCTTCGGCGGACATCGAATTGCCCTTGCCGTGCGGCATCACTACCTGCAGGTACAGGCCACTGCCGGGCACGTCGAAGCGGGAATCCGGCGGCTGCTCGCGGATGTACAGCGAGCGGTCGCGGGTGAAGTCGATGCCGGCCGCGTAGGAGGTGGCGTAGTTCTTCAGGCGCTCACGCAGGTTCGCCTTCGCCGTGTCGGCGAAGGCGGCGTCGAGCGCGTAACCGGCCAGGGCCAGGAACGCCACCAGGCCCACGGACGCGGCGAGCATCTGGCGCGCCTGCAGTGAGCGCGGCCGCCAGCGTCGGAAGAACCACAGACGGCCGGACATCGTGTAAGCGCCAGGGCGAGCCGGCTCAGCCCTCGTTGCGCGGAATCGCGAAACGGTAGCCGCGACCGCGCACGGTCTCGATCGGCTTCAGTTCGCCATCCGGGTCCAGCTTCTTGCGCAGGCGGCCGATGAACACTTCCAGCACGTTCGAGTCGCGGTCGAAGTCCTGCTGGTAGATGTGCTCGGTGAGGTCGGCCTTGGAGACCAGTTCGCCGGCATGCATCATCAGGTACTCCAGCACCTTGTACTCGTAGCTGGTCAGGTCGACATTGCTGCCGGCCACGCTGACGGTCTGGGCGGCGAGGTCCAAGGCGACCGGGCCGCATTCCAGGGTCGGCTTGCTCCAGCCAGCGGCGCGGCGCAGCAGCGCGTTGACGCGGGCCAGCAGCTCTTCGACGTGGAACGGCTTGACCAGGTAATCGTCGGCGCCCTGCTTCAGGCCCTCGACCTTGTCCTGCCAGCTCGAACGCGCGGTCAGGATCAGCACCGGGAACTTCTTGCCTTCGTCACGCAGGGCCTTGATCAGCTCCATGCCCGACATCTTGGGCAGGCCGAGGTCGATGATGCCGACATCGAACGGAACTTCGCGCCCCATGTAGAGGCCTTCCTCGCCGTCCTGCGCAGCATCGACGGCAAAGCCTTCGCGCTTGAGCCGGGCTGCCAGGGTCTCACGCAGCGGGGCTTCGTCTTCGACCAGAAGGATACGCATGAACTCTCCCTAGTGTCCTGGGTGTGGCCCGGAGGCCAGTGGGGTACGGGTTGATAGCGACGACTATCCCTGTTCAGGGGTTATCGCCGCGTAGTGATGACATATCCGACCGCGGCGTGCGCGGCTGTGAACGCGACGGGGCGGGGTCGTCCATGTAGCGGACCCGGCCCCGGTCGTCCATGTATTTCACCCGGTTGATGTCACGACCATCGAACGGCACGCGCTCGGCACCGAGGATGTGGCCACCGGTGGTGCGCTGCACGCGGCGCACGGCATCGGACAGCGAACGTTCGTCGCCACGGTTGCCGCGCTCGCCCCGCTCCATCATCTCTGCACGCCCCTGCTCGCCACGCGTCGGCTGCTGCGCCAGCGCCGACGACAGCGGCGCGGCCGCCAGCACCACGCACGTGGCCAGGGCAATGCGGCAATGAAGGGGAGCGGAAGACATCGATGCGATCCTAGCCGAGCACGGCGATTCGTTCAAAAGTCGTGAATCCGGATGCCGGGTTCGGGACCCGGCCTTTTACAAATCCTTTGCAAATTCTTGGTTTGAGGCAGTGAATCCGGTCTGAACTTTTCCGGTCCCGACCTCATGATGTTCAGCTAGGTGAACATTCGGGACCAATTGCCGCGCGGTGTCAAGTCAGGAATGTGACTGCGGTCACGCTGCGGCACGATCCGCGTCACGCTCCGTGACCGCCAGCGCCTGCTCGACCAGGCCCCAGTCGGCACCCGGACGGTGCGCGCCTTCGCTCAGCACCTGGCGGAATGCGCGGCCACCGGGCTGGCCGTGGAACAGGCCGAGCAGATGGCGGGTGATGTGCTTCAGCGCCAGGCCTTCGTCCAGGCGCGCTTCCACGTAGGGACGCAGCGCGCGCAGCAGATCGCCGCGAGGCTGCAGCGGAGCGCCGGTCTGCAGCGCCTCCAGCTGATGCAGCAGGTAGGGGTCGTGGTAGGCCGCGCGGCCCAGCATCACGCCATCGACGTGCGCAGCCTGCGCCTGTACCGCCTCGATGCTGGCCAGGCCCCCATTGAGGACCACCGGCAGCGCCGGGCGCTCCTGCTTCAGGCGGTAGGCCCAGTCGTACTTCAGCGGCGGAACCTCGCGGTTCTCCTTCGGCGACAGGCCCTTCAGCCACGCGTTGCGCGCGTGCACCACCACCATCGCCGCGCCGGCGGCGACCTGGCGGTCGACGAAGGCGGCGAACACGTCGTAATCGTTGTCCTCGTCCACGCCCAGGCGGCACTTTACCGTCACCGGGATCTGAACGGCATCGACCATTGCCGCCACGCACTCGGCCACCAGCACCGGTTCGCGCATCAGGCAGGCGCCGAAGCGGCCGGCCTGCACGCGGTCGGACGGGCAGCCGCAGTTGAGATTGATCTCGTCGTAGCCCCACTCCGCCGCGATGCGCGCAGCCTGCGCCAGCAGCGCCGGGTCGCTGCCGCCCAGCTGCAGCGCCAGCGGCAGTTCGCTGCGGTCGAAGCCGAGCAGGCGTTCGCGATCACCGTGGATGACTGCGTTGGCGTGCACCATCTCCGTGTACAGGCGCACGCCGGGCGCCAACACGCGGTGGAATACGCGGCAATGGCGGTCCGTCCAGTCCATCATCGGGGCAACGGACAGGCGCAGGGAATCGGCGTAACGGGCGGCGGCGGACGTCATCGGGCTAGTGATCGCAGAGACTGGCATTGCCAGTGAGATCAATAGTTTACACCGACCGACTGAATGGCGGCGGGTGGCCGTGGGACCGGTCGACCGGCCCCAGGGACGCGCAGGGCTTACAGCCCGCGGTTGCGCACCTGTTCCTGCTGCTGTTCCTGCGCACGCGGGTTGAACTGGCTGTCCAACGCCTCGCTCTGCCGGCTGCTGGCCTCGACCGAGTGCGATACCGCCTGCTGGCGGTCGACGAAGGTCCGCTGCGCGGCCGGATCGCCCAGCTCGCCCTGCACGGCGAACAGGCCGGTGCCATCGGGGCGGGCCACGACGTGGTCGATCTGGCGCATGCCGGACACCTTGCTCTCGTAGGCCAACTGGCCGGCCGCACGCTCGGCCTCCTGCGGGTTGGCGAACAGCGGCTTCAATCCGGCCTGGGCGCGCTGCTGCTCCAGCGCCTGCAGCTTGTCCAGGGCCTGGCCGAAGCGCGCGTGGTCGGCATGCCCGGGGTCGCGCATGCTGGCCGGCGCCGCCGGTTCGGCCCGACCCGGTGCTGCCGGCTGGGTGCTGGCCTTGACCGCGTTGGGGGCATCGACCTGCGCCAGGGTCTTCCGGCCGGCCTTGCCATCGTCGTCGAGGCCGTTGTTGGCCTGGAACTGCTTCACCGCTGCGACCGTGTCCTTGCCATACACGCCATCGGCATGCAGCGGCTTGCCGTCGGCCCCCGCGTAGCCCAGCGCCGCCAGCTTGCCCTGCAGGGCCTTGACCTCATCACCACGTTCGCCCTGCTTGAGCACGCCATCGGCCATCGGTGCCTGTTGCGTGCTGCGCGCGGCCTGCGCCGCTTCGGGGCCCTGCGCGTGGACCTTGCCGCCCAGGGTGATGCGGTCGTTGAGCATGTCGCCCAGGAACCTGCGGTACTGATCGGGCTCGAGCTCGATATGTGCATGCACGGCACCCGGGGTACCGGCATCGGACTGGCGGATCAACGGCGCACCGTACTCGACGAAATCACCGGTCTTGTAGGGCGTGGTGCCACGCGCACCGTGCAGCACCTGCCCGACCAGTTCGCGCTGCGGATGCCCGGCCGGATGGCTCCAGATGCTGATCGAATTCCACTTGTCATTGTTGACCTGGACATACCCGGCGACCGGATTGGGAATCATCACCTCCCGGTCGCCGCGCGCATTGCTCAGGATCAGATCCTTGTGCACCAGCGGGATGCCGTTGCGATCACCGCGGGTCCGCACGGTTTCCAGTTCGCCCTCGACCATGGCCGACGGCCGGTCAGCCTTGGCGGCATTGCCGGTGCGCACGGCCTCGGCATTGGTGTTGGGGTGATGAATCTTCAACTCGCGATAAGCGTCCTCGCCACTGGTGCCATGACGCAGTGTGCGGTTGCTGCTGCCGTTGCCAAAGGGTTCGACCACGACGATGCGCTGGCCACCGGGCGCAGGGGCGGTATCGGGCTCACGCGCGGTTGCGGGTGCAGGCGTCGCAGTGCCTGCCGGGGCGGTCGGCGCTGCGGGCTGCACCGGCGTGTGCCCGCGTACTGCGGTATCCAGGGCCTGCAGGGTCTCCCGGCCGGCCTTGCCGTCGACGGTCAGCCCGTGGGCCTGCTGGAACGCGCGCACCGCATGCTCGGTATTGGCACCGTAGTGGCTATCGGCCGCCAGCGGTTGCCCGTCGTGGCCGGTATGGCCCGCCTGGATCAGCTTGGCCTGCAGGGCCTGGACCTCGGCCCCACGCTCGCCTGGGGTCAGCACGCCGTCGGCCATCGCCGCTACCGCCGCACGCTGGCCACGCTGTCCGGGTTCGGGCTCACCGAACGCCTGCTGGTAATCCTTGCCCTGGTAGGCCTCGGGATTGCGGTTGACCTGGTCGTAGCGCGCCAACCCGACCAGCGCGGTCTTCTCGGTGAGCGCGCGGTCACGCAGCGAATCCCACAGGGTCGGCGAGCTCTGGAAGTGCGACTGCACGTTGGCGTGCTTGTAGTCCTGCACCGCGCGGACAATCTGCTCGTCACTCAGCTCAGCCAGCTTGAAGTCTTCGCCGTAGGCGTGCTGGAGACCCTTCTGGAACACCGAGCGGGTCATGCCGCGGTACTGCACCGAGGTACTCCACAGCGCATCCTGCACGGCCGCACCGCGGCCGGAAAGATCGATGCCCACATCCTTCAGGCGCCCCATCTGCACGTCATAGTATTTGTGCTGGATGAAGTCGTGCTGGTCCCTGGCAAAGCCTGCCGGGTCGGCAGCCGCCACCTCCTTCCAGCGTTCGGTGAAAGCCGGGGTCCCCGCCTGCAGGCCATGGAAGCGGTTGCCGTAACGCGATGCAGCGATGTACTCGTCCACGCCGCCCACATTGGTCGCGTACTGGTAACTGCCATACGACACGCCACCGTGGTCGCCCCTGCCGGTGGACACGTGGCCGGGGCCGCGACCGCCGGTTTCGAAATGCGCCGACGTCTGGCCGCGATGCCAGCGGTCCATCGCCTGCTTTGCCTGGGTCACAACATCCATCGTCCTGCACTCCTTGGCGGGGGAATTACTTCGAGGTCAGTGCCTGCAGCACATCGGCACGGTTGGCCGTGCGATTGATCCGGCAGGACTGCGCGTCCAGCATCTGTCCCTGCCCGTCTTCGGCAGGGTTCCAGCTGCAGTAGCGATTGGTATCGGACATGTAGGCCGCCTGCTCGTCCATCAGCCTGTCCTTGTCCTTGCCATCGGGGCCGTCGACGATCTTCATGAAGGCCTGCTCGAGCCGCTGCTCCTGCCAGGCAAGCTCCTCATCGCCACACGCCTGCAGTACGGGGGTCTCGCCGCCGCTGGAGTTCACGCACGTGGCGTACTGCGGCCGCAACGTGGCCTTGTTGTAGGAATCATCCGGGCGCCGGGGTGGCATGTCTTCGTCATCGGCGTCCGTCGCTGTCGTGGCAGGTGCGGCACGTGCAGGCTCTGCAGTGGTCGGCGCCGATGCAGTGGCAGGCGCGGCCGCAGCAGGCGCATGCGTCGTATCCGCCTGCGGGTTCTTCGCCTGGCATGCTGCCAGGCTGAGGCTCAGTGCCAACGCAAACGCGATGGCTGCGGCCTTACCGAACGTTTCGCGGGGGGCCGCTGAAAGGTGATTCGTTCCCTGCATTGCTTGCATCTCCTTGGCATCCAGGCACGTGGCCCGACAACGCGGGGCCGTCCATCGGCCCCATCGGGAACTGCATGCTACGTCGGCGCGGATTTCAGATGCCTGACTGGATTCAGAATGTGTGCACCCGATCGCAGCCGCTTTGGCCCGGTCCCGCGCGGGGCGCGGCGGCGCTCTACAATCGCTCCATGGCCGCCGATCGTCCGCAATTCTTCGACTCCACCACCGAACAGGGCGTACTGCGCCTGTCCATCGCCGCCTCGCTGCTGCTGGCTGCCGCTGCGGTGGTATTCGGTCTTCTGGCCAATTCCTCGCTGATCATCTTCGATGGCATCTACGGCCTGATCGATGTGGTGATGACCTGGCTGTCGCTGCTGGTCGCGCGTCTGATCGCGCTTTCAACCAGCACCGACGCGCTGCAGTCGCGGCTCAACCAGCGCTTCACCATGGGCTTCTGGCACCTGGAGCCGATCGTGCTGGGGGTGAGCGGCACGCTGATGATCGGTGCGGCGCTGTATGCGCTGGTCAACGCGGTGGATGCGCTGATGTCCGGCGGCCGCCACATCGCGCTCGGCCCGGCCATCGCCTTCGCCGGCTTGTCGATCGTTGGCGAAGGTGCGCTCGCCGGGTTCATCCTGCGCGCCAACCGCCGCATCGGTTCGGAGTTCATCGCGCTGGACGCGAAGAACTGGGTGATCGCCGCCAGCATGTCGGCCTGCTATCTGCTGGCCTTCCTCGGCGGCGTGCTGGTGCGCGGCACCTCGCTGGCCTGGGTCGGGCCGTACATCGACCCGGCCATCCTTGCCTTCGTCTGCGTGCTGGTGATGATCGCCCCGCTCGGTACCGTGCGCCGGGCGCTGGCCGGCATCCTGCTGGTCACTCCGCCGGAACTGCAGGCGCACGTGGACGCGGTGGCACGCGCGATCGTGGCCAAGCATGGCTTCGTCGAGCACCGCAGCTACGTGGCCCAGGTGGGGCGTGGCGAACAGATCGAACTGTTCTTCGTGGTGCGCGAGGACGACCCGCCGCGGCCGCTGGTGGAATGGGACAGGCTGCGCGACGAGATCGGCGATGCGCTGGGCGAAGCCTCGCCCGACCGCTGGCTGACCATCATGTTCACCACCGACCGCGAATGGACGATCTAGGCCAACAGGACGATCGATCAAGTTTTTCGTACGCGTTGCAACCCACCGTACGCGGAAAGCGGGCAAAGTAGGCTCCAACGCAACACCCACCCACCCACTGACCAGGAGCATCCCGATGTCCATCGAAAAGGTTCTGTACACCGCCCAGGCAACCTCCACCGGCGGCCGCGAAGGCCGTTCCGTCTCCTCCGACAACGTGCTGGACATCCAGCTGTCGACCCCGCGCGAGCTGGGCGGCGCCGGTGGCCCGGGCACCAACCCGGAACAGCTGTTCGCCGCTGGCTACTCGGCCTGCTTCCTGGGTGCGCTGAAGTTCGTGGCCGGCCAGGCCAAGGTCGCGCTGCCGGCCGACACCACCGTCACTGGCAAGGTCGGCATCGGCCAGATCCCGACCGGCTTCGGCATCGAGGCCGAGCTGACCATCAACGTGCCGGGCGTGCCGCGCGAGCAGGTGGAAGAACTGGTGCAGAAGGCGCACATCGTGTGCCCGTACTCCAACGCCACCCGCGGCAACATCGACGTGACGCTGGTCGTGGCCTGATGCAACGGGGTCAGAGCCCTTTCGCGTTGCGAGAGGGATCCGATCCCCGGGGAACCCACCCCAAAAAAATGGGCGGATGCCGGTCGAAACCGAACATCCGCCCATCCCACCTTCGTTGTCCCACAGGGGGGCATGAGGTTGCCGGCCAGCGGCCGGCACTACCAGGTCACTTTTCGCTGGTGATGAGCTGCACGACGCTGGAGAAATCCAGCTTGCCGCGGCCGGCCTGGTGGTTCATCGAGTACAGGTTGCGCGCCACTTCGCCCAGCGGGATCGAGGCGCCGACGCTCATCGCCGCTTCCACCGCCAGGCCCATGTCCTTCAGCATCAGATCACTGCCGAAGCCACCGCTGTAGCCACGCGAGGCCGGCGCATTCTCCAGCACGCCCGGCCACGGGTTGCACACCTCGGTGGCCCAGCTGCGGCCGGTGCTGACCGCCATCATCTGCGACAGTACCTTCGGGTCCAGGCCGTGCGCCACGCCCAGTGCGATGGCTTCACCGGTCACCGCCATGATCACGCCCAGCGCCATGTTGTTGCACAGCTTGGCGACCTGGCCGGCACCGCTGGCGCCAACGTGGAAGATGTTCTTGCCCATCGCCTGCAGCACCGGGCGGGCGCGCTCCAGCGCGTCCTCCTCGCCACCGACGATGAAGGTCAGGGTGCCCGCCTGTGCCCCTGCGGTACCACCGGACACCGGTGCGTCGATCATCTGCAGGCCACGCGCGGCGGCCGCTTCCGAGACCTTGCGGGCGCTGGCCGGTGCGATCGTGCTGCAGTCGATGACCAGTGCACCGGCGGGGATCGCGGCAAGAATGCCGTCGTCGCCCAGGTACACGCCTTCGACATGACGGCTGGCCGGCAGCATCGAGATCACCACTTCGGCATCGGCCAGGGTGTCGCGCGCCGACGCGGCGGCACTGGCGCCGGCATCGACGGCGGCCTGCACCGCGGCCGGGACCAGATCGAACACGCGCACGCTGTGGCCGTTCTTGACCAGATTGGCGGCCATCGGGCCACCCATGTTGCCCAACCCGATGAATGCAATGCGGCTCATGCAAGGCTCCTTTCAACAAGGGGAGTGCCCAGGTCAGCCAGCGGTTGCGCGGCGTCGGCCCAGGGGGAAGCGAAGAAGGTGTCGGCCCACGCGCCGGTGGCCTCGGCCAGGGTGGCCGGGTTCCACTGCGGATTGCGGTCCTTGTCGATCAGCAGCGCGCGGATGCCTTCGGCGAAATCACCGTGGGCGGCGCAATGCAGGGCGACGATGTACTCCAGGCGATAGATCGCGGCCAGGTCCTGGCCGGCACTGCGGCGCTGCAGTTCGTACGCCAACCGTGCCGAACCCGGTGCGCCGGCCGCAAGGGTCTTCTGAGCCGCCTGCAACCAGGCGTCATCGGTCTGCAGGCTGGCAATACGCGCAACGACGGCTTCAAGGTCATCGCCTTCGCACAACGCATCGACCTGCGCCGCGTGGGCCAGCAGTGGACCGGTGGCGGCATCACTGGCATGCGACTGCAGCAGATGGGTCAGGCGTTCGTGGTTGTGCGCGGTGTCATTGGACCAGGCCACCTGCAGCAGCGCATCGAACACTGCACTTCGGCGTTCTTCGGCCACGTGCACGTCGGCCAGGCCGGCATAGATGGCATCGCCCGGGTTGAGCAGCGCGCCGGTCAACGCCAGGAACAGGCCCCCCTTTCCGGGTACACGCGGCAGCAGCCAGCTGCCACCGACATCGGGGAACAGGCCGACGGTGATTTCCGGGAAGGCCAGCTTGGAGCGCTCGCTGACCACGCGGTGGCTGGCGCCGGACATCAGGCCGATGCCACCGCCCATCACGATGCCATGGCCCCAGCACAGGATCGGCTTGGCATAGGTGTGGATGAGGTAATCGACGCGGTATTCGACGTCGAAGAACTCGGCGGCGTAGTCGTTCCCTCGGATGTCGCTGCGGCCGGCCTCGCGGAAGGCGACCATGCTCTTGTACAGGCTGTGCAGGTCGCCGCCGGCGCAGAACGCCTTTTCACCGGCGCCCTGCAGCACCACCATGGCGATGCCGTCATCATCGGCCCAGGCATTCAACTGCTTCAGCAGCAGATGCGCCATCGGCAGCGAGAAGCCGTTGAGCGTGCGCGGCGCGTTGAGCGTGGCGATGCCGATGCGCGTGCCATTGCCGGCCACGCGCGCTTCGAACAGCACCGGTGCGTCGTCGGCAGCGGTGTCGGTGCTCATGCGTTCTTCCACTGCGCGGCGCGCTTTTCCAGGAAGGCCGTGACGCCCTCGACCTGGTCGGCAGTGTCGAACAGGTCGACGAAGGCTTCGCGCTCGGCCACCAGCGCCGAGGCGTGGGTGCCGGTGCGGGTGGCCTGCACCAGGGTCTTGCAGGCGGCGATGCTGGTCGGGCTCTGCTTGCCGGCCTTCTTCGCCCATTCCAGCGCCAGTGCCTTGGCTTCGCCCTTGCCGACCTTTTCTTCGGCCAGGCCAATGCGCAGCGCGGTCTCGGCATTGATGCGCTCGCCCAGCAGGATCATGCGCTTGGCCCAGCCCTCGCCGACCAGGCGCGGCAGGTTCTGGGTGCCGCCAGCACACGGCAGCAGGCCGACGGTGGCCTCCGGCAGCGCGACCTGGGCGTGGTCTTCGATGATGCGCAGGTCGCAGGCCAGCGCGCATTCCAGTCCACCGCCCATGGCGTAGCCGTTGATCGCGGCGATCGACACGCCACGGAAACCGGACAGCGCCTCGAAGGCTTCACCGAAGCGGCGCGCTGCCTCACGTGCGGCAGCCTTGTCGCCAGAGGCGAACTGGTTGAGATCGGCACCGGCGGAGAAGAACTTCTCGCCCTCGCCAGTGATCACCAGCGCGTAGATGTCGCGGTCTGCGTTGAGCGCGCCGACCAGGTCGCGCAGCGCCGACAGGCTGTGCACGGTCCAGGTATGCGCCGGCGGGTTGTTCAGGGTGACCACGGCGGTGTGGCCATCGACCTCGACCTTCAGGCCCACGTGCTCCTGGGTACGCCAATCCTTCATCGCAGTTCCTCTTCGGTGTTGAGCAGGTGACGGGCAACGATCACCCGCATGATCTCGTTGGTGCCTTCCAGGATCTGGTGCACGCGGCAGTCACGCAGCAGGCGCTCGATCGGGTACTCGCGGATGTAGCCGTAGCCACCATGGATCTGCAGCGCTTCGTTGCAGACGTTGAAACCCGCATCGGTAGCAAAACGCTTGGCCATCGCGCACCACACGTTGGCATCGCTGGCACCGGCATCAAGCTTGCGCGCGGCGGTGTGCACCATCTGCCGCGCGGCCACCAGCTGGGTGACCATGTCGGCCAGCTTGAACTGCAGCGCCTGGAACTCGGCCAGCGCCTTGCCGAACTGGCGGCGCTCGCCCATGTAGCGGCGCGCGGCATCCAGCGCACCCTGCGCGGCGCCCAGCGAGCAGGCGGCGATGTTGATGCGGCCGCCGTCGAGCCCCTTCATCGCCAGCTTGAAGCCGCCGCCTTCCTCTCCCAGAAGGTGGCTGACCGGCACGCGGACGTTTTCGAAGGTGATGCCGCGGGTGGGCTGGCTGTTCCAGCCCATCTTCTCTTCCTTGCGGCCGAAGCTGATGCCTGGCAGGTCCGACGGCACCGCGATCGCGCTGACACCGCCGGCACCGGCACCGCCGGTACGCGCCATCACCACCAGCAGTTCGGTGGCCCCGGCGCCGGAAATGAAGGCCTTCGAGCCGTTCAGCACGAAATGGTCGCCCTCACGCACGGCGGTGGTCTTCAGCGAGGCCGCATCGGAACCGGCGCCCGGCTCGGTCAGGCAGTACGAGGCCAGCTTGTTGCCCGAAGACAGGTCGCTGCCCCAGGCGTCGCGCAGGGCCGGCTGGCCCCACGTGGACACCATCCACGAGGCCATGTTGTGGATGCTGATGTAGGCCGCAGTCGACGGATCGACGTTGGCGAGCTCCTCGATGACGACGGCGGCGTCCAGTCGGCTCAGGCCGCTGCCGCCCACTTCCGGGTCCATGTACAGACCGCAGAAGCCCAGTTCCCCGGCCTTGGCGATCGCCTCGCGCGGAAAGATGCCCTCCGCATCCCATCGCGCGGCGTGCGGCGCCAGTTCGGCCAGTGCGAAGTCGCGCGCAGCCTCGCGGTACGCCTGCTGTGCTTCGTCCAGTTCCGTCGTCATCGAGTGGCTCATGGCTGCTCCTGCGCTTACTTCAGGCTGATCGTGGTGTTGACGCCGTGGCTCAGCGTCTCGTCGTCGAACCAGCGCGCGGTGACCGTCTTGGTCTGGGTGTAGAACAGCACCACCTGCTTGCCGTACGGGCCCAGGTCGCCCAGCTTGGACGCGCGCGAACCGGTGAAGGAGAACAGCGGCACCGGCACCGGGATCGGCACGTTGATGCCGACCTGTCCGACGTCGATGTCTTCCTGGAACTTGCGCGCGGCGGCGCCGGACTGGGTGAACAGTGCGGTGCCGTTGCCGTTCGGATTGCTGTTGACCATCGCGATGGCGTCTTCCAGCGTGTCCGCTTCGAGGATGACCAGCACCGGCCCGAAGATCTCTTCCTGGTAGATGCGCATGTCGGTGGTGACGCCGGCAAAGATGGTCGGGCCGACGAAGTTGCCCTTCTCGAAGCCATCCACCTGCGGCTTGCGGCCGTCGAGCACCAGCTTGGCGCCCTGCTCCACACCCGAGGCGATCAGGCCTTCCACGCGCTCGCGGGCGCTGCAGGAAATGACCGGGCCGACGTCGGTGCCGGACACGGTGCCGGCGCTGACCTTCAGCGTCTTGGCCTTTTCGACCAGGTCCTGCACCCAGCTGCGCGCTTCGCCCACCAGCACCAGGGTGGAAGCGGCCATGCAGCGCTGGCCGGCGGCGCCGAAGGCGGCACCGACCATCGCGTTGAGGGTCTGTTCCTTGTTGGCGTCCGGCAGCACCACGGCGTGGTTCTTGGCGCCCATCATGCACTGCACGCGCTTGCCGGCCAGCGAGGCGCGGTTGTAGACGTGGGTACCGACGCGGGTGGAACCGACGAACGACACGGCCTTGATGTCCGGGTGGTCGCAGATCGCGTTGACCACTTCTTCGCCACCGTGGACGACGTTCAGCACGCCCTTGGGAATGCCGGCTTCCAGCGCCAGTTCAACCAGGCGCATGGTGACCATCGGGTCCTGTTCGGACGGCTTGAGGATGAAGGTGTTGCCGGTGGCAATGGCCATCGGGAACATCCACAGCGGGATCATCGCCGGGAAGTTGAACGGGGTGATGCCGGCGCATACGCCCAGCGGCTGCATGATCGTGTAGGTGTCCACGCCATTGGCCACGTTGTTGGCCAGCTCGCCCAGCTGCAGGTTGCCGATGGCGGCGGCGTGCTCGACCACTTCCAGGCCGCGGAACACATCGCCTTCGGCGTCCGGCAGGGTCTTGCCCTGTTCGGCGGTGAGGATGTGGGCAAGCTCGCTCATGTTTTCGCGGATCAGCTGCTGGTACTTCAGGAAGATGCGTGCACGGGTGCCGATCGGGGTCTTGCGCCAGGTCTTGAAGGCTTCCTTGGCGGCGGCGACGGCGGCGTCCACTTCGCTGGCGGTGGCGAACGGCACCTGGGCCAGCACGTCCTGGGTGGCCGGATTGATCACGTCCTGCCAGTGGGAGGTGGCCGATTCAACGAACTGGCCATCGATCAGCATGCGGATACGGGGCGCTGCAACAGTCATGACGACAATCCCACGGGGTGCGAAAGATGCTTGGCATTATTCACAGCACCCACCTCGATTTCCGGCCTGAATCCGCTTAATCTGGCCAATGCGCCCCACGATTCCTGTTAATTCTGTGAATTATTCAGCCCCCCAACGGCAACTTGGCCTGCGCCTGCTGCGGCTGCGCGAGCAGCGCGGCTACAGCCAGGCCGATCTGGCGCGCGCGCTGGGGCTGTCGGCCAGCTACCTGAACCAGATCGAGCGCAACAAGCGCCCATTGACACCGGCGGTGCAGAAGAAGCTGGGAGAGGTGTTGGGCGACGTTTCCTCGCTGTTCGATGACGATGAGCCCGCCGCCCTGCAGGAAGCACTGGGCGAAACCCTGCGCGACCTGGGCCTGGCCGAGGTCAGTGCGACCGAACTGCGCGCGCTGGCCGGCAACCTGCCGCAGGTCAGCCGCGCGCTGCTGGACCTGCACCGCCGCCACCTGGCGCTGCGCGAGCACGCCGCCGCACTGGAGTTCCAGCTGGGCGAGCCCGGCGCCGGCAGCACCCTGCCGGCCGGCGACCAGGTGCGCGAGTTCTTCAACCGCATGCACAACCACATTCCCGAACTGGACGAACTGGCCGAACGCCTGTTCGCCGAGTGGGGGCTGTCGCCCGGGCATGTGGCACCACGCCTGCGCCAGCTGCTGGCCGACCGCCACGGCGTGCTGGTGGAAGTGGCCGCGCTGCAGGCCGGGCGCGAGAAGCGCCAGTACGATGCGGGCACGCGACGGCTGTGGCTGCCGGACTACCTGGAGCCGGGCCAGCAGGCGTTCCAGATGGCCGCCGAACTGGCCCTGCACGGCTACCTGCCGCAGATCGATGCGGTGGTGGCGCGTGCCGGCTTTACCGATGAGGCACGCATCGCGCAGGCGCGGATTGGCTTGTCGAATTACTTCGCCGGTGCGCTGGTGATGCCGTACATGCGTTTCCTGCGTGCGGCCGAAGCCAGCAGCTACGACATCGAGCTGCTGGCGCACCAGTTCGGCGTCGGGTTCGAGGCGGTCTGCCACCGGCTGAGCACGCTGGCACGGCGCAGCGCACCTGGCCTGCCGTTCTTTTTCATCCGCGTGGACCGTGCGGGCAATGTGTCCAAGCGCCATTCGGCCACCGACTTCCACTTCTCGCAGGTGGGTGGATCGTGCCCCCTGTGGATCGTCTACGAGGCGTTCAACCAGCCCGGCCGCATCCTCACCCAGACCGCGCGCATGCCCGATGGCCGCCGCCATTTCTGGCTGGCGCGGCAGGTCAGCAGTGGCCCGGTGGGCCATGGCCAGCCCCGCAAGACCTTCGCGGTGGCGCTGGGCTGCGATCTGCAGCATGCCGAACGCCTGGTGTATTCGCTGGGGCTGGATGTGCAGAGCCCGGGCAACTCGGTGTCGATCGGGCCGGGTTGCCGGGTGTGCCCGCGCGAGGACTGCATGCAGCGCGCGTTCGCGCAGTTGCCGGGGCGATAGGGTTGGTTCGGCAGGGTTGCGCCCTGCACCTGCTTCAATCCAAGGCAACAGCAAAAGCAACAACGGGCTTTCCGTGGGATGGCGGGGTGGGTCCGGTTGCGGGGGACGCCGTAAACCCGTCCTTGGGGGCTTGTCCGCGGCATCCATGCCGCGGACACCCCCGCAACCGGACCCACCCCGCCTTCGACAGTTTCCCGCTGCTGTGGGTGGGTGCCGACCGTTCGTCGGCACGCTGCTCTTGGTGGGTGTCGACCAAGGTCGACACGCTTGATCCACACATCGCGTGGATCTACTAAACCTTTCGTGCGTAGGCTGCATCCCATTGCAATGCCTGCCCATGGAGACACCCATGCCCCTGTTGCGCTCTTGCCTGGCCCTGCTGCTCGCTGCCACCGCCACACCGGCGTGGGCGACGTTCTCCATTGCCGCCTGCAACGAGGCCGGCGACTGTGGGGTGGCGGTGGCCACGCATAACCTGGCGGTCGGCGGCGTGGGCGTGCCGTGGGCGCAGGCGAAAGTGGGTGCGGTCGCCAGCCAGTTCGAAACCAACCCGACCTATGGGTCGAAGGGTCTGGAGTTGATGGCCAAAGGCCGCACGCCTGCGCAGGTGCTGAAGCAGCTGTTGGATGAAGATGGCAACTTCGATGGCACCACGCTGGCCGAGCGCCAGGTGGGGCTGGTCAGCGCACGCGGCGGCAATGCGCAGTACACCGGCGCTACCGCGCAGCAGGCGGATTGGGCCGGTGCGCAGGGCGAGGGCATGCTGAGCGTGCAGGGCAATGGTCTGGCCGGGTGGGAGGTGCTGGCATCGATGCAACGCGTCTTCGCCACCTCACGTGGGCCGCTAGCCGCGCGCCTGCTGGCGGCGTTGGAAGCAGGTCAGGCAGCGGGTGGCCAACGCAGCGGACAGTGGTCGGCGGCGCTGCTGGTGCGTACGCCCGGCGGCGACTGGCAGGACACCGACCTGCGCGTGGACGCTGACCCACGCGCGGTCGCAAGGCTGCGCGAGCTGTACGACATGCGCCTGTCCAACGAGGCGATCATCCGCGCCGAGCAGCGCTGGGAGAAAGGCGATGTGGCAGGGGCGCGTGCGGCACTGGCGACCTCGTTGTCGCTGGCCCATGGCTGGGACCGCACCTGGGCGCGCGCTGCGCGCCTGGCGATGCGGCAGGGGGATATCGCGCTGGCCCGCGAATACCTGGCCGGCCTGCGTGCGCTCAATCCGGGCTGGGTGAAGCAGGAGCTGGCGCTGCCGTTGTATGTACCCATGCAGGGTGATGCGGTGGTGGCGTCGTGGCGATGAGGCACCGCAGGGGTCAGATCGTGCCGACCAAGGTCGGCACCCACCAGAACAGTTCAATCGGCTGCGGCGGAGATCAGTAGATCGGCGTGACCTTCATCTGCGGCAGCGGTCGCGGCGCCCCATCGGTAAGGTCAGGGCCGAGGTCGTCCCAGCTGCGGCCCTGCTCGACCATCAGCCCCCACAGTTGCTGCGAGGCCAGCCGCTTGTCTTCCGAGCCCAGCTTGTACGAGGGCGGTGACGGTTCACCGCGGGCGACCATCGAATACGCCGCGCGGTAAGCCAGCACCTGCTGCGCCGGATCATCGGTGCGCGCCACCTCCAGCGTGTAGCGCTGGTAGGCCGAGGCCAGGTTGCGCCAGCGGATCCAGTAGTGGTTCTCGAACGAGAACGAACAGAAACGCGCACCGGCCAGGCTGCCCTTGTCGGCGATGCGGGTCAGCACCTCCTGCGGCATGTCCAGGTTCATGCCACCCTCGTCGCCCTGCAGGCTGACGTGCACGATGCGGTCGCGATAGCCCGGTGCGCGCGCCTGCAGCAGGTCGCGCCAGTTCTGCATGGTCGCCACGACGGCGAACAGGAAGCGCCCCAGTTCGGCTGCGGCCAGCGGCGTGGCAATGGACTGGTAATGCCGTTGCCAGCCGTGGCGGTTTTCGGTGGGCAGGAACACCGCATGCTCCAGCGCCTGCCGGCTGCCGCTGCCCTGGCTCACTGCTTCGGCGTGCTGCGGATAGACCAGGTTGATGGCGAAGGTCGGCCAACGCGGCAGGGCGGCGTCGAACAGATGGATCGGGAAGTTGCTGCTGATGCCGCCATCGGAGAACCAGCAGATGCGGAAGGCGGTGATCACCGGGCCGCAGGCCTGCCCGGCACTGGTCAGCCCCTCCATGCTGTCGGCCACGTTGTGCTCCGGGTCGGCCGCAGGGGCGGTCGGTTCGCAGCGTCGTTCGCGGCGTGAGGGTTCATGCAGCGGCACCGCGCTGATCAGCAGCGGGAAGCTCAGGCTCATGCGCGTGGCCACCAGCACCGGCAGCTTCGGGCCCTGCGGCAGGTGGTAATACCGCCGCCCGTCCACCTCCAGCGGCGGGCCAGCCTGGCTCACCAGCCACTGCACGACGCTGGCGGGGAACAGCTGTTCGAACTCCTCGCGCAGGAACCAGAACTGTGCGCCGCCCAGCGGCAACGTGCGCGGCTCGTTGTGCGAGATGCAGGTGGTGATCATCTGCAGGCTGATCGCATGCGGGCTGTCCGGCTCACCGGCATAGCGCGGCGCATCGTGCAGGTCGGCGAAGGTCAACGGTGCATCCAGCGGCTTGCCGGACAACTGCTGCAGGCACGCATGCAGCCACTCGGTCAATGCCGGCTTGCGTGCATCGCGCCCGAGACCACTGCACAGGCCCAGCAGGTTGCGCCGCGCCACCCGTGCCACCCGCAGCACCGCGCCAGCGACGCCAGCCCCGTACGCGCACAGCAGTGACGGCAGCAGCGTCGCGGCCACCCCGCTCCAGCCACCGCCCCACCCGCCCAGCCCGAGCAGCAGCGCCAACGACACCAGCACTTCCAGCGGCGCGATCTCGAATACGGCGACGGCCAGGCACAGCAGTTTGTGCGGCAGGCTGGCATTGCCGGTCAGCACCACCAGCAGGCGATAGGCCGCGCGCGCGCCACGCGCCGGCTGGAACAGGCTGTAGATGAAGCCGCGCCGCGACAGCTGTGCCGACACCGCCGACAGCCCGCCATAGCCGGCGTCGCCGGCAAGCTGCTCGCCAGCCTGCATGCGGCGATCACCGCAGGCTGCCGCTGCCGCCACCGCTGCCGCAATGGCGCCGGCCGAAGTGCCGCCGATGCTCTTGAACCGATACTCGCGGGCCAGCGCCAGTACCGCATTGGGGTACACGATGCCGCTGGTGATGCCGCCTTTCATGACCAGATCGCAGTACTTGTCCGCCACTGTCTTGCCCCCGAGCATGCCGTCCGCCGCGTGGGTTGCAGTATGGCGCAGAGGCTTCTCAGGGCCTGAGAACAACGGCGCAGTCCGCGCACGCAATGCGCCGTTCAGCAGAAAGCGTGGCTGCAGGCTTGACCGGCCCGTCCATCGGCGTAGCATCTGCAGCAAGCCAAGGGACAGACCCGCGGCTGCCACAACGACATGAGGGATTCTCATGGAATTCGACTATCTCGTCTTCATCGGGCGATTCGAGCCCTTCCACAACGGCCACGCCGCCGTTGCCCGCCTGGCCCTGAGCCGGGCCCGCAAGCTGATCTTCCTGGTCGGCTCTGCCGATACCCCCCGCAGCCTCCGCAATCCCTGGACCGTGGCCGAACGCGCCGTGATGATCCAGGCGGCCCTCGACGGCCATGGCGACCGCCTGCTGATCCGCCCGCTGCGTGACCACCTGTACAACGAAGCACAGTGGATCGCCAACGTGCAGCGCCAGGTGGCTGACGCCCTGCGCAACGACGGCGCCGCCGCCGATGCCAGAGTCGGCCTGATCGGCATGGACAAGGATGCGTCCAGCTACTACCTGCGCGAGTTCCCGCAGTGGCCGCTGGTGGACGTGCAGCACACCGCCACGCTGTCGGCCACCGAACTGCGGCGTTACCTGTTCGAGGCCGGCGACGTGGACTTCCACGGTGCATTGCTGATGCTGCGTGGCAATGTGCCGGCGCCGGTGTTCGACATGCTCGAAGCGTTCCGCAAGAGCGCGCCGGCCTATGCCCAGCTGGTCGCCGAGTACCGCTTCATCGAACAGTACAAGGCCGCCTGGAAGGATGCGCCCTACGCGCCGACCTTCGTCACCACCGATGCAGTGGTGGTGCATTCGGGCCACGTGCTGCTGGTGCGCCGCCGCTCGGAACCCGGCAAGGGGCTGTGGGCATTGCCCGGCGGTTTCGTCGGCCAGGAACAGAGCCTGCTCGACAGCTGCCTGCGCGAACTGCGCGAGGAAACCCGGCTGAAGATCCCGCTGCCGGTGCTGAAGGGGTCACTGAAGGGCCAGCAGGTCTTCGACCACCCCGACCGCAGCCAGCGCGGCCGCACCATCACCCACGGTTTCCACTTCGAATTCCCCGCCGGCGAGCTGCCGCCGGTGCGCGGCGGCGATGACGCCGACAAGGCGCGCTGGATACCGGTGAGTGAAGCCCTGGACATGGGCCCGCAGCTGTTCGAAGACCACCTGCACATCCTGGAGTATTTCCTCGGCCGCGGCTGACAGGCCCGGCCTCTCCACTGGCGGATAGACCGCCGGTGCCACCCGACGCGAAGGAGCTTCCGTCATGCACTACCTCGATAATCTTCTCCTCAACACCGACAGCTACAAGGCCAGCCATTGGCTGCAGTACCCCCCGGGTACCGATGCCACGTTCTTCTACGTTGAATCGCGTGGCGGCCTGCACGATCGCACGGTGTTCTTCGGCCTGCAGGCGATCCTCAAGGACGCACTGGCACGGCCGGTCACCCACGCCGACATCGACGACGCCGCTGCGGTGTTCGCCGCGCATGGCGAACCGTTCAACGAGACCGGCTGGCGCGATATCGTCGACCGGCTTGGCGGCCACCTGCCGGTACGCATCCGTGCCGTGCCCGAGGGCAGCGTGGTGCCCACCCACCAGGCACTGATGACGATCGAGTCGACCGATCCGGCCGCGTTCTGGGTGCCGTCGTACCTGGAAACGCTGCTGCTGCGCGTGTGGTATCCGGTCACCGTGGCCACCATCAGCTGGCACGCACGGCAGACGATTGCCGCGTTCCTGCAGCAGACCAGCGACGATCCGCTGGGGCAGCTGCCGTTCAAGCTGCACGACTTCGGCGCGCGCGGTGTATCGAGCCTGGAATCGGCCGCGCTCGGCGGTGCCGCGCACCTGGTCAACTTCCTCGGCACCGATACCGTATCGGCCCTGTGCCTGGCCCGCGCGCACTATCACGCGCCGATGGCCGGCTATTCGATTCCCGCCGCCGAGCACAGCACCATCACCAGCTGGGGCCGCGAGCGTGAAGTGGACGCCTACCGCAACATGCTGCGCCAGTTCGGCAAGCCCGGTGCGATCGTGGCGGTCGTGTCGGACAGCTATGACATCTACCGCGCGATCAGCGAGCACTGGGGTACCACCCTGCGCGATGCAGTGATCACCTCGGGCGCCACCCTGGTCATCCGGCCCGACTCGGGCGACCCGGTGGAGGTGGTGGCCGAAAGCCTGCGCCGGCTGGATGAAGCGTTCGGCCACGTGATCAACGGCAAGGGCTATCGCGTGCTCAACCACGTGCGGGTGATCCAGGGCGATGGCATCAACCCCGACACGATCCGCGCCATCCTGCAGCGCATCACGGGCGACGGTTACGCGGCCGACAACGTGGCCTTCGGCATGGGCGGCGCCCTGCTGCAGCGACTGGACCGCGACACGCAGAAGTTCGCGCTGAAGTGCTCGGCGGCACGGGTCGACGGTGAGTGGGTCGATGTATACAAGGATCCGGTCACCGATGCCGGCAAGACCAGCAAGCGTGGCCGCATGCGCCTGCTGCGCCGCCTGGATGACGGCAGCCTGCATACGGTGCCACTGCCGGCCAACGGCGACGACACCCTGCCGGTCGGCTTCGAGGACGCGATGGTGACCGTGTGGGAGAACGGGCGCCTGCTGCACGACCAGCGGCTGGACGACATCCGGGCCCGGGCGGCGGCGGGACGCTGAAGGCGTTTGCGGGAGTCAGGGCCCGGTGCGGGGCAACGGGGATCCGACCCCGGGCTTGACCCCTGCGGCCAACAGGTCCACCTTGCACACGCCGAAGGTATCCCTGCCGTGTCTGGATGGTGGCAGGGATTTAAACGGGAATCCGGTGAAGGCGCCTGGCGCGCCCATTCCGGAGCTGCCCCGCAGCGGTGAATGGAAACGAATCCTGCCAACAGCACTGGGCTCACGCCTGGGAAGCGGCAGGGAGTAGGTGGGCTGCGGCCCGTGTCCATCAGCCCGAATACCGGCCCCGGCCGGGGGACACGACCGTCCCCTGATTCGACCTGGACTCTCCGCGGGGAGGGTGCCGGGGCCATCGTCGTCCTGCGCGCGCAGGCGGTGTGGCCGCGCGCGTCCTGTTCACGGTATCCGGCCAGCCCGCTTCCACGCCCTGACGCACCCGACGATGACCGAGTTCCAACGCCCCACCCTGACCCTGCCCGCCGACGGCAAGCGCCTGCTGCTGCATTCATGCTGCGCGCCCTGTTCCGGCGAAGTGATGGAAGCGATCACCGCCTCCGGGATCGACTACGCGATCTTCTTCTACAACCCGAACATCCACCCGGTGAAGGAGTACGAGCTGCGCAAGCAGGAGAACATCCGCTTCGCCGAGCAGCACGGCATTCCGTTCATCGATTGCGACTACGACACCGACAACTGGTTCAGCCGCGCACGCGGCATGGAGAACGAACCCGAGCGCGGCATCCGCTGCACGATGTGCTTCGACATGCGTTTCGAACGCACCGCGCTGTACGCGCACGAACACGGCTACGACACCATCAGTTCGTCGCTGGGCATCTCGCGCTGGAAGAACATGGCGCAGATCAACGACTGCGGCATTCGCGCCGCCTCGCGCTATGAAGGCCTGCAGTACTGGGACTACAACTGGCGCAAGGGCGGCGGTGCCAGCCGCATGATCGAGATCAGCAAGCGCGAGCAGTTCTACCAGCAGGAGTACTGCGGCTGCGTGTACTCGCTGCGCGATGCCAACCGCCACCGCCGCGAGAACGGCCGCGAGCGCATCAGGATCGGCCTGCTGTACTACGGGCAGGACGCTGGGACGCCGCAGGGCGATTGACGTGTGCGCATGGGGCGGCCACGCTGGTCGCCCCTTCTGTTGTACCGGAACTGCCATGACCGCCCTGCCCGCCGATGTCGCCCTGCTGGTGATCGACCTGCAGCCGGACTTCATGCCCGGGGGCGCCCTGGCCTGCGACCAGGGCGATGCGCTGGTGGCCCCCATTGCCGGACTGTTGGCGCAGCGCCGCTACCGCACGGTGGTGGCGACCCAGGACTGGCACCCGGCGGACCATGCCTCGTTCGCCAGCCAGCACCCCGGCCAACGCCCGTTCGAGACCATCCTGCTGCATGCGCAGCCGCAGACCCTGTGGCCGGACCACTGCGTGCAGGGCAGCGCCGGTGCCGCCCTGCACCCGGGCGTGGACTGGACCACGGCCGACCTGATCCTGCGCAAGGGCACGCGCCAACAGGTGGATTCGTACAGCGCTTTCCGCGAGAACCACGGCCCCGACGGCGAGCGCCCGGCCACCGGCCTGGCCGGCTGGCTGCATGAGCGGCGCATCCGCGAAGTGCACGTGTGCGGCCTGGCCCGCGATTACTGCGTGCTGTGGAGCGCGCAGGACGCAGTGAAGTCCGGCTTCCGGGTGAAGTTCCTGTGGGAGCTGACCCGGCCGGTGACCGAAGCCAATGATGCGATGGTGCGCGAGGCGCTGGGCAAGGCGGGGATCGCGATCGCCTGACCCAGAGCGGTAGTGCCGGCCGCTGGCCGGCAACGCCTGGATCCCTGCAGTTGCCGGCCAGCGGCCGGCACTACCGGATCACACCCGTGGGTAGCGCCGGGCCATGCCCGGCGGACCACGAAGGGGCAGCACGTTACCGGAACACCACCGTGCGGTGCCCGTTGAGCAGGATACGGTGCTCCACATGGCGGCGAACCGCGCGTGCCAGCACCAGCGATTCGGTATCGCTGCCCAGCCGCACCAGTTCACGCGGTGCCATCGCGTGGTCCACGCGGGCCACGTCCTGTTCGATGATCGGGCCTTCGTCCAGATCCTCGGTCACGTAGTGCGCGGTGGCACCGATGATCTTGACCCCGCGCGCGTGTGCCTGGTGGTAGGGCTGCGCGCCCTTGAAGCTGGGCAGGAAGCTGTGGTGGATGTTGATCGCACGGCCGGCCAGCGCGCGGCACAGCGTGGGTGACAGGATCTGCATGTAGCGCGCCAGCACCACCAGGTCGATGCGCTCGCGCTCGACCAGATCGATGATCTGCTGCTCCTGCACCGCGCGCGTATCGGCGGTCACCGGCAGGTGGTGGAACGGAACCTGGTAGGAGGCGGCCAATGGCGCGAAGTCGGCGTGGTTGGACGCCACCGCCGCGATGTCGACCTTCAGCTGGCCGCTGTGGGCGCGGAACAGCAGGTCGTTGAGGCAATGCCCCTGTTTGCTGACCAGCACCAGCAGGCGTGCGCGGCGGCGGCCATCGTGCAGCTGCCAGTCCATGCCGAAGTCCTGGGCGAGCGTGGCCATCGCGGCGTGCACGGTCTCCAGCGGCAGGCCGGCGTCACGGTCGAAATGCACGCGCAGGAAGAAGCGGCCGCTTTCCTCGTCACCGAACTGCTGGGCGTCGAGGATGTTGCAGCCGTGGTCGAACAGCAGGCCGGACACGCGATAGACGATGCCGGTACGGTCGGGGCAGGACAGGGTGAGGATGGAATCGGGGCGCATCGGCACAGTGTAGGGCAGCATCCTGCCCAGCGGCGGGATGATCGCCGATGCAGCCGAACCGATGGGTTCAGTCCCAAGCGATACTTGGCCTCCATCGTGGCAAGCTGGTTGGTCATGAACCTGTTGCAACTGATCCGCAGCTTCACCCGCACCGCAGAGACCGGCAGCATTGCCGCCGCGGCCCGCATCCTTGGCATCAGTGCCACCGCAGTCGGGCAGAACATCAACCGGCTGGAGGCGCATCTGGGCGTACGGCTGCTGAACCGCAGCACGCGCCAGCTGGCGCTCAGCGAAGCCGGGGCGCTGTACCTGGCGCAGGTGCGCCACATCGAGGCCGACCTGGCGCGCGCGCAGGCGATGGTCACCTCCGGCGACATCGAACCGGCCGGGCCGCTGCGCATCGCCAGCAGCAGTGCGTTCGGCCGCCATGTGCTGGCGCCGTTGCTGCCTTCGCTGCAGCAGCGCTACCCGCAACTGCAGCTGGAGCTGCGCCTGACCGACCGCGCCGTGCAGCATGGCCCGGAAGCGGTGGATGCCAGCATCCGCATCGGGGCGCAGCTGGAGGACGGGGTGGTCGCGCGGCAGCTGGCGCGTGTTCCGTTCGTGTTCTGCGCCTCGCCCGCCTACCTTAAGGCCCATGGCACGCCGCAGGAACCCGCTGAACTGGGTCGCCATCGCGGGCTGCTGCACCGCTTTCCCACCGATGGCCGGCCATTGCGCTGGGGCCTGCTGAAGGACGGCCAGCGTGTGGACGCTGCGCTGCCGCCCAGCATGGTCTGCGATGACATCGATGCGCTGGCGTCGCTGGCGGTGGCCGGTGCCGGCATCACCCGGCTGGCCGCGTTCGTGGCCGAGCCGTACCTGCGCGATGGCCGCCTGCAGGCGGTGTTCGGCGCCGACAGCGCGTGGCGGCCGGAACCGATGGACGTCTATTTCTGCGTCAGCGACCGCCGCGACTTCACCGCCAAGATCCGCGCGCTGTTCGAACACCTGCGGGCCGGCATGGCGCCGGCCTGGCGGGTGTGAGCCTCAGCGCGCCTTGAACACGCCGCGCGCCTCGCGCGGCTCGCAGCGCAGGTACTGCGGCGCCGCGTCCACGCTGTCACGCAGGGCAGCGGCGGCATGCCACGGCCAGCGCGGGTCGTAGAGGATGCCGCGCGCCATGGCCACGGCATCGGCGTGGCGATGGCGCAGGATCGATTCAGCCTGCTCGGGCTCGGTGATCATGCCCACCGCGATGACCGGCATGCGCACCTTGGCCTTGATCGCCGCCGCGAACGGCACCTGGTAACCGGGGCCGACGGTGATCTTCTGGCGCTCGTCCAGGCCGCCGCTGGAGACATGCAGGACGTTGCAGCCGCGCGCGTCCAGCACCTGGGCCAGTGCTTCGCTCTGCACCAGGTCCCAGCCACCCTCGACCCAGTCGCTGGCGGAAATGCGCACGCCCACCGCGACCTTGTCCGACACCGCCGCGCGTACCGCGTCGAACACTTCCACCAGCAGGCGCAGGCGGTTCGGCAGCGAGCCGCCATAACCGTCGGTACGGTGGTTGCTCAACGGCGACAGGAACTGGTGCAGCAGGTAACCGTGCGCGGCATGCAGCTCGATCAGCTCGAAGCCCAGGCGCTCGGCACGCACCGCACTGGCGGCGAAGGCGGCGATCACTTCGGCAATGCCCGCCTCGTCCAGTGCCTGCGGCGCCGCATCGGCGGCGTGGAACGGCAGCGGTGACGGCGCCACGGTGGTCCAGCCACGCGCATCATCGGCCGCCAGCTGGCCACCGCCGTCCCAGGGGCGGGCGGTGGATGCCTTACGGCCGGCATGGCCCAGCTGGATGCCCAGCGGCATCGGCGACCAGCGGCGGATGCTGGCCAGTACCTGTGCCAACGCGGCCTCGGTGCCGTCGTCCCACAGCCCCAGGTCGGCCCAGCTGATGCGGCCGCGTGGTTCGACCGCGGTGGCTTCCAGGATCAGCAGGCCGGCGCCGGACTGCGCCAGGTTGCCCAGGTGCATGGCGTGCCAGTCACTGGCGCGGCCGTCTTCGGCGGAGTACTGGCACATCGGCGCGATGACGATGCGGTTGGACAGGGTCAGGGGGCCGAACGAGATCGGCGAGAACAGCTGGCTCAAGACAGGAATGCACGACGTAGGGGATGCGTATTGCACCGCTGCGCGGCTCCGGGATCAACCATCTGGATGGATCGCTGTTTCGCGGGGACGGGTTGCCGGTAGAGTCGACTGACAGTCGACTGCTTTTCCAACGGCTCTCGAAAGGCCCGCGCTGCGCGCGATAGTCGACTGACAGTCGACTCTACCCAGCCGGTGGCTCGATAACCGACGCCAGCGCCTCGGCGCAGTCCCGCTCGTCCTTGAACTGCAGCAGGTCGTCGGCACGGGTGCGGCCACGATTCACGGCGGCCACCGGCAATCCGGCCCTGGCGGCCGCCTGCACGAAGCGGAACCCGGAGTAGACCATCAGCGACGAGCCCACCACCAGCACGGCGTCGGCCTGGTGCAAGTGATCGTGCACTGCCGCCACGCGGTCGCGCGGCACGTTCTCGCCGAAGAACACCACATCCGGCTTCAGCAGGCCGCCGCAGTACGCGCAATCGGGTACAACGAAGCCGGAGAAATCAGCCTCCAGGTCGGCATCGCCGTCCGGGGCGATGCCGGCCTCCAGCGTGTCCCAGCCGGGGTTGGCGTCCAGCAGGCGCTGCTGGAACGCCCCGCGATCGCTGCGCCGCTCGCAGCCCATGCAGCGCACCTGATCCAGGCGCCCATGCAGGTCGATCACCGTGTGGCTGCCGGCACGCTGGTGCAGGCCATCCACGTTCTGCGTGAGCAGCAGCTGCAGTTTGCCGCGGCGCTCCAGCGCGGCCAGGGCGTGGTGGGTGCCGTTGGGCCGGGCCAGGCCGAAGCGCGGCCAGCCCAGCAGGCTGCGCGCCCAGTAGCGCTGGCGGGTGGCCGCCTCGCCCATGAAGGCCTGGTAGGTCACCGGCGGAGTGCGCTTCCACTGGCCGTCGGTGTCGCGGTAATCGGGGATGCCCGAGGCGGTGCTGCAACCGGCGCCGGTCAGCACGAACAGGCGCTGGGCGCGGTCGATGAAGTCGGTCAGCGGCAGGGTCATGGCTGCCAGATGGGGGCGCCGCAGCGCCCCTGCAAGCGCCGGTTCAGCTGGCGTGCTCAGGCGGCCGGCAGCGGGGGTACCGCGATCGGGTGGCCTTCCTCGTCCAGTGCGATCATCACGAAGTGGCCGCGGGTGCACAGCTTGCGCTCGCCGCTGTGCAGGTCTTCGGCGACCAGTTCCACCTCCACCTTCATCGAGCTGCGGCCGACCTCGACGATGCGGCCGATGGTTTCCACCATCTGGCCGATGCGGATCGGCAGCTTGAAGTCGACCTGGTCGCTGCGCGCGGTCACCACGGTACGGCGCGAATAGCGGGCGGCGGCCAGGAACGCGGCCTTGTCCATCCATGCCAATGCCTGGCCACCGAACAGGGTGCCGAGATGGTTGGTGTGGTTGGGGAAGACGATTTCAGCCATGCGCACTTCGGTGGGCGGCACGGTCTCGGTGATCGGGGTCATGGGGGTGCTTCGGTGTGGGGTGCGGCAATTTTAAGCCAGGCCCCGTGCAGGCAGCGCTACACTGCGCCACGCCCACCGCCAGGACCGCCCATGCCCGCCACTTCCGACCTGCTGGCCTTCGCGCTGGTTTCCCTGGCCATGGTGCTCACGCCCGGGCCGAACATGATCTACGTCATCTCGCGCTCGATCTGCCAGGGGCCGATGGCTGGCCTGATCTCGCTGGGCGGGGTGGCGCTGGGCTTCGTGTTCTACATGCTGTGCGCGGCACTGGGCATCACTGCCCTGCTGATGACCGTGCCGTTTGCCTACGACGCGCTGCGCATCGGTGGCGCGCTGTACCTGCTGTACCTGGCGTGGCAGGCGCTCAGGCCCGGCGGCCGTTCGCCGTTCGCGGTGCGCGAGCTGCCGCAGGACAGCCCGCGCAGACTGTTCACGATGGGCTTCCTGACCAATCTGCTGAACCCGAAAGTGGCGGTGATGTACCTGTCGCTGCTGCCGCAGTTCCTGCATCCGGACAGCGAGGGCAGCGTGCTGCTGCAGTCGATCGTGCTGGGCTCCACCCAGATCGCGGTGAGTGTGACCGTGAACGGCATCATCGCGCTGACCGCTGGCAGCATCGCCGGTTTCCTGGCCGCGCGCCCCACCTGGCAGAGGGTGCAGCGCTGGCTGATGGGCACGGTGCTGGCCGGGCTGGCGGTACGCATGGCGGTGGAAGGGCGGCGCTAGCCGCGCCTTGTAGCGTCGAGCCATGCTCGACTGCTGTTTGCGAAGACCAGTCGAGCATGGCTCGACGCCACAGAAACGAAAAACCCCGGCATTGGCCGGGGTTTCTCGTTGCGACAGGCCTGACCGGTCCGATCAGAAGTTCATGTCGAAGGCGACTTCGCCCTGCACGCCGACCTGGTAGGCCGAGACGCGGCGTTCGAAGAAGTTGGTCAGTTCCTGCACGTCCTGCAGTTCCATGAACGGCAGCGGGTTGCGCACGTTGTACTTCTTTTCCATGCCCAGCTTGGCGAAGTGCTGGTCGGCGCAGTGCTGCAGGTACTGGCGCATGTCGCGGGTCGAGATGCCGGCCACGCCGCCGGACAGCACGTCCTCGGCGAACTGCACCTCGCACTCGATGGCTTCGGCCAGCATGTCGTAGACCTGCTGCTTCATCTCGTCATCGAACAGGTCCGGCTCTTCCTCACGCACCACGCGCACCGACTCGAACGCGAACTCCATGTGCGCGCTCTCGTCGCGGAACACCCAGTTGGTGCCCGAAGCCAGGCCCGGCAGCAGGCCGCGCGAACGGAAGTAGTACACGTAGGCGAAGGCAGCGAAGAAGAACAGGCCTTCGATGCAGGCGGCGAAGCAGATCTGGTTGAGCAGGAACTGGCGACGCTGCGCGCGGGTCTCGATGCGGGTCAGGTCCTGGATCGAGTCGATCCACTTGAAGCAGAAATCGGCCTTCTTCTTGATCGAGTCGATGTTCTCCACCGCCGAGAACGCCTTGGCGCGCTCTTCCGGATCCGGCAGGTAGTTGTCGAGCAGGGTCAGGTAGAACTGCACGTGCAGTGCTTCTTCATACAGCTGGCGCGACAGGTACATGCGCGCTTCGGGCGCATTCAAGTGCTGGTACAGGTTCAGCACCAGGTTGTTGGACACGATCGAATCGCCGGTGGCGAAGAACGCGACCAGGCGGTGGATCAGGTGGCGCTCACCCGGCGACATCTTGCTGTGCAGGTCGGTGATGTCGATCTGGAAGTTGATCTCTTCCACCGTCCAGGTGTTCTTGATCGCGTTCCGGTACATGTCATAGAACTGCGGATAGCGCATCGGGCGCAGGGTCAGTTCAAAACCGGGATCGAGCAGCATCTGCTTGGGCTTGTCGGCCATGGGTGTTTCCTTGAATTCCTGGGTGAGCCACCGGGCATGGCCCGGTGCTACCGTGGGTGATGATCGTTGGCCGGGGTTGCCGGCCAGCGGCCGGCACTACCGCGCGGCGGTGCCGCTGTTACTGGCAGGCCTCGCAGGCTTCCGGGTTTTCCAGCGAGCAGGCGATGGCTTCGTCCGGGCTGAACACCTTGGCCGGGGCCGCCGCGCTCACCGTGGTCTTGGCGATCTTGGTGGCCGGACGCGAACGCAGGTAGTAGGTGGTCTTGATGCCCTGCTTCCAGGCGTACATGTACATGGAGGACATCGCGCCGATGTTCGGGCTTTCCATGAACAGGTTGAGCGAGGCCGACTGGTCGATGAAGGCGCCACGCTCGGCGGCCATGTCGATCAGCGAACGCATCGGCAGTTCCCACGCGGTGCGATAGACCTCGCGCAGCGCTTCCGGGATCTGCGGCAGACCGGCGATGGAACCCTCGGCCAGCTTGATGGCATCGCGCATTTCCGGCGTCCACAGGCCCAGCTTCTTCAGCTCGTTGACCAGGTAACGGTTGACCTGCAGGAAGTCACCGGACAGGGTCTCGCGCTTGAACAGGTTGGACACCTGCGGCTCGACGCACTCGTAGCAGCCGGCGATCGAGGCGATGGTCGCGGTCGGCGCGATCGCGATCATCAGCGAGTTGCGCAGGCCGTGTTCCTTGATGCGCTCACGCAGGGCATCCCAGCGCGCGGTGTCTTCCGGCACCACGTTCCAGGCGTCGAACTGCAGTTCGCCACTGGCGGCGCGGGTGTCGTTGAACGACGGGTGCTTGCCGCGTTCCTGGGCCAGCTCGCAGGAGGTTTCCAGCGCGTGGAAGTAGATCGCTTCGGCAATCTTCTTCGACAGGGCGCGGGCCTCGGCGCTGTCGAACGGCAGGCGCTTGCGGAAGAACACGTCCTGCAGGCCCATGCAGCCCAGGCCGACCGGACGCCAGCGCAGGTTGGCGCGGCGGGCGGTCTCGATCGGGTAGAAGTTCAGGTCGATGACACGGTCGAGCTGGCGCACGGCCAGGCGCACGGTCTCGGCCAGCTTCTCGAAGTCGAACTCGTTGTGCTCGTCGAAGTGGTTGCCCAGGTTGATCGAACCCAGGTTGCACACTGCGGTTTCATCGTTGGAGGTGACCTCCAGGATTTCCGTGCACAGGTTGGACAGGTGGATCACGTTGCCCGGACGCAGGGTCTGGTTGCTGGCGCGGTTGCACTTGTCCTTGAAGGTCATCCAGCCGTTGCCGGTCTCGGCCAGGGTACGCATCATGCGGGCATACAGCTTGCGCGCGGAGATGGTGCGGTTGGCCTTGCCCTGCGCTTCGGCCTGCAGGTAGGCCTGCTCGAAGGCTTCGCCGAACAGGTCGGTGAACTCCGGCACGACGCGCGGATCGAACAGCGACCATTCCTGGTCGGCCTCGACGCGCTTCATGAACAGGTCCGGCACCCAGTTGGCCAGGTTCAGGTTGTGCGCACGGCGGGCTTCGTCACCGGTGTTGTCACGCAGTTCGAGGAAGTCCTCGATGTCGGCGTGCCAGGTTTCCAGGTACACGCAGGCCGCGCCCTTGCGCTTGCCGCCCTGGTTCACCGCGGCCACCGACGAATCCATGGTCTTCAGCCACGGCACGATGCCGTTGGAGTGGCCGTTGGTCGACTTGATCAGCGAGCCACGCGAACGCACGCGGGTGTAGCTGACGCCGATGCCGCCGGAGAACTTCGACAGCTGGGCGATGTCGCCGTACTTGGCATAGATCGACTCCAGCGAGTCCTGCGGCGAGTCCAGCAGGAAGCACGAGGACAGCTGCTCGTGGGTGGTGCCGGAGTTGAACAGGGTCGGGCTGGACGGCAGGTAGTCCAGGTTGCCCATGCGCTTGTACAGCGCCAGGGTCTCGGACACGTCCTCGCTCAGCGCACTGGCGATGCGCAGGAAGAACTGCTGCGGGGTCTCGATCACCTTGCGGGTGTGCGGGTGGCGCAGCAGGTAACGGTCGTACAGGGTACGCAGGCCGAAGTAATCGAAGTTCAGGTCCAGCGCGCCGTCGATGGCGTCGTTGAGCTTGCGTGCATTGGTCTGCACGAAGTTCAGCAGGCGGTCGTTGATCAGGCCGACTTCATGGCCACGGCTGACCGACTGCGAGAAGGCGTAGATTTCCTGGCCCGAGACTTCCTTGGCGATGTAGTTGGCCAGCAGCCGCGCGGCAAGGCGGCCGTACTCGGGCTCTTCACCGATCAGCAGGGCGGCGGTGCGGATGGACAGCTCGTCCAGCTCGCGGGTGGTGGCGCCGTTGTACAGGCCGGAAATGGTGCGGGTGGCCACGCGCATCGGATCGACGGCGTGCAGGCCTTCAGAGGAACGCTGCACCGCGCGCACGATCTTGTTCAGGTCCACCAGTTCGGTGGTCCCATTGCGCTTGGTCACACTCATCGCGTTGGCCGTCGGCGGCGACGTCAACAGGAATTCGCTTTCCTTCTCGATGGTGGCGCTGGATTCGGTGCTCACGGCGTGTGTCCTCTTGGCGTGATTGGGGGTGCTCGATGCATCGGGTGACGCGGCCCGGGACATGACAGCCCAGGGTGACAGGACGGCGTCGCAGGGAATGAGACCTGCGCCGGCCACTGCCGTTGACGATCGCGGAGGGGTACTGGGGCCACCCCCTGGAATTGGGGTTGCTGCGACCGACGGCCACAAGATAGTGGGGGTAATGGGGTCCGTCAACGCCAAATGTAGTGAAATTCGGCAATCCCTTGCGCCGCAAGGATCGTGCCATCGACGCCTGGATCGGACGCTTCAGACCTGCCGGAACGGGCTGCGCAGTCAAGCCCGAAAGGCGTCATTGCGGTGGCACAACGCACCGCGAAAACGGAACAATGACAGCTTCACATGACAGTGATGAAACTGGCTAGGGACAACCCTGTGGATAGATCGTGGGCAGCCGGTGGGAATCCGGTGGATGCCGGGATCACCCTCCGGGCAGCGACGCGAGGCCGTATGTGGCGGCCGGGCCGGAAGAGCCGCCGCAGGGAAACGCCGTTGCGCCCTATCCCCCGATCATTGCCGGCCAGCGGCCGGCACTACCGGAATCCCAAGGGGGGCGTGCCGGCCGCTGGCCGGCAATGCACGCCCGCAGAGTCGCTCACGCCCGGTGCGGGGTGCCCAGGTACTCAGCGCTCTGCATCTCGATCAGGCGCGAGGCGGTGCGCTCGAAGGCGCCCTGCAGGCGCTGGCCGGTGTACAGCTCGATCGGCGAAGTGCTGGCGGTACAGACCAGGTTGACGTGGCGGTCGTACAGCTCGTCGATCAGGTTGACGAAGCGGCGCGCGGCATCTTCGTTCAAGCGGTCGAAGGCGGGAATGCCACCCAGCAGCACCGTGTTGAACTCGTGCGCGATCTCGATGTAGTCCGACGGCCCACGCGGGCCCTCGCACAGCGCGGCGAAATCGAACCAGGCGATGCTCTTGCCGCGGCCCCGGACCGGGATCTTGCGGCCCTCGATCTCGATGTTGCCGGGCTTGGCCGGCTGGCCGCCGCTCAGTTCGCTCCAGCGCGTGGCCAACCAGTCGTCGCTGTCGGCCGCCAGCGGTGCGCGGTACACCGGCGAGCGGGTCAGCGCGCGCATCCGGTAGTCCTCGGTGCCTTCGGCATACAGCTCGACGCAGAAGCGCTGCAGCAGGCCGATGGCCGGCAGGAAGCTCTCGCGCTGCAGGCCGTTGAGGTAGAGGTTCTCCACCGCGGTGTTGGAGGTGGTGACCAGGGTCACGCCCTCGGCGAACAGGCGCTCCAGCAGCCGCGCCAGCAGCATCGCGTCACCGATGTCGGTGACGAAGAACTCGTCCAGCACCAGCACGCGCAGGTTGCTGCGCCATTCCTGGGCGATCTTCGCCAGCGGGTCGCTCTGGCCCTGGTGCTCGCGCAGGCGCTCGTGGACGCTGCGCATGAAGCGGTGGAAGTGGGTGCGGTACTTCTGCCTGATCGGCAGGCCGTCGTAGAACAGGTCGACCAGGAAGGTCTTGCCGCGGCCGACGCCGCCCCAAAAGTACAGGCCCTTGACCGGCTCGGGCTTTTTCCAGAACGAGGACAGGCGATCCAGCCAGCCGTCCTCGGCACTGTCCAGCAGGGCCAGGTGGATGCGGTCCAGCTCGGCCAGCGCCGCATGCTGGGCCGGATCGTCCTGCCAGTCACCGCGGGCGACCCCTTCCGCGTACCGCTGCGACGGGGTCAGCTCGGTTGCACTCATGCCGCCGCGCCCAGCCAGTGCTTCACGCCGTGGGTCAGCGCGCCACGCAGGTCGATCAGCTTGCGGTGGAAGAAGTGGCTGGTCTCGGGCATGCGTACCAGCTCATGCGGGGCGTCCAGCGTGTCCAGCCACTGGTAGACAGCCTGCGGGTCGACGATCTCGTCCTGCTCGCCCTGGATCACCAGCCAGCGCGCCGGCGGCGCGATGCCGTCGAAATCCCAGCGACCGGCCGGCGGCGCGATCGAGATCAGCGCTTCCGGCTGCAGCGTGGCGGCGGCCTTCAGCGACACGAACGCGCCGAAGCTGAAACCGGCCAGCCACAGGCGGTCGTGCGGGCGCTGGCTGCGCACCCAGGCGGCGACCGCCTTCAGGTCGTCCTGCTCGCCCACGCCGCCATCGAAGGTGCCGGCCGAAGCGCCGACGCTGCGGAAGTTGAAGCGCACCGTGGCGATGCCCAGCTCGCGCAGGGTCGTGGCGGTCATGGTGACCACCTTGTTGTGCAGGGTGCCGCCCTCGGTGGACAGCGGATGGCAGACGATGGCCACGATCGGCTGTGCCGGCACGTCGGCCTTGGGCAGGTCGACGACCACTTCCAGCGGGCCGGCCGGGCCGTCCAGTTCGAGGCAGGCGGTTTCGCCGGGGGCGACGGGGAACGAAGGCTTGTGCATGGCACCATGATACCGTCCCCCGCCCCTGCCCTGTGCCCGTCCCATGCTCTTCCTGTCTTTAGCCGTGATCTGCAGCGTGCTGGTTTCGGTGTTGTTGAAGATGGCCGGACGCCGCCAACTGGATGTTGCGCAGATGGTCACCTGGAACTATCTGGTGGCGGCAACGCTCACCGCCGTGGTGCTGCAGCCGCCGCTGGATGCGCTGCGCGCGCCACATGCCCCGTGGCTGTCCTTGCTGGCGCTGGCGGTGGTGCTGCCCTCGATCTTCCTGGTGCTGGGCCGCGCCGTGGCGGTGGCCGGCATCGTCCGCAGTGACGTGGCGCAGCGCTTGTCGCTGCTGCTGTCACTGGCCGCCGCGTTCCTGTTCTTCGGCCAGACCGCCACGCCGTGGAAGCTGGCCGGGCTCGGCCTGGGCCTGCTGGCGATGGTGGCGATCAGCCTGCGCCCACGCGGGCCGGTGGTCGCGTCCTCGCCCGGCGGCTGGGGCTGGCTGCTGGGGGTATGGGCCGGGTTTGCGGTGGTGGACGTGCTGCTCAAGCAGGTGGCGCTGTCCGGCACGCCGTCGATGGCGGCGGTGCTGGCCAGCTTCAGCGTGGCCTTCGTGCTGATGCTGGCGCTGCAGCTGTGGCGGCATGCGCGTGGCCGCAGCCGGCTGGCCTGGCGCAACCTGGGCGCGGGTGCGCTGCTGGGCCTGCTCAATGGCGGCAACATCCTCTTCTATGTACACGCGCACCAGGCGATGCCGGACAGCCCGGCCACCGTGTTCGCCGGCATGAACATCGGGGTGGTGGTCTTGGGCGCGCTGGTGGGTGTGTTCGCCTTCGGCGAGGCCACCACGAAGTGGAACCGCGCGGGGCTGGCGCTGGCGGTGCTGGCGATCGGGTTGATCGCCTGGGGGTGAGCGTTGGTTGCGGCGGGCCATTTCCGCGCCCGCGGTGGGATGTCACTTTTCTTTTCGCGCGAAAAGAAAAGTAACCAAAAGAAACGCGCCGCCAGCCGCGAGCCGGTGCTGTGCACCGGTACCCTGCGCTTCTCGGTGAACCAGGGGACGGCGCCGAACTCGCTGCGCTCAGACATCGGCGCCTCTTCGCCCCTGATTCACCTGCGATGCTCGGCTCGCTTGAAGGCGGACTGGTAGATCAAAAGCAACGGCAGCATCCGTGCCGATCAAGGTCCCTCCCAGAGCAGATCCCCGGCGAACCCTATCTGTCGAAACCCAGCAGCAGCGGGTCGTGGTCGGAGCTGCGCCACGGGCCCTGCACGTTGCGGCCCTGGTAACCGCTGGCGTCCTGCTCGTCGGCGTTGCTGTGCCATTCGGCGGCACCGCGCAGGCGCTTGGCCATGCCCGGGTTCAGCAGGGCGTGGTCGAGACGGCCGGTGTAACCGTTGTAGACGTAGCTGTAGGGATGCTCGACCTTGGCCACCTTGAACGCGTCCTGCCAGCCCAGGTCACGCAGGGTGCGGATCGGGTCCTCCATCGCGTAGGCGTTGAAATCGCCAAGCAGCACCGCGTCCCTGGCACCGGTACCGGTCGGGTCGGTCTGCAGCCAGGCGTGCAGCTGCTGCGCCGAGGTCACGCGGGTGGCGTTCCAGCAGCCCTGGTTGTCGTTGTGGTCGGCGTCGGCACTGCTCGCATCGCGGCAGCCCTTCGACTTGAAGTGGTTGGCGACCACCACGAACGGCGCACCGTGCTTGCCCTGGAAGGCCTGCGCCAGCGGCACGCGGCTGTGCTCGACGAACGGGCCGCCGGTCAGTGTGGCCGGCTTGCCCAGCGGTTGCAGGCGGTTGCTGCGATAGATGATGCCGACCCGGATCGGGTTGTCGCCGGGGCCGTTGCCGGCGTCGACGAAGCGCCAGTCGCCCTGCGCGCCGCGGTCGCGGTTGAGCGCATCGACCAGTTCGGCGATGGCCGACTGCGGGCCGTAGCCGTCGTTCTCCAGTTCCATCAGCGCAGCGACATCGGCGCCCAGCGCGTTGACCGTGGTGACCAGCTTGGCGAGCTGCGCCTTGTGCTCGTCCAGCGTGCGCGCGCCGCGCAACGTCGGGAAGCCACCGCCCTGGCCGTCACCATTGAAGAAGTTCTCCAGGTTGAAGGCGGCCACGTGCAGGCTGCCCGGCACCGTGGGTACTGCCGGGCGCTTCAGTTCCGGCAGCTTCAGCGCGCCTTCGACCTGCAGGCGCGGATGGCCCTGCGCGTCCACGCGCACGATGCCCTCCACGTTGCGCAGCTGCATGCCGGTGCGCAGCACCGGATTGCCCGGCAGGTAGGGCACGCTGGCGGGGTCGCGGGCAGTACGGCCATCTTCCAGCACCAGGCGGCGGCGCTGGTTGTCGGCCATCACCTGCTCATAGCCGGCAGAGCCCGGCGCGGCCACTTCGGTCGGCTGCCAGAGGCGGCCATCGAAGGCCACGGTGAGCTGGCCGAAGCGCTCCAGGCCGTCGGTACCGGCCAGGGTGAGCGGCGCAGCGATGCGCACGCGCTGCCCATCCAGCGCGCGCCAGTCGGCCGGCGCGGCGGTCAGCACCACCGGGGCGCTGCTGCGCGCGGCAGGGGGCGTCGCGATCGGCGTGGCCTGCGGCTGGGCCTGGGCGAACGCGCCGGCCGGCAGCAGCAGGGACAGGGCAAGGGCGAAGGAGCGGCGGTGCATCGACGGGCGATTCCTGGGAAGAGGGCGCACAGACTAACCCTGAAATGCGAAGCCCCGTCTGCAGGCGGGGTTTTGAGCTTGGTGGGCAAAGCCACCGGCGGCGGAAGGAGAACGACCGGGGCGATGGGGCGACCGGCGGGTAGAGTCGACTGTCAGTCGACTATCGCGCGCAGCGCGGGCTTTTTCGGTGGCGTTGGGAAGAGCAGTCGACTAACAGTCGACTCTACCCCCGTTCCGCGGTTCCGCCATCCGGTTCGGCCGTTCCCCGTTCCGCGGTTCCGCCATCCCGTTCGGCCGTTCCCTGTTTCGACGTTTCCGCCGTTTTGCGGTTCGGCCGTTCCGGCGGTTACTTCAGGTTGGCCAGCATCCAGTCCACGGTGGCGTGGATCTGTTCTTCGGTCAGCGCCGGGTTGCCGCCCTTGGGCGGCATGATGCCGCCGTCGGGGCCGGTATAGCCCTCGATGGCGTGCTTGTAGAGGGTGTCCTTGCCCTGCGCGATGCGCTTGTCCCAATGCGAATGGTCCAGCGTCGGTGCCATGCCCACACCGTTGGTGTGGCAGGCGGTGCACAGGTTGTCGAAGATCACCTTGCCATCCTTGGTGCCGCCGTAGGCCACCTGCGACGCCGCCTTGGCCAGCGCGGCGGCCTTGGCCGCGGCCTGCGCGGCGGCGCCGGTGCTGCCGGCATAGACCGCGCCGGTGGGCGAAATGCGCTGTTCGGTGCGCTTGGCCGCAGTGGGCGACACCTCGGGCGGAATCCGGGTGTGCAGGTAGGCGGCAAGGACGATGAGGCCGAGGGTGATGGTCGCCAGCAGCGCGATCACCATGGAGAAGCGTTTCAGGAACTCCAGATCGTAATTCCGCACTCTTCGTTACCCCTGGCTGATAGTCGTTGGACCACGGCTGAGCGACTGCGTGATGGACCGAGTATAGAACGCGCCTTGCGTGCGACAACAGGCGTCAATGCTGGTGCGGCGCAGCATGCCGGGGGCTGGGGTCAGATCCCTTTTGCGCCGCAAAAGGGATCTGACCCCAGCAACAGAAGCCGGCCAGCGGCCGGCGCTACCGGATTACCGGGGCGCCGATCGCGCGCAGGCAGAAGCTGCAGATCGCATCCACCAGCGCATCCTCGTCGCGGTGCGCTTCGCGGCTGGGTGCGGTGGGGCCGACCATCGCCTCGGTGAAGGCACCGACCAGGCAGGCGGCGGCCACATGCGCGTCCTGCGCCGGCAGTTCGCCGGCCGCCACGCCTTCTTCGACCAGCCGCAGGAACACGTCGCCAAACGCGCGGCGGCCGCGCATGCGCTCGGCTTCCACGTCCGGATCGACCGGTTCGACGATGAAAGCATGCGCCAGCCCCGGCCCGGCCAGGGCGCGGCGGACGAAGGCGGTGATCGCCAGCCGCAGGCGCTCGCTGGCCGCCTCCGGGCCACTGGCGATGCGCTCCATGATCGCGACCTCGTGGGCCACGGCGGCGTTGAGGACCTCCACGAACAGCTCGGCCTTGGACGGGAAGTGGCGGTAGATCAGGCCGGTGGACACCCCCGCCTGGGTCGCCACGGCGGTCACCGGGGCGTTGCGCCAGCCGCCGGTCGCGACCAGTTCGCGGGTGGCCAGCAGGATCCGTTCACGGGCGCCCGCCAGGCGTTCTTCCATCAATGCAGAGCGTTTATAGGCCATGTTCTGATTCTAGTTTCAATTTTTGAATTCGTATTCACTTCTTGTCCGAACCCCGCTACGCTGGGGCCATCGCCCGTGCGGGTGGCGGTCCTGCCGACCGCCGCCCGCTCCCCCGCCGGGTGCGTCCATTTCCTGCCATCCCGCCGTGGAGCCACCACAATGCACGTGCCATCCCTGAACTTCGATCTTGGCGAAGACATCGACCTGCTGCGCCAGAGCGTGGCCCATTTTGCCGCCGCCGAGGTCGCACCGCTGGCCGCCGAGGCCGATGCCAGCAACCAGTTCCCGCTGGCCCTGTGGCCGAAGCTGGGCGAGCAGGGCCTGCTCGGCCTCACCGTGGAAGAAGCATACGGCGGTACCGGCATGGGCTACCTGGCCCACGTGGTGGCGATGGAAGAAATCTCGCGCGCCTCCGGTGGCATCGGCCTGTCCTATGGCGCGCACTCCAACCTGTGCGTGAACCAGCTGCGCAAGAACGGCAATGAGGAACAGAAGCAGCGCTTCCTGCCCGGCCTGTGCGATGGCAGCCTGGTCGGTGCGCTGGCGATGAGCGAGCCGGGGGCCGGCTCGGACGTGGTGTCGATGAAGCTGCGCGCCGACAAGCGCGGCGACCGCTACGTGCTCAACGGCAACAAGATGTGGATCACCAACGGCCCGGATGCCGACGTGCTGGTGGTCTATGCCAAGACCGACATGGACGCCGGCGCCAAGGGCATCACCGCGTTCCTGGTCGAGAAGGGCATGAAGGGCTTCTCCACCGCGCAGAAGCTGGACAAGCTGGGCATGCGTTCTTCGCCTACCTGCGAGCTGGTGTTCCAGGACTGCGAGATTCCCGAAGAGAACGTGCTGGGCCAGGTCGGCGGTGGCGTGCGCGTGCTGATGTCCGGCCTGGACTACGAGCGCGTGGTGCTGTCCGGTGGCCCGCTGGGGCTGATGGCCGCGGCCATGGACGTGGTGATGCCCTACGTGCACGAACGCCACCAGTTCGGCGAACCGATCGGCAGCTTCCAGCTGATCCAGGCCAAGATCGCCGACATGTACGTGGGCCTGGGCGCCTGCCGCGCCTACGTCTATGCCGTGGCGCGCGCCTGCGACCAGGGCCGCACGACCCGCCAGGACGCCGCCGGTGCCATCCTGTACGCCGCCGAGAAGGCCACCTGGCTGACCGGCCAGGCGATCCAGATCCTCGGTGGCAACGGCTACATCAATGAATACCCGACCGGCCGCTTGTGGCGCGACGCCAAGCTGTATGAAATCGGCGCCGGCACCTCGGAGATCCGCCGCATGCTGATCGGCCGCGAACTGTTCCAGCGCACCCTGTAAGGCCACCGCGATGACCGTCCTGACCAGCCAGCTGCAACCGGGCAGCGAAACGTTTGAAAGCAACCGCGCGGCCATGCAGGCCGTGGTCGACGACCTGCATGCCACCCTCGCCCGCACCGCGCTGGGTGGCAGTGAGGCGGCGCGCGCCAAGCACACCGCACGCGGCAAGCTGCTGGTGCGTGAGCGCATCGACGCCCTGCTCGACCCCGGCAGCGCCTTCCTGGAAATCGCGCCGCTGGCCGCGCACGGCATGTATGAAGACGCCGTGCCCGCCGCGGGCGTGGTGGCCGGCATCGGCCGGGTGAGCGGCGTGGAATGCGTGATCGTGGCCAACGACGCCACGGTCAAGGGCGGCACCTACTACCCGATGACGGTGAAGAAGCACCTGCGCGCGCAGGAGATCGCCGAGCAGAACCACCTGCCCTGCATCTACCTGGTCGATTCCGGCGGCGCGTTCCTGCCGCTGCAGGACGAAGTCTTCCCCGACCGCGATCATTTCGGCCGCATCTTCTACAACCAGGCCAACCTGTCGGCGCAGGGCATTCCGCAGATCGCCTGCGTGATGGGCAGCTGCACCGCCGGTGGCGCCTATGTGCCGGCGATGAGCGACGAGACCGTGATCGTGCGCGAACAGGGCACGATCTTCCTCGGCGGCCCGCCGCTGGTGAAGGCGGCCACCGGTGAAGTGGTGACGGCCGAGGAACTGGGGGGCGCCGACGTGCACACCCGCATCTCCGGCGTGGCCGACCACATGGCCGACAACGATCTGCAGGCGCTGGCACGGGTGCGCGCGATCATCGCCCAGCTCAACTGGCGCAAGCCGGAACCGGCGATGGCGGTGCAGGCCCCTGAAGCGCCGTTGCTGCCGGCCCATGAACTGTATGGCGTGATCCCGGCCGATACGCGCAAGCCCTACGACGTGCGCGAGGTGATAGCGCGGCTGGTGGATGGCTCGCGCTTCGACGAGTTCAAGCCGCGCTACGGCGCAACGCTGGTGACCGGTTTCGCCCATCTGAACGGCTACCCGATCGGCATCATCGCCAACAACGGCATCCTGTTCTCCGAGTCGGCCCTGAAGGGCGCGCACTTCATCGAGCTGTGCACCCAGCGCAACATCCCGCTGGTGTTCCTGCAGAACATCACCGGCTTCATGGTCGGCCGCAAGTACGAACAGGGCGGCATCGCCAAGGACGGCGCCAAGCTGGTGATGGCGGTGGCCTGTGCCAAGGTGCCCAAGTTCACCGTGGTCATCGGCGGCTCGTTCGGTGCCGGCAACTACGGCATGTGCGGCCGTGCGTACTCGCCCAACTTCCTGTGGATGTGGCCGAACGCGCGCATCGGCGTGATGGGCGGCGAGCAGGCCGCCAGTGTGCTGGCCACGGTCAAGCGCGATGGCATCGAAGCCAAGGGCAGCCAGTGGCCGGCGGCGGAAGAGGATGCCTTCAAGGCACCGATCCGCGACCAGTTCGAACAGCAGGGCCACCCGTACTACGCCAGCGCGCGCCTGTGGGACGACGGCGTGATCGATCCGGCCGACACCCGCCAGGTGCTGGCGCTGGCGCTGTCGGCCAGCCTCAACGCCGCCCCGCAGCAGACGCGCTTCGGCGTGTTCCGCATGTGACCCGTGCCATGACCGAGCACGCTCCTATGAAGCACGTTGCCATGTTCAGCAAAGTCCTGATCGCCAACCGCGGCGAAATCGCCTGCCGCGTCATCGCCACCTGCCGCCGCCTCGGCATCGCCACCGTGGCGGTGTACTCCGATGCCGACCGCAACGCACGCCATGTGCGCCTGGCCGACGAAGCCGTCCACATCGGCCCGGCCGCCGCACGCGAGAGCTACCTGCGTGGCGATGCCCTGCTTGACGCCGCGCGCGCTACCGGCGCAGAGGCCATCCACCCCGGTTACGGCTTCCTGTCGGAGAACGCCGACTTCGCCGATGCCTGCGCCGCCGCCGGCATCACCTTCATCGGGCCACCGCCCAGCGCGATCCGTGCGATGGGTGACAAGAGCGCGGCCAAGGCGCTGATGGCCAAGGCCGGTGTGCCGCTGACGCCGGGTTACCACGGTGACCAGCAGGCGCCGGACTTCCTGCGCGCACAGGCCGATGGCATCGGTTACCCGGTGCTGATCAAGGCCAGCGCCGGTGGCGGTGGCAAGGGCATGCGCAAGGTCGAGCGCAGCGAGGACTTCGTCGATGCGCTGGCCAGCTGCCAGCGCGAGGCAGCCTCGGCGTTCGGCAACGACCACGTGCTGGTCGAGAAGTACGTCGAACGGCCGCGCCATATCGAGATCCAGGTGTTCGGCGACAGCCACGGTGAAGCGGTCTACCTGTTCGAGCGCGATTGCTCGGTGCAGCGCCGCCACCAGAAAGTCCTGGAAGAGGCTCCCGCCCCAGGCATGAGTGCCGAGCGCCGCGCCGCGATGGGCCAGGCCGCGGTCGATGCCGCGCGCGCGGTGGGCTACGTCGGTGCCGGCACGGTGGAGTTCATCGCCGGTCCGGACGGCGATTTCTATTTCATGGAAATGAACACCCGCCTGCAGGTCGAGCACCCGGTCACCGAATACATCACCGGCACCGACCTCGTGGAGTGGCAGCTGCGCGTGGCTTCGGGCCAGCCGCTGCCGCTGCGCCAGGACCAGCTGGCCATCCATGGCCACGCGATCGAAGCGCGGCTGTACGCCGAAGATGCCGATCGTGGCTTCCTGCCGTCCACCGGCACCCTGCGCCGCCTGCGCCTGCCGGCAGCGTCGGCCCACGTGCGCGTCGATACCGGCGTGGAGGAAGGCGACAGCATCACCCCGTACTACGATCCGATGATCGCCAAGCTGATCGTCTGGGACGTGGACCGCGACGCCGCGCTGCGCCGCATGAGCCAGGCACTGGCCGACTGCCAGGTGGTGGGCGTGACCACCAACGCTGGTTTCCTGCGCCGCCTGGTGAATACCGGTTCGTTCGCGCAGGCCAGGCTGGATACCGCGCTGATCGAACGCGAACAGGCGGCATTGAGTGCCGTCGGCGATGCGGGTGCGGACCTGTGGCTGCTGGCCGCCGTGGCCGCAGTGGCAAGCACGGCACCCGCCAGCACCGACGCGCGTGATCCGCATTCGCCGTGGCAGTCACAGGATGGCTGGCGCCTGGGCGCGTGCGCGCCGCGCGTGCTGCCGCTGCAGCAGGGCGAGCGCCGGCACACGCTGAAGGTGTGGGCGCAGGCCGATGGCTGGCGCGTGCAGTGCGATGACGCAGCACCGGTGGGGGTGATCGGCACGGCCGATGTGCGCGGGCTGGCGGTGCAGCTGGGCGGGCGCCGCTGGACACTGCAGCTGCTGCGTGACGGCGACCAGCTGTACCTGTTTGGTGCCGATGGCCAGCATCGCTTCACCCTGCACGATCCGGTCAGTGAATCGGACCATGCCGTGGCCGACGCCGGCAGCCTGCTGGCCCCGATGCCGGGCAAGATCGTGGCCACGCTGGTCGCTGCCGGTACCGAGGTCAAGCGCGGTACGCCGCTGGTGGTGCTGGAGGCAATGAAGATGGAGCACACCCTGCAGGCACCGGCCGATGGCACGGTGAAGGGTTACCGTGCCAAGGCCGGCGACCAGGTCGGCGACGGCGCGGTGCTGGTGGACTTCGAGGCGGCCTGATCGCCGGGGCGGCGGCCGCTCAGGGGCCGTCGCCCGCCACCACCCGCCCGGCCGGATCGAATTCGGCCGTGTCCAGCGTGGCGCTGCGCCACCCCAGGCCACAGATGGCCATCGCGCTCTGGCCGATGCCATCGAAGCCGAAGGCACGATCGACATCGGCATCGTTGATCGCCGCTGTCACGAACGCTGCCAGCCCGCGCTCGGTGGCGCACAGGTACAGCAACTGCGAAATGTGGCCCACGTCCAGCGTCACCGCACGGTGCGCCTTGGCATGGTTGCGGTACTTCCAGAAGCAGCGGTCATAGCGCGGCGCCAGCACCAGCAGCGCCGGCGCATCGGCGAACCACGCCTGCCCGGACAGCATCCGCCGTGCCATCGCAGGCAACGCCTGCGGCGGCGGCGACGGCAGCGGCAGCACGGCGTGCTGCACCGGATGATAGTGGTACAGGCCCGGTGCCAGTCCTTCCACGTTCTGCACCAGCAGGAAGCCCTCAGTGGGATGCAGGCCGCCACCGGAAGGCACGTTCTTCTTCAGGAACTCGGTATCACGCTCGACCTTCTGCACCGCGTGGGCCATCAGCGTGCGCTGCAGCACCTGGGCCAGCAGCGGCAGTGGCAGCGCGCGCTGCGGGTCGAAGTTGCGGCAGGTCGCGCGGCGCGCCAGCAGGGCGTCGAACGCCGCCTCTTCGCTGCGCGGCAGTGGCTGGTAGTCGCCCTGCATCGGCTGCACCACCGGCGGCGGCGGCCCGAGACGCTGGCGCAGGCCGGCGGCGGTGTCCAGGCCCTGCCGGCGCATGTCGTCCACGCTGTCCACGGCCTGCCAGCGCGCGTGGCGATGGGCCAGCGCGGCCAACGGCCACCACTGGCTGCGCCGCAGCGCTTCGTCGCGCATCTGGTGCCCCACCTCGCTCGGTGGGTCGGTCAGCAGCAGGCCCTGTTCGACCAGGCGGGCCAGCATGGCCGGGGACGCATCGGCCGGCGGTTCGCTCCAGCGGTGCGCGCTGAGCTCGCCCAGCAGCTGGCGCTCCTCGGCATCGACCGGCAGCGGCTGGTCCAGATGGGCGGCCAGCGCCACCCAGCTGATCTGGCTGTCCATCTCGGCATGGCCGGCCAGCATCGCGCGCAGGTCCAGGGTGACCGCCTCGCGCGGCTCGAACATCAGGCTGGCGCAGCGGCGCAGGCGCATCGGTTTCCTTCCTTGTGCCGCACAGCCGGCATAGCAGCAACGACCGCAGCGCGGCCAACTTTAGCGATGTGCACCGCCCGGCCCTCAATGGCAGGCTGTCGCGGCCGATACGAGTAGCTCCACCTACGGACGTTCCCCATGAGCACCCATCCCCGCCTCTCCGCCGCGGACGCCAGCACCCTGCTGGACCATCTGATCGGCAATGACGACTTCCGCCGCCACTTCACTGCTGCGCCGGGCGAGGCGCTGGCCTCGATCGGCCTGGATGCGGCCGTCGGTGAAAGCGACTGCATGAAGATCGACACCCTGGCCCCGGTCGAGGAGCTGCGCCGGGTGCGCGATGCACTGCAGGCCCATCTGTCCGGTTCGGTGGCAGCCATGACGGTGGTGTTCTGCTTCGAAGCGGGCAGGGTCGGCGAACGCATCGACGGTTGAGCCGCCATCAGGGTGCGCCCGTCGCGGCCGGCGTCGCCCAGGTCGAGACGTCATGCACGTTCAGCGGTTGCCATACCTGCAGCGCGGTGACCTCGGCAATCGCCCGGCCACGGTGCTGGGCCAGCCAGGCCTGCTGCCGGCGCACGGCCGCGTCGTCGCCCTGCGCACGCAACGCGAGCAGCAGCACCACGTGGGCCTGCACCGGCTCGTTGCCGTCGAGCATCGGCTCGATCAGGGTGCGGGCGGCATCCGGTCGCTGCATCTCCAGCTGATCCTCCGCGCTGACGATGCGCAGCCAGCGTTCCGCGACTGGACTACGCAGGCTGCTCAGCAGCGGCCGCTGCTCGTCCAGCCAGCGCCTGGCCAGATCGAACTGGCCCTGGCGCTGGGCCAGGTGCACCAGCGCCAGCCATTGCAGGCCACGCGCATGCAGCATGGGATCATCGCGCTCCTGCAGCATCGGCTGCAGCAGTGCGGCGGTGGCCTGCAGTCCGGTCCGGTCCGCCGTGCCGCACAGCGCCGATACGCTGGCGTGCTGCAGTCGCTGCTGCACCTGGAAGTCGGCCAGCGTCGGCGCCGGTGCGTCTTCGCGTACCGCCTGCTGCATGGCCGCGCAATCGCGCTGCGCGGCCGCCAGCAGCAGTTGCGCGCGCAGCTTCATGCGCTGCTGCAGGGCATCGGCGGCACGGATCTGCGGCAGCAGTTGCGCGGCCTTGGCGTACTGGCCCTGCGCGACCAGCACGTCCACGCCGGTCTCATCGGCATCATCACGGCCGCGCAGGACCTGTGCCTGGGCCAGCGTCTCGGCCGCCAGCTGCGGCTGGTTGGCGGCGATCTGTATCCGCACCAGGTGGACCAGCGGATACAGGCGCAGCGGATCCTGCGGCACCGCGGCCGCACGCGCATAGGGTTCGGCCTCGCTGAACTGGTTGGCCTGCAACAGGTACCAGGACGTGTTGGACAGCCCGGCGAACGAATCCGGATAGACCTTGGCCAGCGTGCGCCAGTGCTCCAGTGGCCAGCCACCGGGCTCCAGCTCGGCCATCCAGGCCTTCAGGTACAGCCGCTCGCGTGGCGGCAGTCGATCCTGCAGGTCCAGCGCGTGCTGCATGGCTTCGCGCGCGCGCCGCCCTTCCTCGACGCGCGCATGCAGCTTGGCCACGCCCATGTAGGCCAGGGCAAAACCGGGATCGATGTCGATCGCGGCCTGGTAGAGGTTGCGTGCCTCTTCGAAGCGACGCTGGCCCAGCGCGCTTTCGGCCAGCGCGAACGCACGCAGCGCGCGCAGGTCCTGGGTCGAAGCGCGCGGCAGCGGCAGCGATTGCTCGAGGCTGGCCACCGACTCACCCAGTCCGCGACGCAGGCGACCGACCACGTCGTCCACCGCGAACACCATCTGGTCGGATCGATCGGCGGTGGCGGTGAAGGTCTGGATCACCTGGCCACTGCCCGGCGCGGCAACATCGATGGCCAGCTCGTAGCCACCGATCTTCTGCCGCACGGTCGGCAGCAGCACCGCACGCGCGCCCTCACGCACCGCCACATCGACCGCGGTATCGCGGTTGAGCCGGGTATCGCCCGAGAGCCGCGCCATTTCCAGGCTTTCGCGGATCTTGCCTTCCGACAGCACGTTCACGTAGCGCGACTGCTCCAGCGCGATCCGGATCGCGTGCCGCATCGAGTCATCGAAGATCGGATCGCCGGTGAGGTTGTCGACATCGCCAAGCACCACCCAGTCACGTTCGGCGAAGGCAATGGCCGGCTCCGACCGCAGCAGCAGCCAGCCGCCGAGCACGGCCGCGGCCAGGATCAGGCCTTCGGCGGCCATCACCAGCGGTTGCCGCCACAGCGGCAGGTCGCGGCGCGCCTTGGCGTTGGCGCGCGGCATGCGCAGCGGCGCCGAGCCGATCTCGCCCACTTCGATCACTTCCTGCACCACCGGCACGCCCTTGAAGCGCCAGCGCCCGTGCGACTTCCACAGCAGGCGCGCGCCACGCTCACCCAGTGCATCGGTGGCGCGGCGGGTGAGCGATTCGGCGACCGCCGACAGCAGGATCTGGCCGGGGCGGGCCAGCGTCATCAGGCGCGCGGCCATCGGCTTGGCCAGGCCTTCCACTTCCATCGACTTGGCACCGGCGCGAACCGCTTCGGCGCTGTTCTCCCAGGTCAGCACGTCGCCCACGTGCAGGCCGGCGCGCGCGCGCAGTTCAATCGCGCGCTGCTGGCCCAGCGCGTGCAGTTCGCGCTGGTAGTCCAGGGCGAAGCCCAGTGCGTCGACGGCGCGCTCGAACAGCATGAACAAGCCATCGGAGCGATCGATCAGCTGGCCGTTCCAGCGCTGCTGCAGTACCAGTACCAGGCGGTCGTGTTCCTGGAACAGTCTTGCCGCCGCCACATCGCCGATCCGCTCGACCAGCTGCAGCGAATCACACAGGTCGGTGAACAGCAGGGCGCGTAGCTGGGGGCTATGCGGGGCTGACGTTCCGTTGTCGCCATTCATCGCCTGCCTCTCCCTATTGGCCGTCCGGATCATCCGCCCAGCGCAGGCAGTTGCCGCCATCGCGCTTGGCCTGGTACAGCGCACGATCCGCGCAGGCATACCACTCGCTCCAGCCTGCCTCCGGCGCCAGCAGGCAGGCACCGATGCTGACCAGGCTCACATGCGGCGTGCCATGGCTGCGCTCGAGCAGGCCATGCACCGCACTGATGATGAACTCGGCCGCGTGCTGCACGATCTCGCGGTTGCCGCGGCGCAGGATCAGGCAGAACTCATCGCCGCCGAGCCGGCATGCCAGGTCCTGCTCGCCGGCCATCGAGCGCAGGATGTTGCCCATGCTCTGCAGCACGCGGTCGCCGGCCTGGTGGCCATGGCGGTCGTTGATCTGCTTGAAGCGGTCACAGTCGATCAGCAGCAGTGCCTGCGGTGGCCCGTCGGCATGCACGCGGCATTCCTGCAGGTACAGGGTGAGGCCGCGGCGGTTGTGCAGGCCGGTCAGCTCATCGGTTCGCACCAGCTCACGGGTGTGGGTCAGCTGGTGGGTGGTGATGTACAGGTTGTCCAGCGCGGTTTCCAGGTCGTGGTTGCGGCGGCGCAGCTGGCTGATCAGGGCCTGTTCGTTGGTCAGCACGCGCATGATCGTGCGACGCAGGAAGTACGCCACCAGCCCGGGATCGGATTCGACCAAGCGGTGGAAGTCGGCCGGCCCCAGCTCCAGCACATCGCAGTCGACCAGCGCACGCGCGCTGGCGCTGCGCAGGTGATCGCCGACCAGCAGGCCCAGTTCTCCGAAGAACTCGTGCCGCCCGAGCGTCTTGATCACCAGGTCCTCGCCGAAGTCCAGTTCGATCTGGCCGTCGAGGATCACATACATGCGCTCGCCGCGGTGGCCACGCTGGAACAGCCACTGTCCGGCATGAAGCTTGCATGGGCGGGCGAATCTGGCAAACAATGCCACCTCGGCATCGGACAACAGCGCGTGCACGATCTCGGCCATCGCCACGCGGGCGATACCTGTCGTCATATCACTGTTCTCGGCCGCACCCCTGCCGGTCATTCCCTGCACCCGCCGCCAGCGTCCCCTGGTGAGCCGCGGAGCATAGCACCGCTTTAAAGTGTGCGTCCTATCTCATTTTGAGCCTTCCGCCCCGCTTCCCGGATGTGAAGATCGGCGGTGGCCCGTTCTGGTCACCGGTGTCCGGGCAAAACCCTTGCCGGATCAATCCGATGCCGGGTTTCACAGGGTTTCGGCCAAGTTGCCGGGGCCGGGGTGCGCCTGATTGACGCTGCCCGCTGGCCGCCTGCTTGCATCGATACAACAACGCCGGCAGGTCCCCCGACCGGCCGGCGTTGTCTGGCCCTTCCCTGGCCACCCTGATCACCCGGTGCCCGGTAGTGCCGGCCGCTGGCCGGCAGCTGCATGGGCTTCGGAAACATCGATGGGTTGCCGGCCAGCGGCCGGCACTACCGGATCACGCGGCGCGTTCGCTGCGCCCGCCATGGAACTGCTCTTCCTCGGTGGAGCCGGTCAGCGCGGTGGTCGACGACTGGCCCTGCTGGATCGCCTGGGTCACCGCGTCGAAGTAGCCGGTACCGACCTCGCGCTGGTGCTTGACCGCAGTGAAGCCACGCTCGGCCGCTTCGAACTCGGCTTCCTGCAACTCGACGAACGCGCTCATCTGGCGGCGTGCGTAGCCGTGGGCCAGATTGAACATGCCGTAGTTCAACGCATGGAACCCGGCCAGGGTGATGAACTGGAACTTGTAGCCGTAGCTGCCCAGTTCGCGCTGGAACTTCGCAATGGTGGCGTCGTCCAGGTTCTTCTTCCAGTTGAAGCTGGGCGAGCAGTTGTAGGCCAGCAGCTTGCCCGGGAACTTCGCGTGGATCGCCTCGGCGAACCTGCGTGCGAACTCCAGGTCCGGCTTGCCGGTCTCGCACCACACCAGGTCGGCGTAGGGCGCATAGGCCAGGCCGCGGCTGATCGCCTGGTCCAGGCCGTTGCGGGTCTTGTAGAAGCCTTCGACGGTGCGCTCACCGGTGGTGAACGGCCTGTCGTTGCCGTCGATGTCGCTGGTCAGCAGATCCGCCGCTTCGGCATCGGTGCGCGCCACCAGCAGGGTCGGCACACCCAGCACATCGGCGGCCAGCCGCGCGGCATTGAGCTTCTCGATCGCCTCGCGGGTCGGCACCAGCACCTTGCCGCCCATGTGGCCGCACTTCTTCACCGAGGCCAGCTGGTCCTCGAAGTGCACGCCGGCAGCACCGGCCTCGATCATCGCCTTCATCAGTTCGAAGGCGTTGAGCACGCCGCCGAAGCCAGCCTCGGCATCGGCCACGATCGGCTGCAGGAAATCGATCTCGTCCTTGCCTTCGGCGTGGTGCAGCTGGTCGGCGCGCAGCAGCGTGTTGTTGATGCGCTTGACCACCGCCGGCACCGAATCGGCCGGGTACAGCGACTGGTCCGGATACATCTGGCCGGCCAGGTTGGCGTCGGCCGCCACCTGCCAACCGGACAGGTAGATCGCCTTCAGCCCGGCCTTGACCTGCTGCATGGCCTGGTTGCCGGTCAACGCACCCAGCGCGTTGACGAACTCGCGCTCGTGCAGCGACGCCCACAGCTTCTCCGCACCCAGGCGGGCCAGCGAATGCTCGATGTGGACGGTGCCGCGCAGGCGCACAACGTCGGCGGCGCTGTAGTTGCGCTGGATGCCTTCCCAGCGCGGGTTGGTGTCCCAGTCGTGCTGGATCTGTTCGGCAGTGGGCAGCGTGCTCATGTCTTTCTCCAGTTCGGTTCGTGCGTACAGCGGGGAGGGAAACGGCGGGAGGGCGGGCAGTCGGTCAATCGATGCGCGCGTAGGCCGGCAGGGTCAGGAAATCGGTCAGTTCGTCACTGCGGCTCAGTTCGCCGAGCAGGGCGATGGCCTCGCCGATGCGCGCGCCGCCGGGCAGCGCGGTGGTGTCGCCCAGCCGCGCCGGCAGCTGCGCCAGGGTGGCATCCAGCAGGGCCAGGTCGATCGCGGTGCCATCGTCCAGCTGCTGGCCCGGCGTATGCAGCCACTGCCACAGCTGGCTGCGGCTGATCTCGGCGGTGGCCGCGTCCTCCATCAGGTGGTGGATCGGCACGCAGCCGTTGCCATCCAGCCACGCTGCCAGGTAGCGCACGCAGACTTCCACGTTGCCTTCGAAGCCGGCGCGGGTGATCGTGCCCGGCGGCCGCGCGATCAGTTCGTCGCGGCCGACGCGCACATCCTGGCGCAGCACGCCGTGCTGGTTCGGGCCGGGCATGTGCTCGTCGAAGATCGCCATCGCCACCGGGATCAGCGCCGGGTGCGCGACCCAGGTACCGTCATGGCCGGCGCTGACTTCGCGCAGCTTGTCGGCGCGCACGCGGGCCATCGCCTGTTCGTTGGCGGCAGCATCGTTGTTGATCGGAATCTGCGCGGCCATGCCGCCCATCGCATGCGCACCGCGGCGGTGGCAGGTCTGGATCAGCAGTTCCGAATACGCCTTCAGGAACGGCTGGGTCATGGTCACCTGGCCGCGTTCGGGCAGCACGCGGTCGGCGTGGCGGCGGAAGGTCTTCAGGTACGAGAAGATATAGTCCCAGCGCCCGCAGTTAAGGCCGACGATGCGGTCACGCAGCGCGTGCAGGATCTCGTCCATCTCGAACACCGCCGGCAGCGTTTCGATCAGCACGGTCACCTTGATCTGGCCATGCGGCAGGCCCAGCATGCCCTCGATGTGCGACAGCGCGGTCTCCCACAGCGCCGCCTCTTCCATGCTCTGCAGCTTGGGCAGGTAGAAGTACGGGCCACGGTCCTTCGCCTGCAGGGTGCGGGCGTTGTGGAAGGCGAACACCGCCGCGTCGAACAGGCCACCGGCGAGGAACTGGCCGTCGATGCGCACGTGCTTTTCGTCCAGGTGCCAGCCACGCGGGCGCACGATCAGCACCGCCTGTTCGTCGTACGGGCGCAGCGTGTAGTGCTTGCCATTGGGGGCGGTGTACTGCAGATCGCCGCGCACCGCCGCAGCCAGCGACTGCTGGCCGGCCAACAGGTTGCGCCAGGTCGGCGAGGTCGAATCCTCGAAGTCGGCCATGAACACCTTGGCGCCGGAGTTCAGCGCGTTGATGACCATCTTCGGGTCGGTCGGCCCGGTGATCTCGACGCGGCGGTCCTGCAACGCGGCCGGCAGCGGCGCCACGCGCCAGTCGCCGCTGCGGATCGCGGCGGTGTCCTCGCGGAAGTCCGGCAGGCCGCCCTGGTCGAAGAACGCCTGGCGTTCACGGCGGGCCTGCAGCCGTGCCTGCCGGCCCGGTTCCACCGCACGGTGCAGCGACACCAGCAGGGCCAGCAGCGGCGCCGGCAGCAGGGTGTCCTGGCCGGCCACGCGCGTCGCCAGAGCGATACCGGGGGTGGCCTTCGCGGCGGGGGTGGGAACAGCGGAAGCGACGGCGGACATGGGGCGACTCCAGCGGTGGGGGAACGACTCCACGGTGCCGCCGGGCCTGAGTATTTGGCAAAACAGTTTTTGCAATGTTCTACATAAGTTGTGCTAATACTCGTGACACGATGAGCACACGCACCCCGCCAAGTCCGCGTTTTTCCTACAAATCGGATCGGCTGAAGCCGTTGCGCGCGTTCTGCCAGACCGTGCGCCTGGGTTCGGTCTCACGGGCGGCTGAGGCGCTGTTCGTCAGCCAGCCGGCCATCAGCCTGCAGTTGCAGGCCCTGGAACGGGAGCTGGGGGTGCCATTGTTCGAGCGCAGCGGGCGGCGCCTGGTGCCCAGCCGCGAGGGCCAGCTGCTGTACGAAATGGCGCAGCCGCTGGTGGAGAACCTGGACGGGCTGGAGGCCCGCTTCCGCGACAAGGTGCGCGGCCTGGATGCGGGCGAGCTGAACATCGCCGCCAACAGTTCGACGATCCTGTACCTGCTGCCGAAGATCGTCGAGCGCTTCCGCCTGCACCACCCGGACGTGCGCCTGACCCTGCACAACGCGATCAGCGCCGATGGCACCGACCTGCTGCGCGAGGATGCCGCCGACCTGGCAATCGGTTCGATGACCGATGTACCGGCCGACCTGACCTACGCCCCGGCCTACCGCTTCGAGCAGGTCCTGATCGCACCGCACGACCATCCTCTGGCTGCCGGTGGCGAGCTGGAGCTGGCTGACATCGCGCGCTATCCGCTGGTGCTGCCGCCGAAGCGGCAGATCACCTACCGCCTGGTCGACCAGGTGTTCCAGCGCCACCGCATCGCCTACACGGTGGCGCTGGAGGTGGGCGGCTGGGAGGTGATCAAGCAGTACGTGGCGATGGGCATGGGGATTTCGATCGTGCCCGCGCTGTGCCTGCACGAGGCCGATCGCGAGCGGCTGGCGGCGCGATCGATGAAGCGCTGGTTCCCCGAGCGCAGCTACGGGGTGATCGTGCGCCGTGGCAAGGCACTGTCGGCGCAGGCGCGGGCGTTCATCGAGCTGATCCAGCCGGAGTTGTTCAGTCCGCGCGATTACGACCAGAGCGGGCATTCGGAGCGGTGAGGGATGTTCGGCAGGGCTGCGCCCTGCACCCGCAGAGGCCGAAGCAACAGCAACGGCGACAGCGGGAATTCCGTGGGATGGCGGGGTGGGTCCGGTTACGGGGGACGCCGTAAATCCGTCCATGGAGGCTCGGTCGCGCCATCCATGGCGCTCACGCCCCCGCAACCGGACCCACCCCGCCTTCGACAGTTTTCTGCGAACTGTGGGCGGGGACGGATCCCGTTGCGGCGCAACGGGCTCTGACCCCGCCTCTGATTCATTTCCGGCTGACGATGAATAAACTGGACCCATGTCCATCGAACTCCGTCACCTGCGCTACTTCCTCGCTGTCGCCGATACGCTGCACTTCGGCCAGGCGGCGGAGCGGCTGGGCATGTCGCAGCCACCGCTCAGCCAGCAGATCCGCCAGCTGGAGGAACTGATCGGGGCGCGCCTGTTCGTGCGCAGCCATCGCCGCGTGCAGCTGACGCCTGCTGGGGAGCTGCTGCAGGAGCGCGCGCGCGCGATCGTGCAGCAGGTGGAAACCGCAGTGGACGAGGTGCAGCGTGCGCAGCGCGGCGAGCAGGGTGAACTGCATATCGGCCTGACCCGCGCTACGCCGCTGTCGCCGCAGATTCCGCGTTCGATCCTGCGCTACCGCCAGCAGTACCCGCAGGTGCGGCTGCAGCTGAGCGAGATGAACACCCTGCAGCAGATCGATGCGCTGCTGGAGGGCCGCCTGGACGTGGGCATCATCCGCAAGCGCGCATTGCCGCCGGAGCTGGTGGCGCACAGCCTGTTCGTCGATCCGCTGGCGCTGATCGTGCATGCCGACCACCCTGCCCTGCGCAGGCTGTCGAAGCAGGGCACGGTGTCGTTGCGCGACTTCGCACAGGAGCCGTTCGTGGCATTTCGCCGCAGTGCGGGCGCGGGCATCCATGACCACATGATCGCGTTGTGCGCGGCGGCGGGTTTCACGCCGCGCATCGTGCAGGAAGCCGGCGAGGCGTCGACATTGATCAGTCTGGCCGCCGCCGGGCTGGGCGCGGCGATCCTGCCATCGTCCTGCGACCACATCCGGGTGGAAGGCGCACGCTTCGTCGCGCTGGCCGACGCCGGCGCGCATTCGGAGGTACAGCTGGCGTGGCATCGCGAGCGCGTCACGCCGCTGATCCGCAACTTCGCCGGGCTGCTGCGCGGGGCGTTCGCCGGTAGAGTCGACTGTTAGTCGACTATCGGGCGCAGCGCGGGGGTTTTCGCGGTCTGATGGAAGAGCAGTCGACTAACAGTCGACTCTACCTCGGCAAATCCGCCACACCGTGGTTGCCGGCCAACGGCCGGCACGACCGTACGCGGTGGGTCACGCGGTGACCGGCTGCGGGGCGCGCTGCTGCAGCGCCCAGACGATGCCACCCCCGATCAGGGTCAGCACGGCAGCGAACGCGCACACGCCCAGCCAGTCCCAGGCCGCGTAGGCCAGGCCACCCACCCCGCCCAGCACGCTGGAGCCCAGGTAGTAGGCGAACAGGTACAGCGCTGAGGCCTCTGCGCGCATCGTACCGGCGCGGCTGCCAACCCAGCTGCTGGCCACCGAGTGGCCGCCGAAGAAGCCGAAGGTCACCAGCGCGATGCCCAGGGCCATCGTGCTCAGCCACGGCATCGCCAGCAGCGCGATGCCGGCGCCGATCAGCGCGAACGAGATCGACAGGATGCGGCCGCGCCCGTACCGCGTGGCCTGCTGGCCCATCCACGCCGAACTGAAGGTGCCCACCAGGTACACGCTGAAGATCAGGCCGACCACGGTCTGGCTGAGGTGGTACGGCGGCGCCAGCAGGTGGTAGCCCAGGTAGTTGTAGAGGGTGACGAACACGCCCATCAGCACGAACGAGGTGGCGAACAGCCACGGCAGGCCCGGGTCGGCGAACAGCAGGCGCCAGCGCGACGGCAACTGGCGCAGGCCATCGCGGCGGGGATGGAAATGGCGCGACGGCGGCAGCTGCAGCCACAGCAGCACGGTGCTGGCCACGGCGATGATCGAGACCACGCCGATGCCCCAGCGCCAGCCCCAGTGATCGGCGATGATGCCGGCCAGCAGGCGCCCGCTCATGCCACCGATGGCGTTGCCGCCGATGTACAGGCCCATCGCCAGGCCCAGCGCGCGGCTGTCCATTTCCTCGACGAGGTAAGTCATCGCCACCGCCGGCACGCCACTCAGTGCCAGGCCGAGCAGGGTGCGCAGCACCAGCAGCGTGGTCCAGTCATCCACCAGCGCCGTGCTCAGCGACAGCATGGCCGAGGCCAGCAGCGCGACGATCATCAACGGGCGGCGGCCGACCGCGTCGGACAGCAGGCCGGCCAACAGCATTGCCACGGCCAGCGTGCCGGTGGTCAGCGACAGCGACATCGCGCTGCCGGCGGCCGACACGCCGAAGTGGCGGCTGAACTCGGGCAGCAGCGGCTGCACGGTATACAGCAGGCCGAAGGTGGAAAAGCCGGCCAGGAACAGTGCCAGCGCGGTGCGGCGGAAGGCCGGCGTACCCTGCTGGATGCGGGTCTCTGCGCTGGAGTCGACAGTGGGGGGGCGGCGTTCGACGGCCGCCGCGGTTTCGCCAGTCATGGGATCGATGGGCCGGTGGGGGGACGGCCGGGCATGGGAGGGAACGGGCCTCAGACTAGGCCCGTCGATCCAGTCGATCCATAACCTGATAGATCAGGATTGATATATAGAAAGTATCAATTCAGCTTACAGGCGTTGCCACTCGAAACCGTCACCGCGGCGGTAGTACACCGCCACCGCGCGGCCGTAGATCTTGTCGGCGTCGACGAATCCGAAGAAGCGGCCGTCGAAGCTGTTGCCACGGTGGTCACCCAGCACCAGCACCTTGCCCGCCGGCACCACCAGGTCGGCGATGTCCGGACCGCCCCCCATGTCCAGATCGAGGCGGGCTCGGCGCTCGCCGAAGGCTTCCACGTCCTGCAGGTCGGCAATCTGCAGCGGCTGGCCGTTGATGCTCAGATGGCCCTCGCGCATCTGCACATGGTCACCGGCCACCGCCGCCACGCGCTTGATCAGCCGGGTGCCGTCGGCAGGTGAATCGAACACCGCCACTTCACCGCGCTGCGGAACGCCGGTGGACATCAGTTCCTTGCCGGTGAACGGCAGGCGCAGGCCATAGGCACGCATGTCCACCACCACCCGGTCGCCGGGCTGCAGGGTTGGCTGCATCGAGCCACTGGGCACCACGTAGTGGTTGGCCAGGGTATCGCGGGCCGCGGCGAGCAGGCCGAGCATCACCAGCAGCGGCAATGCTTCCTTCTTCAGCCAGAGCAGCGCGCGTTCGGGAAGGGAAGGACGGGCAACAGCATCCATGACAGGCTCCGGGTAAGGGAAGCTGCATCAGACCCCATCCGGGCGGGAGAGGTTCCCGTGCCGCCCTGCGAGCCTGGGCCCGGCGCTACGAAAGGGGTTACGCAGGTTTTACGCGCCGGCCCGGCTGCGGGCATCGCACCTTTACGGGCACCACGCGCATCGTGTGCCCACCGCGCCACAGGGCGCATTCCGCAAGGTGTTGTATGACCCTCCTGGTGATCCGCCACGCCTCTTCGTCGGCACCGCGTCCCCAACTGCCGGCACAGCTGGCCGGCCATCGCGTGCTGTGCAGCGACTGCGCCAGCCTGTCCGAAGTGCGCCAGTGCCTGTGCCAGCCGCAGGCGCGTTCGGCCGACTGGGTGCTGCTGGATGTCGGCGTGGCCGACGACGCGCAATGGCAGGCCGAGGGCGGCGCGTTGCAGGCGGCGCTGGAGCGGCTGCCGGCGCAGTACATCGAACTGCAGTCGCCCAGCGAGCCCGGCCTGGACGCGCGCCTGCGCCTGCAGCACGGTCCGGCCGCCGTGGTGGTCGACCAGCGCAGCCAGCAGGCCGGGTACCCGTTGTCGCTGGCCATCGTCGGCCGTCGCCTGGCACAGGAGGGCTGAGCCATGTCGATCTTCATCATCCGCGGCCCGGAAGCGGCCGGCGCACTGATCCGTACCGCGATGCCACTGCCGGCGCAGGTACTGAAGTCGCTGGTGCATCGCGCGATCGACGCCGGAACCAGCGTGGCGATCCGCGCCTGCGGGTCGGAACAGGAACTGCTCGATGCGCTGCGCGTGGCCGATCACAGCCGCGGCGAAGTGACGCTGCTCGACCCGGGCGCATGCGCCAACAGCCTGCGCCTGCAACGCCTGCTGCCCTACCTGCACAATGCCTACGTGGAGGTCCACGACGACGGCGCGGTGGCCGAGCCCTGCCTGCCGGCCGGTGTCGGCCAGCGCCTGGGCATCGCCGCCGGCTATGGCGCGCAGAGCTACGTGCTGGCGCTGGATATCGCGCTGGATCACCTGGGGTTGGCCGAACAGGCCAACCGGGTGCACGTGGGAACGTGATGGCCGGGCAGTGCCCGGTACCCGGTAGTGCCGGCCGCTGGCCGGCAACCTCGACGGCAACGGCTGGCATTCCGTGGGATGACGCGATCTGCAGTGGATGCACGCCCTGCGTGGATGAGCGGCACACTGCGGAATCTGTCGATGGCATCCACGCAACGAAAAACGGCGGGGTTTCCCCCGCCGTTATTTCTTTCGTACTTCAGGTCACGCTTACTTCAGCCCGCGGAACTTCAGCAGCGGTTCCACCGACGGATCCTTGCCGCGGAAATCGCGGTACAGGGTCGACAGCTCCACGCTGTTGCCGCGCGAGAGGATCTTGTCGCGGAACTCCTGGCCGTTGGCCGCCGTCAGCCCACCGTGCTCGGTGAACCACTGGTAGGCGTCATGGTCGAGCACTTCGGCCCAGAAGTAGGCGTAGTAACCGGCCGAGTAACCACCACCCCAGATGTGGTCGAAGTAGGTGGTGCGGTAACGCGGCGGCACCTGCGGCAGGTCGACCTTGAACTTCTTCAGCGCGCTGGCTTCAAAGGCGCCGACATCCTGCAGCGGCGCATCGGCCTTCTGGGTGTGCCAGGCCAGGTCCAGCAGCGCGGCCGACAGGTACTCGGTGGTCGCATAGCCCTGGTTGAAGCTGCGCGCCTTGAGGATCTTGTCGACCAGTTCCTGCGGCATCGCCTCGCCGGTCTTGTAGTGCTTGGCGTAGTTGGCGAACACCTTCGGGTCCAGCGCCCAGTGCTCGTTGAACTGCGACGGGAACTCGACGAAGTCGCGCGAGGTGGCGGTGCCGGCGATCGACGGGTACTTCACGTTCGAGAACATGCCGTGCAGCGCATGGCCGAACTCATGGAACATGGTGGTGACGTCGTCGAAGCTGATCAGCGCAGGCTGGCCGGCGGCCGGCTTGGTGAAGTTGCAGACGTTGTAGACCACCGGCTTGGCACCGGTCAGGCCGTCCTGTTCGACGAACACGTCCATCCAGGCGCCGCCGGACTTGCTGTCACGCTTGAAGTAGTCGGTGTAGAACAGGGCCAGCGAGGTACCGTCCTTGTCGAACACTTCGTACACCTTCATGTCCGGGTTGTAGGTCGGAATGTCGGTGCGCGGCTTGAAGGTGATGCCGTACAGCTGGGTGGCGGCGTAGAAGACGCCGTTCTGCAGCACGTTGTCCAGTTCGAAGTACGGCTTGATCTGCGACTCGTCCAGATCGTACTTGGCCTTGCGCACCTGCTCGGCATAGAAGTCCCAGTCCGATGCGGCGACCTGGAATCCGCCCTTCTGCGCGTCGATGACCTTCTGGATCTCACCGGCTTCGGCGCGCGCCTTGGCGGTGGCGGCCGGCACGGTGTCGGTCAGCAGCTTGAGCGCGGCAGCCGGGGTCTTGGCCATCTGGTCGCCCAGCTGGTAGTCGGCGAAGGTGTCGAAGCCGAGCAGCTTGGCCTTCTGCGCACGCAGCTGGGCCAGGCGCTGCACGGTCTGCCGGGTGTCGTTGGCATCACCGCGCTCGGCGCGGGTCTCCGAGGCCTTCAGCACGGCGGCGCGCTGGTCGCGATCGCTCAGCGAGCCGAGCACCGGCTGCTGGGTGGTGTTCTGCAGCGGCAGCAGGAACTTGCCGTCCAGCTTGCGTTCCTTGGCGGCGGCCGCGGCGTTGTTGATCGCATCCTCGTCCAGGCCGGCCAGCTTGGCCTTGTCGTCGACGACGACGGCCGCAGCGGCGGTGGCGGCCACCAGGCGGGTATGGAACTGGGTGGAGAGGGTGGTCTCTTCCACGTTGAGCTTGCGCAGGGTCGCCTTGTCAGCGTCGGACAGCTGCGCACCGGCGCGCACCAAGCCATCGTAGTAGTGCTCGACCAGGCGCTTCTGCACCGGGTCCAGCTCCAGCGTGTCACGCTGGTCGTACAGCGACTTCACGCGCGCGAACAGCTTCGGGTCGAGGTTGATCTCGTCCTGGTGCGCGGCCAGCTTCGGCGCCACTTCTTCCTGGATCTTCTGGCGCGCATCGTTGGTGTCGGCCTGGACCAGGCCGAAGAAGATGCGCGACACGCGGGTCAGGGTCTCGCCGCTGCGCTCCATCGCCACGATGGTGTTGTCGAAGGTGGCCGGCTCGCTGCTGTCGGCGATCTTGCGCACGTCGGCCAGGTGCTGGCGCATGCCCTCTTCGAACGCCGGCAGGTAGTCGCTGTCCTTGATCTTGTCGAACGGCGGGGCCTGGAACGGCAGCGTGCTGGCACTCAGCAGCGGATTGGTGGAGGCTTCGGCCGGCTGCTGGGCCGGGGTCTTCTGGGCATCGGACACGGGGGTGGACTCCTTGCCGGAACAGGCCGCCAGCGCCAGGCTGATGGCGGCGGCCAGGACTACGGTACGCGACATGTAAAACGCTCCTTGGGCAGACGGTATGGATACCAGCCCTCCACCCTACTCCTGTCGCGCTCGCCCGGCATGTGCCGGACGTGGCGTCTGTGCGGCGGCCTGCAACCGGCTCAGACCGTGCCGCGGGTCTTGCCGATCCAGGGCCGGTAGAACTCCCGGATGGCAGCCATGTCGGCCACATCGTCGCCGCTCGGGGTGAACAGCGGACCGATGCCGATGGTCTTTTCCGGATAGTGGAAATACGCGGTCAGGATCGGTACGTCAGCCATCCGGGCAATCTTCAGGAAGCCGGCCTTCCAGTCCTTCACCGCCTTGCGGGTGCCCTCGGGGGTGATGGCGAACCACATCTTCTCGTTGTTGCGCAGCAGGTCCACGGCCTGGCCCACCGTGCCCTGCGGCGAGCTGCGATCGAGCGGGATCACGCCCAGCCGGTGCAGCAGCGGGCCCAGCGGCCACCAGAACAGCGACGCCTTGCCCAGCACCTTTACCTTCATGCCCAGCGCGATCTTCGCTGCCATGCCCCACAGCCCGTCCCAGTTGGACGAATGCGGGGCAATGATGAAGACCAGCCTGGGGATGTCAGGCAGGGTGCCGGTCACCTTCCAGCCACCGAGACGCAGGGTGCAGCGCGCCAGCCAGCGCAGGAAGGCGTTGGGTTTGACCTGCGGCATCTGCGGCGGCACGGCCGGCAGCAACGAAGTCGGGTTGTTCAAGCAATCACTCCCAGTCACGTGATGAGCGCCCGCGCTTGATCTGCGCGCGCCCGCGTTTGGCGTCCAGACGACGCAGTTTCGACCCGAGGGTCGGCTTGGTGGCCTTGCGCGGTTTGGGCACGCTCAGCCCGGCCTGGATGAAGGCCGCCAGCCGCTCGCGCGCATCCTCGCGATTGCGATCCTGGGTGCGGAAACGTTGCGCGTCGATGACCAGCACGCCTTCGCCGGTCATGCGCCGGTCACGCCGCGCCAGCAGCCGCGCGCGCAACGGTTCGGGCAACGAGGGCGAGTTGGCCACGTCGAAACGCAGTTCCACCGCGGTGGACACCTTGTTGACGTTCTGGCCGCCGGCGCCGCTGGCGCGCACGAACCGCTCGACGATCTCGCCGTCGGGGATTTCAAGCTGCGCGCTGATGGTGACCGGTCCACTGCCCATCCGCGCATTGTAGCGGCAGGCACGTGGTGGAGTGCGCCATCGCGCCCCGTATGCCGCCGATCAGGCACCGAACACGCCGCCTTCGCCTGGGCTGCGGGTATGCTGGCGGTCCCATGTACCGCAGGAAGCCCCGCATGACCCGCTTCACACCCGCCCTGCCGTCCCTGCTGCGCCGCGCCGCCCTGCTGCTGGCGCTGGCCGTGGCCAGCGTTCCGGCCCTGGCCGCCCCGCCGACCGACGGCGACATCAACCGCCTGCTGTCGGCCTCGCGCGCGCAGAGCATGATCGACACCATGGTGCCGCAGATCGAAGCCATGCAGCAGCAGCAGTTCCAGCAGGTGGCCGCGCAGCGCCAGCTCACCGCCCAGCAGCAGGAACAGCTGAAGCGGATCCAGGCCCGGACCAGCCAGACCCTGCGCCAGGCGATGTCGTGGCAACAGCTGCGGCCAATGTACGTGGACCTGTACAAGAAGACCTTCAGCAAGGAAGACGTGCTGGCAATGGCCGAGTTCTACGAGAGCGCGGCCGGCCAGAGCCTGCTGGACAAGACCCCGGCGCTGATGCAGAACGTGATGGTGGCCATCCAGGCCCGCATGCAGCCCCTGTTTGCAGAGCTGCAGAAGGACCTGGAAGCGATCGTCAACGAACCGGAAAAGAAGTGAGGTAGTGCCGGCCGCTGGCCGGCTCCCAGTACATCTGGCATCACGCAGCTGCCGGCCAGCGGCCGGCACTACCGTCAAACGGTGTCCACCTGCCAGCCGAACAGGTCAAGCGCCTTCTGGAATTCACGGTCCAGCGGCGCACTGACATCCACGGCGCCGCCGCCGGGATGCGGGAAGCGCAGGCGCTCGGCGTGCAGCAGCATGCGATGCACGCCCTGCATGCGGAAGATCCTGTTTGCAGAGCTGCAGAAGGACCTGGAAGCGATCGTCAACGAACCGGAAAAGAAATGAGGTAGTGCCGGCCGCTGGCCGGCTCCGCAGTACATCTGGAATCACGCAGCTGCCGGCCAGCGGCCGGCACTACCGTCAAACGGTGTCCACCTGCCAGCCGAACAGGTCCAGCGCCTTCTGGAATTCACGGTCCAGCGGCGCACTGACATCCACGGCGCCGCCGTCGGGATGCGGGAACCGCAGGCGCTCGGCGTGCAGCAGCATGCGATGCACGCCCTGCATGCGGAAGATGCGGTTGTGGCGGCCATCGCCGTGGCTGGTATCGCCGATCATGTGGTGCGACAGGTGCTTGAGATGCCGGCGGATCTGCCGGAAGCGCCCGGTCTGCGGCTGGCAGCGCAGCAGCGCGTAGCGCGAGCGGGTGAATTCACCCACCGGCACCGACAGCTCGCCGGTGGCCAGGCGCTGGAAATCGGTGATCGCCGGCTTCTTCACCGGCTTGCCCGGCCCACCATCCAGGTCATGGTCCACCCGCCACGACAGCTCGGCCGGCCAGCCCCGGCAGACCGTCAGGTAGTCCTTGGCCACTTCGCCACCCATCAGCGCCTTGCCCAGCGCACTGGCGGTCTCGCGGTCGAAGGCCAGCAGCAGGCAGCCGCTGGTGGCCCGGTCCAGGCGGTGCACGAGGAAGATCGGGCGGCCCAGCTGCTCGCGCAGGCGGTCGGCCAGGAAGTCGTCCTCGCCTCGGGCCAGCTTGCTGTCGTGGACCATCAGCCCGGCGGGCTTGTTGACCACAGCCAAGCGCTCGTCCAGGTGCAGCAGCTGCAGGGGCACGGTTTCAGTCTCGACCGCGGCGAGGGTGTCAGGTTCGGTACTCACCGCAGGATTATCGGGGCTGGGCACTGAATGGGGTAGAGCCGGCCGCTGGCCGGCTGCCTCCGGGCAGTTGGATTGCTGCGGTTGCCGGCCAGCGGCCGGCACTACCGGATCACGGGTGTGTGGCGCGGCGGTCAGCCGTTGCGCACGGCCAGCAGCTCGCCGTTGCCCACCGGCACCAGGCTGGTGCTGAACGCCGGATCAGTGTCCAGCAGCGCCCGCAACGGCTCCATCTCCACCGCGTGCGACGTGGCGTTGTCCACCACCAGCAGGCCCCCCGGCCGCAGCACACGGCGCAGCTGCGGCCACCAGCCGGCGTACTGCGCGCGGTCCGAATCGAGGAACAGCAGGTCGATGCTGCCTTCGGCGGCCTCGGCCAACCACTGCCCGGCATCGCCATGCACCAGCGTGATGTGCGCGGCCAACCCGCTGCGCGCGAACGTGGAGCGCGCCATCGCCGCCTTGTCCTCGGCAAATTCCAGCGTGGTCACGTGGCCGTCGATGGCGGCGGCGGCCTCGGCCAGCCACAGCGTGGAGTAGCCGTTGGAGGTACCGATTTCCAGCACCCGTCGCGCATTGCCGAAACGCACCAGCACCGACAGGAATTCGCCGGTGTCCGGCGTGATGTTGAGCATGCGGCGGCCGCGCTGGCTTTCACGCGCGTCGTTCTCGGCGCCGAAGCGTGCCAGCTCATCCTTCAGCGCCCGCAGCACCGGGTCTACTTCCACCACGCGCGCGCCAGCGCCAGCGCACCGACGGCACCGGACACCCAGCTCCACATCGGCACCTCACCCCAGTACCAGCCTGGCGGCTGCAGCACGTACATCAGCGCGGCGATGGCCAGCAGGCCAACGCCGGTGATTGCGCCGACCGCGCGCTTCTGCAGGCGCTGCACGCTGGCGTCGAGCGCGACCAGATCGCGCGAGCGCATCGCCAGCTCATGGCGGCCCTCCACCTGCTGGGTCAGCCAGGCATGCACCAGGCGCGGCATGTCCGGCGCGTGGGTCATGATCTCCGGCAGGCGCTTGCCGATCTCGCGCACCACCCGGCGCGGGCTGTAGCGCTCGCGCAGGATCTTCGCCAGCACCGGCTTGGCCACTGCCCAGATGTCGATCTGCGGGTCCAGCTGGCGGCCGACGCCTTCGATGTTCAGCAGGGTCTTCTGCAGCAGGATCAGCTGCGGCTGCAGGGTCAGCTGGTAGCGCTGGGCCACGCGGAACAGCTTCATCAGCACTTCGGCCAGCGAGATCTGCGACAGCGGGCGGGTGAAGTACGGCTCGCACACCGAACGCACGGCTGCTTCCAGATCATCGATGCGCACGTTGTCCGGCATCCAGCGCGCCTGCACATGCAGCTCGGCGATGCGGCGGTAGTCGCGGTTGAAGATGGCCATGAAATTCTCGGCCAGGTAGTACTGATCTTCCTGCGACAGCTGCCCCATGATGCCGAAGTCCAGCGCGATGAAGCGCGGATTGGCGCGGCGCGCCGGATCGGTGTCGACCCAGATGTTGCCGGCATGCGCATCGGCATGGAAGAAGTTGTCGCGGAACACCTGGGTGTAGAACACCCGCACGCCCTTGGCAGCCAGCGCCTTGCGGTCGATGCCGGCCTTGTCCAGCGCGACGATGTCATCGGACGGAATGCCCCACACCCGCTCCAGGGTGAGTGCACGCTCGGCGGTGTGGCTCCAGATCACTTCCGGGACGTACAGATCGTCGCTGTGTTCCCAGAAGCGGCGCAGCACGCTGGCGTTGGCGCCTTCGCGCTGCAGGTCCAGTTCGGCGGCCAGGGTGTTCTCGACCTCGGCCACCACTTCACGCGGACGGATCTTGTCGGCACGCGGATGGGTACGCTCGACCAGCGCGGCCAGCGAATTGAGCAGGGCGATGTCGGCGTCGATCTGCTTCTCGATGCCCGGGCGCAGCACCTTGACCACCACCTGGCGGCCATCGGCCAGCGTGGCCGCATGCACCTGCGCGATCGAGGCCGAGGCCAGCGGTTCGGTATCGAAGCTGGCGAACGCCTCGCTGACCGGCCGGCCGAGGGCATCCTCGACGATGCGGCGTGCGGTTTCGCCATCGAACGGCTTGACCCGATCCTGCAGCAGGGTCAGTTCGTTGGCCACGTCCGGCGGCACCAGGTCGCGGCGGGTGGACAGGATCTGGCCGAACTTGACGAAGATCGGGCCGAGATCCTGCAGCGCCAGGCGCAGGCGCGCACCGCGCGACTGCACGGCGATGTCGGCCGAGGCACGCGGTACGAACGGCTTGGCCAGGCGCAGCCAGCGCTCGGCCGGCGTGCCCTGCAGCAGGTCGTCGAGGCGGTAACGCAGGATCACCCGGCCGATGCGGCTGGCCCGCAGCACGGCCTTCATGCGGCACCCGGCAGGCGCTGCACGCGTGCGCCGAGGCGCTCGACGTCATCGCGCAGCACGTCCACGTCATCGTGGAAGGCATCCAGCTCGGCGCGCGGCACTACATCGCGCGACTCCTCGGTGATGAATTCGGCGGCGCTGTGGGCCAGGTCGATTGCCCCCTGGCGCGCATGCTGCAGGGCACTGCGCAGGGTGTTGGCAACCTGCACCCCCAGTACCTCGCCGAACACGCTGACGAACGGCTGCTGCCAGTCCGGATCGAAGCCCTTGGCCAGCTGCTGCAGGCGGCGCGCCAGTTCGGCGTCACCGGCCACGCGCACGCGGCCCTTGCTGTTGGATTCGCCGCGCCGGGCGTTGGCCAGCAGCGGCAGCTGCGCCAGCACGCCGGCCAGGCTGCTGCGCACGGCCAGGTCGGCTTCCTGCGCATCCACCGGGCCGACCCGCAGCTGGTCGCCATCAACGCTGATGCGCATTGCCAGCGACGGCGCTTCCAGGGTCAGGTCGATGTGCCGGCCATCGAGGCTGGCCAGGGCATGGCGGGTATCCGGATCCAGCGCCAGCGCGCGGTTCAGGGCGATCTGCAGGGCGCGGCCAGCGACCGGCTTGAGGGACTTGAGCAGGGAAGGAGCCATGCGCGCATTCTACCTGCGTGGGTGGGGAGCTTGGGCCGGGCTGCCGCCCGGCACCCGCGGTAGTGCCGGCCGCTGGCCGGCAACCTCAACCCCAACAGCAACAGCAACAGCGGGCATTCCGTGGTTGGCGGGATGGGGCCGGTTGCGGGGGACGCCGTAAACCCGTCCGTGGGGGCTTGGCCGCGGCATCCATGCCGCGGACACCCCCGCAACCGGCCCCACCCCGCCTTCGACGGTTGCCTGCCGTCCGTGGGGTCGGATCCCGTTGCTCCGCAACGGGCTTCGACCCCTGTTGATGGGCCATGAGGACGGTAGATCCACGCCATGCGTGGATGGATTTCTGGTTCATCTGTGCCTCACGCGGTGGGTCGATGAAGGTTCATGCTATGAGGCCACGCAACGCACAGGACATCGCATTTCCCATGGCACGCACCCGGGTCGGCATCATCTTCGGTGGCAAGTCTTCCGAACACGAAGTTTCACTGCAGTCGGCGAAGAACATCCTGGACGCCCTTGATCGCGAGCGCTTCGAGCCGGTGCTGGTCGGCATCGACAAGCAGGGCCAGTGGCATCTGAGCGAACCGGCGACCTTCCTGCTGCATGCCGACGATCCGGCCCGCATCGCGCTGCATCGTTCCGGCCTGTCGCTGGCGGTCCTTCCGGGCGCCGAGCAGGCGCAGCTGCAGCCCTCGGACGCGGCCAGCGCCCTGGCGCAGATCGATGTGGTGCTGCCGATCGTGCACGGGCCGCTGGGCGAGGACGGCGCGCTGCAGGGCCTGCTGCGCATGGCCAACCTGCCCTTCGTCGGTTCACCGGTGCTGGGATCGGCCGTGGCGATGGACAAGGACGTGACCAAGCGCCTGCTGCGCGACGCGGGTCTGCAGGTAGCGCCGTGGTTGTGCATCCGCCGCCACCAGGCGGCGTCGGTGGATGTCGATGCGGTGATCGCCCGGCTCGGCCTGCCACTGTTCGTGAAGCCGGCCAACCAGGGTTCGTCGGTGGGCGTGAGCAAGGTCAAGGATGCGGCGGGCTTTGCCGAGGCGCTGGCACTGGCACTGCGCTACGACCACAAGGTGCTGGTGGAATCGGCGGTGGCCGGCCGCGAGATCGAATGTGCGGTGCTGGGCAACGCGCACCCTCAGGCCAGCCTGTGCGGCGAGGTAGTGGTGCACGACGAGTTCTATGCCTACGACACCAAGTACATCAACGAAGATGGCGCCGACGTGGTGGTGCCGGCCGATATCGATGCCCTCACGCAGGCACGCATCCAGCAGATCGCCCTGCAGGCCTACCAGGCGCTGGAGTGCGCGGGCATGGCGCGCGTGGACGTGTTCCTCACCGCGGGCGGCGAGATCATCATCAACGAGGTCAATACGCTGCCGGGCTTCACCCGCATCAGCATGTATCCGAAGCTGTGGGGCGCCAGCGGCATCGACTACACCACGCTGATCACCCGCCTGATCGAACTGGCGCTGGAGCGCCATGAGGCCGATCGCGGGCTGCAGAGCGCTGTGTAACGTGGTGATCGCCCGCAGAGTCGAGCATGGCTCGACTCTGCGGAAAGCGATGCCGGCCAGCGGCCGGCACTACCGGCTAGCCTCGCTTGCGGAACATCGAGATCACGGCAAGGATCAGGAACACCACGAACAGGATCCAGGCGATGTTCGTTGCGGCGCCGGCAATTCCGGAGAAACCCAGAACGGCGGCGATGATGGCGATGACAAAGAAAATAATGGCGTAGTGCAGCATGGCGCTCCTCGCGGGTGGTCGAGCCTTGGATGGCGTGGGTCCATCCTCCCGATCCAGCGGTGTGCAACCAGTGATGGCGATCTATGCGGCAGATGAAGCCTTCAGCCTGCGCAGCCCTTCTTCGATGCTGACCTGCGGCACGTAGCCGAAGTCACGGCGTGCCGGTTCCATGCTGTACCAGTGCGGCGTGCACAGCTGCTCGGCCAGGAAGCGGGTCAGCGGCGGCTCGCCGCGCAGGCGCAGCAGCGGCCACAGCCGCTCGCAGACGGCGCCGATGCGGTAGGCGGTCTTGAAGCTGATCGCCTTGTCCACCGTTGGCGCACCCACCGCCTGCAGCAGCCTGTTGACCAGCTCGCGCATCGGCAGCGGCTCGCCGTTGGAGATGAAGTAGGCCTTGCCCGCACACGCAGCGCCCGGTGCCAGGGCGTCAAAGGCGAGGAAGTGCGCCAGCGCGGCGTTGTCGATGTAGGTGGTATCGACCTTGTTGCTGCCATCGCCGACCAGGCGCAGGCGCCCCTGCCGCGCCCGCTCGGCGAGCCTGGGCACCAGCTGCTGGTCACCGGGGCCCCAGATCAGCCGCGGGCGCAGCGCCACCGTCGCCAGCGCGGCGTCATTGGCCGCCAGCACGCGCTGTTCTGCGATCGCCTTGGTGGCCGCATACGGCGCCTGGAAATCTTCCCCGTACGGCACCTCGTCCGCGCCCAGGCCTTCCACCGGATGCGTGGCACGATGGGTCACGCTGGGCGTGGAGGTGTAGACCAGCCGGGTGATGCCATGCGCGCGGCACGCCGCGATGACGTTGTCGGTGCCGACCACGTTGGCCTGGTGGTAGCTGTCATAGCTGCCCCACGCCCCGGCCTTGGCACCGTTGTGGAACACCGCATCGACGCCGGCCACCGCGTGCAGCACCGCCTGTGCATCGGCGAGGTCGCCGCGGATCTGGCCCACGCCGATCGCCTGCAATGCCGGGTAATGACTGCGGTTGAACGCCAGCACCTGGTGGCCACGTTCAACCAGGCCACGGCACAGCGCCTGGCCAAGGAAACCACCACCGCCGGTGACCAGGATCTTCATGCGCGCTTCTCCAGTTCGGCGCTGGCCCAGACGGCGAGCTTTTCGCGGCCGATCTTGGCGTTGTGACGGATATCGACGGGGAACGCCGGATGCACCAGGAAGTGCTGCAGGCCGGCCTCCGGCAGGCGGGCGGCGGCGTGTGCACGCAGCGCTTCCTGCAGCGCCGGGCTGTCGGACTGGCCGCGCTGCAGTTCCACGCACAGCACCGGCACCTGCGCGCCGGCGGCGCCGACGCCGACCAGTGCCGTGCGCGCCACGCCGGCCACGGTGTTGAACACCGGCTCGACCTGCTCGGTGTACAGCGGCCCGCGCGCGGTTTCCACGCGCTGGGTCTTGCGCCCGCAGAACCACAGGCGGCCCTGCGCGTCGAAGTAGCCCACATCGCCCATGCGGTGGACGATGCGCGTGCTGCCGTCGTCCAGCGTCTCGCGGATCTTCGCCGCCGCGGTGGCCTGCGGGCGGTTGAAGTAACTGTCGGTGGCGGTCGGTCCGGCCACGGTGATCTCGCCCACTTCGCCGGTGGCCAGCACGCGCGCCTGCGACCACTCCGGCAACGGTGCGTCGTCGATGGCGATGATGCGCACGTCGTTGGGCGCCACCACGCTGCCCACGCAGGTGCCGGCACCGGCCTCGGTCGCGGCACGGGTACGCTCCAGTTCGCGCCCCTCGACCACCGCCACCGGCAGGCACTCGGTGGCGCCGTACGGGGTCCAGAACTGCGCATCGGCCGGCAGCAGGCCCCGGATGGTGGCGACCACATCCGGCGGCACCGGGGCACCGGCCGAGGTCACCCGGGTCACCGTCGGCAGCGGCCGGCCATGCCGCGCCAGCACCCGCATCAGGGCCGGCGAGCCGAACAGCTGGGTCACGCCGAAACGCTGGATGGCGTCGTGCAGGCGGGCCGGGTCAGCCTGCGCCGGCCGGGTCGGGTCCATGTCCGGAATCACCGAGGTCAGCCCCAGCGCCGGATCGAACAGCGCGAACGGCGGGAACGTCGGCAGGTCCACACCGCCCGCTTCCATGCCGAAGGCGCTGCCCAGCAGCTGGATCTGTCCAACGAAGTGGCGGTGGCGGTAGACCACGCCCTTGGGCACGCCGGTGGAGCCACTGGTGAACAGGATCGCGGCCATGTCCTCGCCATCGGTGTCGGCCAGCATCGGCCCAGCGCTGGCGCCAGCGCGCTCCAGCGCGGCCAGCGTGGTGCCGCCCCAGCCGAGGCGCCGGCCGACCGTGACCAGGCGGGTGGCCGACGGCGCCCAGCGCAGCACCAGCCGCGCCACGTGCGCCAGCGGAATGCCGATGAAGGCCTGCGGCTGCGCTTCGTCCAGGCACTGCTTCAGCGCACGCCTGTCGATGCCCGGGTCGACCAGCACCGGCACCGCGCCCAGCTTGAACAGCGCGAACATCAGCAGGAAGAACTCCGGCGAGGGCCGCACCATCACGACCGTACGCACGCCGCGGCCGATCCCGTAACCGGCCAGGCCGGCGGCCATGGCATCGCTGCGGGTGTCCAGCTGGCGGTAGTCCAGGGTCACGTCGTAGGCCGCCATGCCATTGCCCGCGCCGCGGCGGCCGGGACAACGGATGGCAATCTGGTCAGGGCGTTCACGCGCCAGTTCAGGCAGGCGCGCGGCAATGTTGCAGGGTCGGTTCATCCGTTCATTGTCGCCGCTTACGGAATTTCTTGCGCGGCGGCCCACTTCGTGGAAAATCCGCTCCCTCGTTCCTGATTCCGACTGCCGCCCGAGGCGGCTTGCCCATGCAACATCCCTGCATGACCTGCGGCGCCTGCTGCACCCAATACCGCGTGGCCTTCCACTGGATGGAATCGGACGAGGTCACCCCCGGCGGCGTGCCGCACCAGCTCACCGAGGTGCTGGACCCGCACCGCCTGTGCATGCGCGGCACCCACTCCAAGCCGGTGCGCTGCGTGGCGCTGGATGCGCAGATCGGCGTGTACTCGCGCTGCACCATCCACCCCAACCGGCCCAGCGTGTGCCGTGAGGTGGATGCATCCTGGGAGTACGGCAAGGCCAGCCCGCAGTGCGACAAGGCACGCATCGCCTATGGCCTGGATCCGCTGACGCTGGCCGACTGGCGCTGGCGCGATGATGCCGACAATGACGACGACCATCCGGACGACAACGGCAACAGCCCGTCCTCACCGCCGCAGGCACCGGTCGCGGCGTAATGGTAGTGCCGGCCGCTGGCCGGCAAGCGCGCTATGCGCGCCGGGTTCATGAAGTTGCCGGCCAGCGGCCGGCACTCCCGGGATCCGGCCCGGGAGCCGATCAGAGCGGGTTCGCGTCCAGGAAGGCGCGGATCTCCGGCACCAGCACTTCATGCTTGTCTTCCAGCACGTAGTGGCCGGCGTCCTCGAAGGCATGCACCTCGGCCTGCGGCAGCGCGGCCTGGAAACCCTTCAGGAAGTGGTGGTCGAACACGAAGTCGCGCAGGCCCCAGCCGAGGAAGGCCGGTCGATCCGCGAACGACGGCAGCGCCTTGCCGGCCCGTTCCAGCAGCGACCAGGCCTTGTCGGCCGGCGACAGCGGGATGTCCTGCATGAAGCGGACGGTGCTGATGCGGTTGGCCCAGCTGTTGTACGGCGACACGTACGCGCGGCGCACATCGGCCGGCATCTTCCGCTCCACGCCCAGCCACGAGGCACCGGACGAGAACGCGTTGAAGCTGCGGATGATCCACTCACCGATCTTCCAGTGGCGGCCGAGCGCGATCTGCCAGGGCATCTTCTTCGCCGCCGGCATCGGGAACGCGGCGGTGTTGAGCACCACCAGGCGCTGGACCTGGGCGTGGTGCGACAGCGCCCAGCCGAAGCCGATCATGCCGCCCCAGTCGTGCACGGCCAGGGTCACCGGGCCGGTGATGCCCAGGTGCTTCAGCAGCGCATCGAGGTCGTCCACGCGCGACTGCAGCGTGTAGTCGTAGCGGCTGTCATCGGGCTTGTCCGACAGGCCCATGCCGATGTGGTCCGGCACGATGCAGCGGTACCTGTCCGACAGGCCGGCCACCAGCGTGCGCCAGTAGTAGCTCCACGACGGGTTGCCATGCACCATCAGCACCACTTCGCCGTCGCGCGGGCCTTCGTCGAGATAGTTCATCGACAGGCCCGGTCGGACCTCGAAGCGCTGCGGGTGGGCGGGGTAACCGGGAAGCTGGGACATCGAATCGCACCTGTAGAAAGGGCCGGTAGAACCGGCCCCTGGACACTTGGAAAAATCATCGCTGCCCATCGTGCAGCAGGTCAGCGGTGACTTTTTTACCAGACCACTTCAGCCATCGAGCAGTTCAGGCCCGAGCCAATGCCCAGAAGCGCGATGCGATCGCCCTTCTTCAGCTTGCCCAGCTGCTTGAGCTTGCTCAGCACGATCGGCACCGAGGCCGGGCCGATGTTGCCGTGCTCGCCGAAGATGGTCATGACCTTCTTCGGGTCGATGCCGAAATTCTTGATGAACGCGGCGGTGTGCGGCTGGCTGACCTGGTGGATCACGAACTGGTCCAGTTCTTCCACGGCCCAGCCGAGTGCGATCTTGGCGGCGCTGAAGGTCTTCTGCGCCAGCTTGATGCCTTCGATCAGCAGCAGGCGGGTGTCGGTCACCATGCGGTCCAGGTTGCCCAGGCACAGCTGGTTCCACTCGGTGGCCGAGCGGGTCACGCCGCCCTTGTAGCGCGGGGCATCCGGCACCAGCTCCGAGCGCGCCATCACCATCGCGGCGGCGCCCGAACCGGTGGTCAGCGCGGCCAGCTCGTTGCGGAAATCATCGGCGGTGACGTCCGGGGCGGTCATGCGCTCCAGGGTCTTCTCGTACACCAGGTTGGCGGTCTCGCCATCCACCACCAGCGCGTAGTCGATATCACCGCGCTCGATCATGCGCGCGGCGATATCCATGCCATTGATGAAGGCCAGGCAGGCATTGGCGACGTCGAAGGTCATGCATTCGTCGCTGACGCCGAGGTTGCCCGACACGATGGAGGCGGTGGACGGCTCCAGGTAGTCGCGGCTGACCGAGGTGTTGACCAGCAGGCCGACCTGGGTCGCGGTGATGCCCGCGTCTTCCAGCGCCTTGCGCCCGGCCATGGTGGCAGCGTCCGAGGCCAGTACGCCGTTGTCCCACAGGCGGCGGGCGTGGATGCCGGCGATGTCGCCGAGCACATCGGTGCGGATACCCAAGCGATCCAGCGTCGGCTGCAGCCGCTCGTTGATTTCCTTGGTCGTCAGCGTATGCGGCGCGTCGACGTGTGCCAGGCCGGCGATCGAGACATTCTTGAAGAGCATCGAGGTTAGCGCCAAGGCTCAGGCAAAAGGGGGCGCTATTCTATAACCCCCGGGCTTTCACCGCATCTTTACGAATTCAGCCTTGGCCGTATGGTGAAGCGTTCAGCGCGGCGGGCACTGGAACGCTGCAAAGCGCTGGCTGCCATCGGCGGGGGCCGCAGCGGCCTGCACGGCATTGGCGCCGGCGCTGGGGGCCTCATTGCGGGCCAGCGTTTCCAGCTCTTCCTGCACCCGCAGCGGGTTGCGGTTGTAGAAGCCGACCTTGCTCTTCACGGTGACCACCACCTCGCCCTTGGCGATGCAACCGGCTGGAACCGGGCCCGCCGGCAGCACGCGGGTCGCCTTGCCGGCCGGTTCGATCGGCACCCAGGTACAGGCGGTGACGGTGAGCAGCAGGGAGGAAAGCAGCAGAACGCGCATGGGCAGATCCTGGAAGGGTATGGGGGGATTCTGCCTGAACAGCCTGAATCGGGGGTAGCCGGGGCCGGGGTCATAGCCCCCTGCGGGGGATCCGACCCCAGGTCGGCAGAGGGGTCAGCCCCCCCGCAGGGGGCTCTGACCCCGGATGCATGACGGGGTTGCCGGCCAGCGGCCGGCACTACCGGGGCAGCCGGCCCGCCACAGGGCGGGCCGGGTATTGCCTTATTTCTTGACCGGGTTGCCTTCGGCGTCGATCACCGTCACCTCGCCCAGGTTCAGCGCACGCACCGCCGCTTCGGTCTGCTTGAGATCGCCCACCACCACCCAGGTCAGGGCCTGCGGCTTGATCTCGGCAGCGGCCTGCTGCACCTGCGCCGGGGTCATCGCTTCGATCTCGGCCTTGCGGCGCAGCACATAGTCGTCCGGACGCTTGAACTGCACGATCGAACCGATGGTGGCGGCCACCGCGCTGGCGGTCTCGTAGGCACCGGGCAGGCTCAGGGTCTGGATGTTGCGGATGCGGTTGACCTCGGCCGCGGTCGCCGGCTTGCTGCCATCGGCGAACGCGGCGATTTCCTTGCGCATCTCGGCCATCGCCGGGCCGGTCTTGTCGATCTGCACCGGCGCGCTGGCCATCCACGGGCGCTGGCCCACCGAGTTGACCGCGCTGCTGCGCGCACCGTAGGACCAGTGCTTGTCCTCGCGCAGGTTCATGTTCAGGCGCGAGGTGAAGTCGCCGCCGATCACCCCGTTGGCAATGTCGAAGCGGGTGGAACTGGACGCACTGGAGGGCGGCACCACCTGGCCGGCGAACAGGTTGGCCTGCACTGCACCCGGCTGGTCGATCAGGAACACGCGCGGGCCCTTCGGCAGTGCGACATCGGTGGCCGCCTTCACCTGCGGCGCATCGCCTGCCGCCTTCCAGTCGCCCAGCTGCTTGTCCAGCAGCGGCACGATCTCGGCCAGCGTGGTGTCGCCGACCACGATCAGGGTGCCGTTCTGCGGCCGCAGCCAGTCGTGGTGGAAGTCGACCAGGTCCTCGCGGGTCAGGCCGTTGATCGCCGCCTCGTCGCCACTACCGGTGAACGGAATGGCATACGGATGGCCCTTGCCGTACAGCAGCGGCGGCAGCACGCGCATCGCCACCGCACCGGGGTTGACCTTCTCCTGCTGGATGCCGGCGATCCAGGTCGCCTTGACCCGGTCGATCTCGCCCTGCTCGAAACGCGGCTCACGCAGCAGGTCGCGGTACAGCGCCAGCGACGGTGCCAGGTTTTCCTTCAGCGCCGACAGGTCCACGCTCATCGAGTCCAGGCCGGCCGAGGCATCCAGGCTGGCGCCCAGTGCGTCAGCGGCATCGGCGAAGGCCAGCGAGCCCAGCTTGCCGGCGCCTTCGGTCATCAGGCTCATGGTGAAGTTGGCGGTGCCCGGCTTGCGGCCCTGGTCGGCACTGAAGCCGCCCGGGAACTGGTAGCTGAACTGCACCACCGGGATCTCATGGCGCTCGGCCAGGATCACCTGGGTGCCGTTCTTCAGCGTGGCACGCTGCAGCGCCGGGAACTTCAGCTGCGGGAACTCGCGGGTCTGCGGCACGCCGGCCTTGCGGTCGACCTGCTCCGGCAGGGTGCTGTACTTGGGGTCCACCGCCGGTACGTTGAACGGCTTCGGCGCCTGGCTGGGATCTTCCTTCAGCGCCACGCGTTCACCCGGTGCGATCACCAGGGTGTGGCTGCCCTTGTCCAGCCACTGCGCGCCCAGGCGGCTCAGGTCGGCAGCGCTGGCCTTCTCGATGTTGGCCAGCGAGGTGCGGAAGCAGCCCGGGTCGCCAGTGAACACTGCGCACTCGGCCAGTGCGTCGGCCTTGCCGCCGAAGCCACCGATGCGCTCGATGCCGCGGATGAAGCCTGCGCGGGCACCGGTCTTGGCCCGCTCCAGCTCGGCCGCGGTGGGGCCCTGCTTGATCAGCCGGTCCAGTTCCTCGTCGATGATCTTCTCGACCTTGGCCGGGTCCTGGCCCTGCTTGACCGTCGCCATGATCACGAAGTTGGAGCCCAGCTGCGACGTCGACAGGCCCGACGCGATGCTGTCCACCAGCTTGTCCTGGTGCTGCAGGCGCTGGCTCAGGCGGGACGACTTGGCACCGCCCAGCACCTGCGCGAACAGCTGCAGCTGATCGACCTCGGTGGTGCCGACCTGCGGCACGTTCCAGGCGCGGTAGATGCGCGCCTGCGGCACCTTGTCGGTCATCGTCTCGCGCGTGTCGGCGCTGCGCTTGGCCACGTTCACGGCCGGCTGCGCCATGGTCGGGCCGGCCGGGATGCTGCCGAAGTACTTGGCGACCTTTTCCTTGGCGGTGGCCAGATCGATGTCGCCGGCCAGCACCAGTACCGCGTTGTTCGGGCCGTACCAGGTGCGGAACCAGGTCTTCACGTCATCCAGCGACGCCGCGTTGAGATCGTTCATCGACCCGATCACGCCGTGGTGGTACGGGTGGCCTACCGGGTACAGCGCCTTGTTGAGCTGGTCCCAGGCCTGGCCGTAGGGCTGGTTCTCGCCCTGGCGCTTCTCGTTCTGCACCACGCCGCGCTGCTCGTCCAGCGCGGCCTGGTCGATCGCACCGACCAGATGGCCCATGCGGTCCGATTCCATCCACAGCGCCATGTCCAGCGCGGTAGTCGGCACGTTCTCGAAATAGTTGGTGCGATCGGTGTTGGTGGTGCCGTTCTGGTTGGTGGCACCCACCTGCTTGAACGGTTCGAAGAATTCGCCGTCGTGGTTTTCGCTGCCCTGGAACATCAGGTGTTCAAACAGGTGCGCGAAGCCGGTACGGCCGGCCGGTTCATCCTTGCTGCCCACGTGGTACCAGACGTTGACCGCAACGATCGGCGCCTTGCGATCGGTATGCACGATCACGCGCAGGCCGTTGGGCAGGGTGAACTGCTCGTACGGGATATCGACCTTGGCCGGTGCCGCCGGCTTGGCGGCGAGCGCATGGGTGGGCGCGAGCGTGCCCAGGGCGGTGCTGAGGGCGACGGCCAGCAGTGCAGCGCGCGGGCGAAGGGCGAGAGACATATCCGGATCCTTGGTCACGAAGGTGAACCCCGATCCTAGCCTGCGCGCGCGGCGGCCGGAATCGGTCACCAGTCACTGGGGGTGTTCGCCCCCAAGGCCCTCCGCTCCCGGCCCGATCGGCGTGCCTGGCCCGTCACATGCGCCGGCTGAAGACGTCCGGACAGTGTCCGTGGCGCGACGAATGGACAGGTGTCCGCCCAGCGGACACTTTTCGGATGCCGAAAAACCCTTTCAAATCAATAACTAAAAGTTGGCACGCGGATTGCTTGGTACTTCCTGCGCCAGGAAGGGCTTCAGACAAAAGCTGACTGAAGACTGAACAAATGCAGGAAATCGAAAATTTCTCTTGCATGCCCAGAATTGGTGTACTACCTTACTACCACACCACCGCTCAACAACACTAAACAGGCCCCGTCATGAACACCAAGACCATTGCCATCGCCATCGCCCTGATCGCCGGCACCGCGGTTGTTTCGTCGGTGCAGGCCTCCGAATCCATCAAGACCCTGGCCACCGTGCAGGTTCGCCCGGCCGCCGACCAACTGGCCCAGCAGGCCTGGGAACAGGCCAGCGGCATCCCGACCCTGGCCACCGTGGAAGTGCGCCCCAGCGCTGACCAGCTGGCCGAGCGCAACGGCTACGTCGCCGCCCCGGTCGCCGCCGCGATGCCGATCACCACCCTGGCCTCGGTGGAAGTGCGCCCGAGCCTGGAACAGCGCGTCGCCCTGGCCGCCGAACTGGAAGCCCAGCGCTACGCCGCCACCCTGGCCGCCGCCGCCACCAACGTCGCCAACTCGGTCATCGTCAACCTGCCGGCCCTGCAGGTGCGCCCGAGCGCTGCCGACCTGCAGGCGCTGGCCACCGAAACCGCCCAGGTCCTGCTGCGCCCGTAAGCGGTGCCGCCCTGCCCAGCGCAGGGCGCGCGCCGTAAAGCCGGCCGCCGTCGCAGGTACACTGCGCCGATGAATGCCGCGCCCCCGTTCCACGTGATCCTGTTCCAACCGGAAATCCCGCCCAACACGGGCAATGTGATCCGGCTCTGTGCCAACACCGGCGCGCAGCTGCACCTGGTCGAGCCGCTCGGCTTCGCACTGGAAGACAAGCAGCTCAAGCGCGCCGGCCTCGACTACCACGAGTACTCGCGCCTGCAGGTGCACCCCGACCTGGACACCGCGCTGGCGCGGATCGCACCGAATCGGTTGTTCGCACTCAGTACCCGCGCCAGCGTGCGCTACGACAGCGTGGCCTTTGAAGAGGGCGATGCCTTCCTGTTCGGCCCGGAAAGCCGTGGCCTGCCGCAGGACGTGCTCGATGCACTGCCGGATGGCCGCCGCCTGCGCCTGCCGATGCGGCCGGGCAACCGCAGCCTCAATCTTTCCAACACCGTTGCCGTGGTGATGTACGAGGCGTGGCGGCAGCACGGGTTTGCTGGTGGGGCGTAGCTCACGTGTGTCACTTTCTTTGCTCGCGCAAAGAAAGTAGCCAAAGAAGCGCGCCGCCATCGGCGAGCCGGTGCTGCGCACCGGTACCCTTCCGCTTCAAGGCGGACCCGACAGCCGCGCGGTAAATCCACGCCATGCGTGGATGCCTTCCGCCTGGATCAATCAGGAGTGGGCGCCCTTGCGTTGCCCGGGGCGTGTGCGATTGTCCACAAAAGAAAACTCCAGACCATCAATATCGGCATGCGCACCGCACATGCCCAAGCCCGTCACCGTCGGGTCGATCCCGCCGGATGAGACTCTCAGCGCACCTGCATGTTTCTCGATAGCCACTGTGCCCAGTTCGGACTGATGAATCAGTTTTCCGCCTTCTGGCTTCATATGCAGCACGAAGGAGCAGACGTGCTGCATCGACTGGGTGCTGTGCAGCTCAACCCTGTAGCCCAGTGATTCTTCGACAATCGACAGGCTGTCCCTGAATCCATCGCGGCAACTGCGTCCGCTGCCCGGTTCGGTACACAGATCGCTCGCCTGCGAATAGCTGCCTGCCCATGCCGCATCATCCCTGTTGCCTGCCCACGCCATCTGCAGCACGGAGGCTTGGAAGAGCAGCGGGAGGCACAGCAGTCTTACAGTGGAATTGTTCTTCATTCAGTTTGCATCTCCGGATAGGCGTCCGTTGCCGCCCACCCTACTCGGCAATGCCGGCCAGCGGCCGGTACTACCGGTGCACTCAGAACGCGTTGATGCCGGTCAGTTCGCGGCCGATCACCAGCTGGTGCACGGTCTCGGTGCCTTCATAGGTGATCACCGATTCGAGGTTCAGTGCGTGCCGGATCGCCACGTGTTCGGTGGTGATGCCAGCCCCACCGAGCAGATCGCGACACTCGCGGGCGATGTCGATCGCCATGCGGCAGTTGTTCCACTTGGCCAGGCTGACCTGCTGCGGCTGCAGCTGGCCGGCTTCCTTCAGCCGGCCCAGCTGCAGGGCCAGCAGCTGGGCGGTGGTGATGCGGCGGGCCATTTCCGCCAGCTTGATCTGCGCGCTCTGGGTGGCAGCCAGCGGGCGGCCGAACAGCACGCGCTCCTTGGCGTAGCCCAGCGCTTCATCCAGGCAGGCGATGGCCGCGCCGATCGGGCCCCAGCTGATGCCATAGCGGGCCTGGGTCAGGCAGCCCAGCGGCCCCTTCAGGCCCTTCACGTTCGGCAGGCGGTGGCTGTCGGGCACGCGCACGTCATCGAAGAACAGCGCACCGGTCAGCGATGCGCGCAGGCTCATCTTGTGCTTGATTTCCTGCGTGGTGAAGCCGGCCATGCCCTTCTCCAGCACGAAGCCCTGGATACCGTCCTCGGTCTGTGCCCAGACGATGGCCAGGTCGGCCACCGGGCCGCTGGTGATCCACATCTTGCTGCCGCTGATGCGCCAGTCGCTGCCGTCGCGCACCGCGCGGGTCTTCATGCTGGCCGGGTCGGACCCGCCGTGCGCCTCGGTCAGGCCGAAGCAGCCGATCAGCTCGCCGCGTGCCATCGCTGGCAGCCACTGCTGGCGCTGTTCCTCGCCGCCGTACGCGTAGATGGGATACATGCACAGCGAGCTCTGCACCGAAACGAAGCTGCGCAGGCCAGAATCGCCGCGCTCCAGCTCCTGGCAGATCAGGCCATAGCTGACCGCGCCGAGGCCACCGCCACCGTATTCGGCCGGCAGTGTCGCGCCGAGCAGGCCCAGAGACGCGATCTCCGGCACCAGCTCGGCGGGGAAACGGGCCTGGTCGAAGGCATCGCCGATGATCGGCAGCACGCGCTCGTTGGTGAAGCGGGCGACGCTCTCCTGCACCGCGCGCTCTTCCTCGTTGAGCAGGGAACGGACATCGAACAGATCGTACGGATGCAAAGCCATGGCACTCACGCGCAGTCAGGACCGGGCCATTGTCGGTCATCCGCACAGCGCGTGCCGGCCTGGGTCGGCACCGGCAGGGCTGCAGCCCTACGCTGCATTGCAGCAATCCGGGCGTGAACATCGCCGATCTAGCTCGATCACGCGCGGCCCGGTACCCTGACACATTCAAACAACCGTTTCGCCCGTGGCTGCACGCGCGATTCCCAGGCACCGCCGGTGGCCCCGATGCCGGCCCTACCCACGAGTCATGCAATCGATGAGCGCTGAAGCCAACGCCCTGCCCCCGCGTGAAGTAATGGAGTTCGACGTGGTGATCGTCGGCGCCGGCCCCGCCGGCCTGGCCACCGCGATCCGCCTGCGCCAGCGCGCGATCGAAGCCGGCCGCGAACTGTCGGTGTGCGTGCTGGAAAAGGGCTCCGAACCGGGCGCGCACGTGCTGTCCGGCGCGGTGATGGATCCGCGCGCGCTGGCCGAACTGTTCCCGGACTGGGCCGAACGCGGCGCACCGCTGAAGCAGAAGGTCACCCGCGACGAGTTCCTGTTCCTCAGCGAGACCGGGTCGCGCAGCACGCCCAATGCGCTGCTGCCGGAGTGCTTCCACAACGAAGGCAACTACATCATCAGCCTGGGCGAAGTGACCCGCTGGCTGGCGCAGCAGGCCGAGGCGCTGGAAGTGGCGATCTTCCCCGGCTTCGCCGCCGCCGAGGTGCTGTACGGCGGCAACGGCGAAGTGATCGGCGTGGCCACCGGCGACATGGGCATCGAGAAGGACGGCAGCATCGGCCCGGCCTTCGAGCGCGGCATGGCGCTGCACGCCAAGTACACGGTCTTCGCCGAAGGCGCGCGCGGCCACCTCGGCCGCCAGCTGATCGCCCGCTACAAGCTGGACGAAGGCAAGGACCCGCAGGCCTACGGCATCGGCATCAAGGAACTGTGGCAGATCGACCCGGCCAGGCATGAGCCGGGCCTGGTGGTGCACGCCGCCGGCTGGCCGCTGGACAGCGACACCTACGGCGGCGCGTTCCTCTACCACGCCGAAGGTGGCAAGGTCGCCATCGGCTACGTGGTCGGCCTGGACTACAAAAACCCCTGGCTGAGCCCGTTCGAGGAATTCCAGCGCTTCAAGACCCATCCGGATATCCGCAAGCACCTGGAAGGCGGTACCCGCATCGGCTACGGCGCGCGTGCGATCACCGCCGGCGGCCTGCTGTCGCTGCCGAAGACGGTGTTCCCCGGTGGCGCGCTGGTCGGTTGCGAGGCCGGTTATCTCAACGCCAGCCGCATCAAGGGCAGCCACGCCGCGATCAAGACCGGCATGCTCTGCGCCGACGCCGCGTTCGACGCGCTGGCCGCCAACCGCCAGCACGATGAGCTGAGCGACTATCCGAAGGCCTTCGAAGCCAGTTGGCTGTTCACCGAACTGCAGCAGGCCAAGAACTTCAAGCAGTGGTTCAAGAAGGGCCAGACCGTGGCCACGCTGATGACCGGCGTGGAGCAGTGGCTGCTGCCGAAGCTGGGCGTGCGCAACCCGCCGTGGACGCTGCACCGCACCCAGCCGGACCATGCCTGCCTGGAGCCGGCGGCCCAGCACACCCGCATTACCTATCCGAAGCCGGACGGGGTGCTGACCTTCGACCGTCTCAGCTCGGTGTTCCTGAGCAGCACCAACCACGACGAGAACCAGCCCAGCCACCTGACCCTGAAGGACCCGAGCATTCCGGTGAAGGTGAACCTGGCCGAGTACGCCGGCCCGGAAGCGCGCTACTGCCCGGCCGGCGTGTACGAGTTCGTTGGCGAAGCCGACAACGCACGCCTGCAGATCAACGCGCAGAACTGCGTGCACTGCAAGACCTGCGACATCAAGGACCCGACCCAGAACATCGTCTGGGTGACCCCGCAGGGCGGCGGCGGCCCGAACTACTCGGGCATGTGATCGCCCCGGGCTGCGACCGCGTGTCGCAGCCCGGCCACTGCAGCGCACCGCTATCCTGCCCGGCCATGCGTGTCTCCCTGCTCACCGCCCTTGCCTGGGCCCTGCTTGCCACGGCCTGCCAGCGCCCGCCTGCGCCAGCGGCCACGCCCGAACAGGCCCGGCAGCAGGCCATGCAGCGCGCGTTCGAACTGTGCGCCGGCTGCCACACCGTGCAGCCCGGCGGCATCCACCGCTTCGGGCCGAACCTGCACGGCGTGATCGGCCGCCGCGCCGGCAGCCTGCCCGACTACGGCTATTCCGAGGGCATGCGCCGCGCCGACATCACCTGGACCGCGCAGACCCTGGATGCCTTCCTGCAGTCGCCCACCCACGTGGTGCCCGGCACCCGCATGTACAACGCCTTCCCCAGCCCCGAACGCCGCGCGCTGGTGATCGCCTACCTGCAACAGCAGTCGGCTCAGTGAGCCAGTCGCTGCAGCTGATGCTGCAGCCGGGCCACGAACGCCGTGACGGCTGCGAACAACGGTGCCGGGTCGGTCCCGCCCGCATCCTGCAGGCGCTCGACCAGCGCGTTGGCCTGCCCGGCCAGTGCCGTCGCTCCGATCGCCCCGAGGCCGCCGGCCTGGCGATGCAGGTGCCGCGCCGCGGTCTCGCGGTCACCGGCCTGCACGGCGCGCAGCACGGCCGCGAGGTCGCCCTCACTGGCCTGCAGCAGACTGTCGCGCAGCTGTTCGGCCACCGCACGCGAACCGTAGCGCTGCTGCAGGGTGGCCAGGTCAGGCACCGCATCACCGTCGTCGGCGGCGTCCTCCTGTACGGCCGCGTCGAACGACTGGCCCTGCGCCTGCGGCAGCCAGCGCAGCAGCGCGGTGCGCAGCGTGGCCAGCGACAGCGGCTTGGCCAGCACCTCGTCCATGCCTGCCTCGCGGCAGCGGCGCGCATCGTCGTCCAGCACGCTGGCGGTCAATGCCAGCACCGTCAGTCGCGGCTGCCCGGTACGACCCTCGCGTTCGCGCAGCAGGCGGGTGAACCCAAACCCGTCGAGTACCGGCATGCGGCAGTCGGTAATGACCAGGTCGAAGGACTCTGATGACAAGCGGTCCAGCGCCTGCTGGCCGTCGCCCAGCAGCACATAGGGCACGCCCAGTTGCTGCAGCCGCCACGCCATCATCGCCTGGTTGGTCGGGTGATCCTCGATCACCAGCACCCGCGCCTGGCGCAACGCGGCGGGCAGCAGCGCGGTCTGGTCCTGCTCGGCCAGCAGCGCCGCCGCGTCCTCGCTGCCGGCCTCGACCAGCGAGACCCGCACTTCGGCGCGCGTGCCTTCGCCCAGCGTGCTGTGCAGGGTCAGTTCGCCCTGCATCATCTGCACCAGGCGCTGGCAGATGCTCAGGCCCAGGCCGGTGCCGCCGTGGTCACGCTGGATGTAGGCGCCGGCCTGGGTGAATGGCGCGAACAGGTGCTGCAGTTGTTCCGGTGCGATGCCCATGCCGGTGTCGGTCACGCTCAGGCACAGCGGCTGCACACCGTCCTCGCTGGTCGGCCCCAGCACCTCCAGCTGCAGGCGCACCTCGCCCTGGCTGGTGAACTTGATGGCATTGCTGAGCAGGTTGAACACGATCTGGCGCAGCCGTACGCCGTCCACTTCGTGGGCCGGCGCCAGATCGGGATCGATCTGCACGTGCAGCGCCAGGCCACGCGCGCTGGCCTGCGCGGACAGCAGGCGGCACACGCTTTCCAGCAGGGGCCGCAGCGGTTGCGGCACCGGCTCCAGGCGCAATGCACCTGCTTCCAGCCGCGAGTAATCGAGGATGTCGTCGAGGATCTGCCGCAGCATCTGCGCCGAATCCTCGATCACGCCGAGGATGCGCTGCTGCTCGCTGTCCAGCGGCGAGTGCGCCAGCACCTCCAGCATGCCCAGCACGCCACTCATGGGCGTGCGGATCTCGTGGCTCATCGTGGCCAGGAAACGCGATTTGGCTTCCGCAGCCTGCTCGGCCTCTGCCTTCGCCGCCGCCAGCGCATCGGCCTGCATCCGCGCTTCGGTCACATCCACCCAGTAGCCGCTCCAGATCACCGCGCCCTCTTCGGCGGCATAGGGGTGGGCCTGGCTGCGCACCCAGCGCGTGCCTTCCTCATCGCTGCGCAGGCGGAACTCCAGGACCAACGGTGCGAACTGGCGCGCGGCCTGTTCGATGGAATGCAGGATGTGCGCGCGGTCGTCCTGCTCGATGCGTTCCAGCAGCAGCTTCGCATCCTGCTCGGCCTGCTGCCGGGTGATACCGAACAACGCCGGCAGGTCGCCGGCAATGAACGGGAAACTGAGCGTGCCATCGGCATCGCGACGTGCCTGGTAGACCACCGCCGGCAGGTTGTCGGTCACCTCGGCCAGGCGCTGCTCCAGCTGGCGGCGTCCTGCCACCTCACGGCGCAGGCGCCAATGGCCGACGCCATGCACCAGCAGCGCGGTCAGCAGCACCAGCAGCACCGGCACGCCCCACCGCAGCACGTTGCTCCAATCGACACCGTTGCGGTACTCCACCCCCAGCCAGGCGTTGCGCAGGGCCTCGCGCTTGCGTGGGGTCATCTGCAGCAGCAGGCGATCGAAGGTGGTGGCCAGCGCCGCGTGGCGGCGATCCACGGCCAGCACCAGCTGGTCGTTGAAGCCGGCCGGTGCCGCCACCTGCAGCCGCCCCGGGAAACGGCTGCGCAGCAGGTGATCCACCACGGCAAGGTTGCCGATGTACGCATCGGCTTCGCCATCGAGCAGGCGCTGCAGTGACTGTTCGACGCTGCGTGCAGCGATGATCCGCGCCTGCGGTGCCTGCTGCAGCACGTAGCCGCGCACACGCTCCGGGTCGGACAGCAGCACGCGCTTGCCCTGCAGGTCAGCCAGGTCCAGCAGCGACTCGCCATCGCTCCTGACCACAATCACGTTCGGCACGCTGATGAAGGGCTGGCTGAACACCCAGTCCGGGCCCAGGTAACGTGAATCGACAGGAATGCCCATCACCGCCTGCAGCTCACCGCGGCGGGCCTTCTCGCGTACCTCGTACCAGTCGTGGCTGTCCTCGACCTGCAGGTTGGCACCGGCCTGCATCAGGCGCTGCAGGTATTCGCTGGCCAGGCCGCTGGGCCGGCCATCCTCGCCGGTGAACGACAGCGGCGCGGCATTCGGGGCGAAACCGATCTTCAGCGGCTGCTCCAGCACGCGCTTCTCGGCCTGGCTCAGCGCCAGCTGCGCCGATGCCGACCAGTGCGGCGGTGACAACCAGCGTTGTGCCAGGGCATCGCGCTGGGCCTGGCTGGTGGCCGCCAGCGCCAGGTCCAGGGCTTCGGCCAGGGGTTGCTTGCTGTTGGGAATGCCGAAGTGCAGCCGCTCAGGGGGCAGGTCGCTCGGCCGCAGCAGCGCCACGCCCTGCAGGCGCCGGCTGGCAATCAGCTCGGTGGCGACAAATGCATTGCCGATGTAGACGTCGGCCTTGTCGTCTATGACCATCTGCAACGCGCTCAACGTGTCGCTTGCGACAAGCTGGCGGGCACGCGGGAATCGGGCGCGCACCTGCGGACCGGTCAGGAAATCCTGCTCGATCACGACCCTCAGCCCATCCAGGTCCGGCATGTCGGAGGCACGCAGGTCATCGGGCCGGCCCACCAGGGCGAGCGGCGCCTCACTGTAGGCCGCGGTATAGACCATGCAGCGGGTGCGGTCGGCACTGAGACCGACATTCATCACCACGTCGATCTCGCCACGGCATGCCGCATCCAGCACGGATGTCCAGTCGGGATAGCGGCGCGCCTCGACCTTCATGCCGAGCTGGCGTGCAAGATGCGACAGGTAGTCCGGTCCCAGACCCACCTGCTGGCCGTCACGGAGGGACTCGAAGGGCGGCCAACCGCTGTCATACTGCCCGACAACGATGGTCGGATGCGCCACCAGGTATTCGCGCTGCAACGGGCTGAGCGGCAGCAGCCCAGGGACCGGCTGTGCCTGGGCCACGGGCAGGGCCAGCACCGCCAGCAGCAGGAGCAGCCCGCGAACAGCCCACCTACGCATCTGCGTCGATCTCCTAGAATCCTGCCAGGGACCGCGATGGTCGCGGTCCGGCGTGCCCGATGGCCATACTAGAGCATGAGCTTGCGCATCATCATCGCAGACGATCACCCGGTGGTCCGCATCGGTACCCGCGCCGTCATCGAGTCCAGTGGCGTGGGCCGCGTGGTCGGCGAGGCCGACAGCGCGCAGGCACTGATGACCCTGCTCGCCAACCAGCCCTGCGACCTGCTGGTCACCGACTACTCCATGCCGGGCAGCCCGCAGGCCGATGGCTTCGCCATGATCGGCATGATCCGGCGCCGCCACCCGGACCTGCCGGTGCTGATGCTCAGCGTTTCCAGCAACCTGGCGATCCTGCGCATGGTGCTCGACAGTGGTGTGCTCGGCCTGGTCGACAAGAGTTCGTCGATGGACGAGCTGCCGCAGGCGATCCAGGCGGTCTACCGCGGCCAGCCCTACATCAGCCGCAGCCTGCGCGAGCGGGTGGAGGCAGCCGGCAGCTGGCGCATGCGCGAGGGCGACGGCAAGCCGCTGTCCCCGCGCGAGGTGGAGGTGCTGCGCCTGCTCGGCACCGGCATGACAGTGAAGGAGATCTCGCTGCTGCTGCACAAGAGCGTCAGCACCATCAGCCGGCAGAAGGGCGATGCGATGCTCAAGCTGGGGTTGAAGGGCGATGCCGAATTGTTCGACTACCTGCGTGACGGGAAAATCTGAGACGCGATTCACATAATCGCCCGGACAGCAATGCGAGGTCGAAGGAATTGACCGGCGCATGTCCGGCCCCCAGCCGCGTCGCCGTGGAGATGCGGGCCGCCAGCGGGCAGGGCCTGGCGCTCAGCAGCGGTGCGGTGCAGGGCGCGCCTGACGTGCTGCAGCCGCAGCAGGAGACCCCGCGGGAGCCGGCGCGGCAGGCCCAGAAGGCGATGGGCGTCTGACATGCCAACGCCTTGGCAGAGAAGGGAGGGGCCATCTCCGCGTGGCCTTTTCCCTTTCTGCCAGCTGAGCGGCCGAGGCCGCTTTCAGCCTTGCTTCATGCCACCTGCCGCTAGATGAATGCGCAAGCCGCACGGTGGACCAGGCAATGTTCCGGCAATGTTGGAACGCCAGCGTGGACATCACGGCAGCCGGGGCGCCCCGCGCCCTCCCTGCCCAGCGTGGCATGCACCTCACAGGAGAACGAATCATGCTCAGTACTTCCACACTCAGCTTCCGTGGTCTGGCGATGGCGCTGGCACTGGTGGCCGGTGTCGCCGTGGTCAGCGATGCCAGCGCGATGTCGAGGAAGGACAAGCGCACCCTGGTCGGCGCCGTGGTCGGTGGCGTGGCCGGCAACCTGCTCTCCAACGGTGATCCTGCCGCCACCGTCGGTGGTGCCGTGGCCGGCGGCGCGATCGGCAATCTGACCACCTCCGACCGCCGCGACCGTCGTTATTACGACAATCGCTACTACGACAACCGCTACGACCGCCGCTACGATCGTGGCTACTACCGCAGCGGTTACTACGACCGCGGCGACGACCGCCGCTGGCAGCGTGAGCGTTACTATGACAACCGCTACTACCACGACCGCGGCCGCCATCGCGGCTGGTAAGCAGCGCGGCATCCTCGATGCCGCTGTACGGACGGGCGGGTCGGTGACCCGCCCGTTTGCGTTGGTGGCGCTCATGGCGTTGAATGCGCAGCCTTGGATGTGACTTTCCCCTCTCGGGCTGCGGCATGACGTCTTCCTCCCACCGCGTGCAGGGCCTCAACAACGACGAGGTGGCTGCCGACTGGCCACCGATCAGCGCGGCGGACATCGCGTGGCTGCGCCAGCGCTACCCGCAGCTGGACAGCGGCAGTCAGCCGCGCTGGCACAGCCCGCGGCCGCTGTCGGCTGCCGCCATCGTCAGCGGCGCGAACGGGGCGGTGTTCGTCAAGCGCCATCACCACAGCGTGCGCAGCGCGACGTGCCTGGAAGAAGAACACCATTTCATCGCCCATCTCGCTGCGGCGGGCGTACCGGTGGTGCAGGTGCTGCCAGCGGCCGATGGCCGCACCGCCGTCGAGCACGGCGAGTGGACCTTTGAACTGCACGCCGTCGGCGTGGGCGATGACCTGTACCGCGACGCGGTGTCGTGGTCGCTGCTGACCGATGTCGCCCAGGCCCGCGAAGCCGGGCGCGCACTCGCACAGCTGCACCGTGCCGCCGCCAGCTACCATGCGCCCCAGCGCAGCACCCATCTGCTGGTCGCGCGCGATGATCTGATCCGCGCCGACGATCCGATCGCGGCGATCAAGGCAGGACTGCATGAGCGTCCCGGGCTGGCCCGCTATCTCGCGCGCATTCCCTGGGAGGCGCAGCTGCAGCGCGACGTACTGCCGTGGCACGCCGGGCTGGCCGAGCGCCTGCGCGCCGAGCCACGGCTCTGGGCGCATAACGACTGGCATGTCTCCAACCTGCTGTGGCGCGACGGGCAGGTCAGCACCGTGCTGGATTTCGGCCTGGCTTCGCCCACCAGCGCACTGTTCGACCTCGCCACCGCGATCGAGCGCAACGCGGTGGCGTGGCTGGAACTGGAACGCGGCAGCGAGGCCGTGCGCCTCGACATCGCGCTGGCGCTGCTCGAGGGCTATCGCCAGGTGCTGCCGCTGTCGGCGGCACGCGCGCACCTGCTGGCCGACCTGCTGCCCATGGTCCATTTCGACTTCGCACTGTCCGAAGTGGAGTACTTCGAGGGCATCACCGGCTCGACCGCGAATGCCGACGTGGCCTGGCAGCCTTTCATGCTGGGCCATCCGGCGTGGTTCCATACCGCCCCGGGGCAGGCACTGCTGCAGGCCCTGCACGCCGCCGCGTGACCCGGTTGGGACACCGTTGGGGTCAGATCCCTTTCCTGCGGAAAGGGATCTGACCCGGCAGCCTGAAGGACGCCCGCTCGCAAATCCGTACCATTTGTAGTGAAATGGTGACCTGAAGCGGGGGTGCCTGGATCTGCCAGGCTGAGAGAGTCCCTTGGAACCTGATCCGGTTTGCACCGGCGTAGGGAGCTTTGAGCCGCAGCCACACCCCCATCATGGGCCGGTGCACCTGCGCGCCGTCGCTTCGTCTCCCTTGTTGTCCGAAGACGAATCGAATGAACCGCTGCCTGCGCCCCACCCTGCTCTCCCTCGCCCTCTGCGCCGCGCTGCCGCTGCACGCCAGCGAGGCCGAGTCGTCCCCCGATGCGGCTGCCCGCGGCGCCGAAGGTTCGCCGACCGAACTGGCGGCGGTGCGCGTGGAGGCGGGCAAAGCGAAGGCCGATACCTCGCGCGTGAATGCCTTCGGCGGCGGTTCGTGGAAGGACACGCCGGCGTCGGTGAACGTGCTCGAGCGCGATTACCTCGACCGCCGCCAGGTGCGCTCGCTGTCCGAGCTGGCCAGCAACGATGCCTCGCTGGGTGATGCCTACGCGCCGGTGGGCTACTACCAGAACATCGCCATCCGCGGCTTCGCACTGGACGCGGCCACCGGCTACCGCTTCAACGGGCTGTCCATCGCCGGCGAACAACGCCTGGCGCTGGAGAACGTGCAGTCGGTGGAGATCCTCAAGGGTGAAGCCGGGCTGGCGGCAGGCGTGATGGCGCCGGGCGGGATCATCAACTACATCGGCAAGCGCCCGGCCGAGGTGCGCACCGCCACGCTCGGCACCGATTCGGAAGGATCGCGCTACGCCGCTGTCGACGTCGGTCATTGGATCACCCCGCGTTTCGGCCTGCGCCTGAATGCCGCGTGGGATTCCAGCCATTCCTATGTCGAGCACGCCGATGGCCGCCGCAACTTCTACGCGCTGGCCGCCGACTGGTTGATCGGCGAACGCGGCAAGCTGGAGGTGGATGCGAACTACCAGACCAGCGCGCAGCGTTCGGTGTCCGGCTACCAGCTGCTGGGCGCGCGCGACCTGCCGCGCGGTGTCGACCGCGAACACCTGCTGGGTTACCAGCCGTGGCAGCGCCCGGTGGACATCGCCAGCACCAACATCACCGCCCTGCACACCTACGATTTCAATGACGCCTGGCAGTCGCGCGTCTCGGTCGGCCACAGCCGCTCGGTGATCGATGACAACGTCGCCTTCGCCTACGGCTGCTACTACGCCACGCAGTGCGCCGATGGCAGCGTGCCGGGCAATTACTTCGCGCCGAACGGCGACTATGACGTCTACGACTACCGCAGCCCGGACGACACCCGCCGCAACCAGCAGGCCCGTGCCGAGCTGCGCGGGCGCTTCCAGACCGGCAGCGTCGGCCACCAGCTGACCGTCGGTGCCGACTACTTCCGCCGCACCGTGGACAGGCGCCCGAGCGTCAACGAGTACGTCGGCACCACCAACATCCACGATGCGCCGGTGCCGGTATTCGAGCCGTCGCCGAAGATGCCGGGCCCGTCCGCACGACGCCTGGACAGCCGCCAGACCGCGTTCTTCGCGCTGGACCGGATCAGCTTCGGTGATGACTGGCAGTGGTTGGCCGGCGGTCGCTTCGTGCGCCTGGACGAGCGTGCCTACGACAAGCGTGGTACGCCGCAGCGGCACAGCCGCCTGTCGCGTTTCCTGCCGCAGACCGCAGTGGTGTGGAAGGCCACCGACCAGCTCAATGCCTATGCCAGCTACGTGCGCGGCATTTCGCTGGGCCAGGAGGCGCCGTTCTGGACCAGCAACGCCGACACCTTCCTGCCGTCGGTGCAGTCGCGGCAGCTGGAAGTGGGCGTGAAGTACGTGCCGGTCGAGGCGCTGACGCTGGGCGCGGCGGTGTTCCGCATCTCGCAGCCGTACCAGTACGCCAAGCCGGACAGCAGCGACGTCGGCTACACCTTCGTCGAGGAAGGCACGCAGACCCACACTGGCCTGGAGCTGACCGCCAACGGGCAGCTGACCGACGCACTGCAGATCGTGGCCAGCGCCAGCGTGCTGCAGGCGCGCGCGCGCGACACCGGCACGCCGGCCTATGAAGGCCATCAGCTGGTGAACGTGCCGAAGCTGCGCGCCAGCGTGCACCTGGCCTACGCGCTGCCGTTCGTGCAGGGCCTGGATGTCACCGGCGGCTGGCGCTATGCCGGTGCCAACGTGGCGCGTGCCGACGGCGGCGTGCGCGCACCGGACTACTCGGTATTCGATGCGGGCCTGCGCTTCCAGCATCGCCTGCACGAGCGTGCGGTGACCTGGAACCTGTCGGTGGACAACGTGTTCAACCGCTTCTACTGGCGTGATACCGGCAGCAGCGGCGGTGACTACTACCTGTTCCCCGGCGCACCGCGACAGGCCCGCCTGTCGGTGACGTTCGCGTTGTGAGCAGCGTGATGCTCGAGTGGAGCGCCGCGCTGTGCAGCATCCTCGGCGTCTGGCTGATGGCCCGCCGCCGGTTGTCGGCGTGGCCGGTGGGCCTGCTGTCGGTGGCTCTGTATGGCCTGGTGTTCGCCGAGGCCAAGCTGTACTCGGACACGCTGCTGCAGGTCGCCTTTGGTGGCTTCCTGGTCTACGGCTGGCTGAACTGGCGCCAGCACGCGGCCGACGAGGGCAGCATCCGCATCGTGCCGCTGGCGCGTAGCACGCTGCTGCGCGACCTGGCCATCGGCCTGTGTGGTGGCGTGGCGCTGGGCGCGGCCATGCACACCTTCACCGATGCCGCGCTGCCCTGGCTGGATGCGATGCTGACCGCGCTGAGCCTGGTCGGCCAGTGGTGGCAGGCGCGCCGTCACGTGGCCTGCTGGTGGGTGTGGATCGCGGTGGACGTGGTCTACGTCGGCGCGTACCTGTTCAAGTCGCTGCACGTGACCGCCGCGCTGTATGTGTTCTTCCTCGGCCTGGCCGTGTTCGGCCTGCGCGCATGGAGCGCGGCCGCGCGCGAGCCACAGGTGGCAACGCAGTAGAGCCACGCCATGCGTGGCTGTTGCGGGCAATCGGCGCGCCATCCACACATGGCGTGGATCTACGGGCTCAGGGCCAAACCCAGGCGCAGCGGCTGGCGCATGTCGGCCGGTGGGGCCGCCTGCAACGGCGCAGCCTGCAGCGTCGCGCGCAGGTCGGCATCGACCTGGGCATCACCCAGGCTGTCGAACTCCAGTTTCGAAATGCGGCCGTCCGCGGCGATCCACAGGCTTACCGGCAGTGGCATCGGCGTGTCCGGGTGCGCCTCCAGCCATTCCAGTACACGCTGCGCCTGCGGATCGTGCTCCTGCTGCAGGCGCTGCTGCAGCTGGCCTCCCACGGAGGCGGCGTAGGCCATCCAGTGCGCAGGGGCTTCCTGCGCGGAAACGCTGGCACTCCCCAGTGCCAACGCGCCGAGCACTGCAGCCAGATGCCGCCACCAGCGGCGCATGCCGGTCCTGTTCCCTGCCATGACCATCGCCTGCCTCCTGCACTCCCATCCAGCGCGCCATGGTCGGCGCCCTAGATGACAGGCAGATGGCGGCCGGTGATGGCCCGGCGCGATCACTCGCCCAGGTCGGCCAGCACCTTGCGCGAGGGCGCGAAGAAGGTCACGCCGGTGGTGGCGGTGGAGAAGTCGAGGATGCGGTCGTGCAGTGGCGCGGGATTGCCGATGAACATGCGCTCGAGCATCTTCTCGATCACCCACAGGCGGCGGGTGTAGCCGATGAAGTAGGTGCCGTACTCGCCGCGGCCCGGGTTGGCGAACGGCATGTTGTCGCGCAGGATCTCGTGCTCGCCGTCGGCATCCTCGATGGTGCACAGCGTCTTGTGCGACTTCTGCGCATCGGCCGGCGCGTCGTCCAGCTCGATGTTGTCGTGCTTGGTGCGGCCGATGATCGCTTCCTGCGCCTCGGTCTTCTGCGCGCGCCAGGCGTCAAGGTTGTGCAGGTACTTCTGCACCACCACGTAGCTGCCGCCTGCGTGGTCCGGATCCTCGTCACCTACGATCGTGGCTTCCGGCAGCGACAGCCCTTCCGGGTTGGCGGTGCCGTCGACGAAATCGAGCAGGTCGCGGCCATCGAAATAGCGGAACCCGGCCACGTCATCGACCGCTTCAACGGCATCGCCGAAGGCCATCAGCAGATTGCGCTCGAACGCCACGATCAGGTCCATGGTGCGCGCCCGGATGTGGTACAGCAGGTCACCGGGCGTGGACACGGCGGTGTGGGTGGCGCCCTTGATCTCGCGGAACGGCTTCAGCTCGCGCGGCGGCGTGGAGCCCACCAGCGGCTGCCACACGCGGTGGCCGATGGCCACGTTGCAGGTGAAGGTACGCTCGATCTCGCGGATGGCGGTGTTTTTGATCAGGTCATCGGTGCTCGCCAGCACCTCGCGTGCCCTGGCGATCGACGCCTCGTCATCCTTCACCTTCAACACCAGGAACGCCGCCGAATGGGTCAGTGGCGCGGTGATCTGCTGCGGCTCGTTGTCGAGCGTGTGGTTGAGGGCGGTGATCGGTGCGGGCTGGGAGTTCACGGCGGTTCCTGCGGGCTTGAGGCGGGCGCATCGCGCGTGGCGATGTGCGGGCGATCATAGCGGAACCGCCAGACCGGGGACGGAGCGGTTCTCAGTTCGCGGTCGATGCCGCTTGTGCTTGAGAGAGCGCCATGACGCTGCAGACTACGTAGCGTTGTGGATCGGTCCAGGCGATGCGCAGATACGGGCCTTCGAGCAAGCCATGGTCGCAGAGCCAGCCAAATACCTCGACCGGACTCCATTCGCGACCGGCCGCAAACGCTACACCAAGATCACGCAGGGCAGCGAACAAACGAGCTTTGCTGATGTCGTCGCCCACTTCAGCACGCAAGGTGGGGGCCTGTCCCTGGAAGCCGAGGGCATGCAGCGCCGCAAGCACGCCAGCGTCCAGAACCGCTACCTGCACGGTGCTGCCGTCGGCCTGCTGCACATATGCGGAAATGGGGATCTGCATGCGGGAACTCTGCCTGGCTCGGTCCCAGTATGCCCGCTCCACGACGGGCATAGGCAGGATCAATCCACGTCACTCCAGACCGCCAGCTCGTAGCCGTCCAGATCGCGGAAGTGGAAGCGGCGGCCGCCGGGGAAGGCGAACACGGCCTGCACCACCTCACCACCGGCGGCAACCACGCGCCGCTCTGCATCGGCCAGGTCCGCGCAGTAGAGGATCACCAGCGGTCCCCCATGGGCACGCACCTGCGCGTCGGCCACGAAGCCACCTTTCAGGCGGCCGTCGTCGAACTCGGTATAGGCCACGCCGTAGTCGGTGAACTGCCAGCCGAACACCTCGCCATAGAAGCGCTTGCTGCGGGCGATGTCGGCGACGTTGAATTCAATGTTGTCGATGCGGCGTTCGGCATCGTGGGTAGCAGCATGGCTCATGGCATGGCTCCGTTGAGGGAGCCCCAGCGTCGGTCAGTGCAGCCGGCGGGTCTTGAACAAAACGGCCATCATTGCCCCCACTCCAGGCGCAGTTCGCTGGCGGTCATGCCAGCCAGTTCGCGAGCGTCACGGCTGAGATGGGCCTGGTCGGCATAGCCGGCATCGGCGGCCAGCATCGCCAGCGAGTGCTGCGGCAGCGCGCGACTGTGACGAAGAAACCGTTGCAGGCGCAGGATACGCTCCAGCGTCTTGGCGCCGTAGCCGAACTGCGACTGGCTGAAACGCCGCAGGCTGCGCGGGCTCAGGCTCAAGTGCGCCGCCAGCGTATCCAGCGTGGCGTCACCCGCGGCGAGCGCCCGGAACAGGACATGTGCACGCTGCGCCGAAGTATCGAGCGCGGACACACCCATATGCTGCTGCAGGCAGTGCGCCATGCGCTGCAGGCGCAGTGCTGGCGCGGTGTCGCCGATGGAGGCCGCAGCCTTGTTCACCCACGTGCCCTTCAGATCAGCCAGTGGCACGGCCTGGCCGATGATCCCGGCCAAAGGCAGGCCCAGCGCGGCCAATGCCTGGCCGGGACGGAAGCGTGCGCCCAGCACCTGTGCACCGGGTGCCAGCGCCGGGTGCGCGGCCACGCGGTCCGGGCCGACCACGAACAACGCACCGTCGCGCCAGAGGATATCCACGCAGCCATCGGGCAATACGGTGATGTGCCCATCGGCATCGGCAGGAAGCTGGCTCTGCCAAAGCTGGCCGAAGTGGCCACGCAGCGAGCCAGGTGGCAGATGCTCCTGATAGGCCGTGCCGGTACCTGCGAGAGAGGGGGAATCGCCCATGCGACATTGTGGCGCCCCGGAGCCCATAAAAGTGAAGCCCGGCGCGAGGCCGGGCTTCGGTTGGCGTGTGGGAGAGAGAGAGAGAGTCACACGCCAGCACAACACGCACTAACGACAGGCGTTTGTTACCAGGTGAAGCGCGGGCCCACGAACCACTCGCGGTCGCCGGCCTTGGCCAGCTTCACTTCGCCACTCAGGCCCCAGTTCTGGTTGAACTTGGCGGTGGCGCCGACGCGGCCGTAGAACTCGCCGTCCGGGTTGATGCCGTGCTTCTTGGTGTAGTCCTCGTAGCCGGCCATCACGTAGCCTTCCACGTACGGGTTGAACGCGGTGCGCACGCCGACTTCGGTCGAGTAACCGTTGAAGTCCAGGCCGTGCTTCATGTCGAACTTCTGGTACGCGACGCGGGCGACCAGGTCGGTGTTCGGTGCGATGCCGTAGTTGTAGCCGGCACCGATGCGCCACTGGTCGACGTCATTCTTGAACGTGTCGGTCTCCTGCGCGCTGTAGTCGCCGAAGATGTGGAAGTTCGGGTGCACCGCCACCGAACCCTTCACCTTCCAGCCGTCGGCGTCGCCGCCCTTGGCATCGGTGTTCACGTAGCCGCCTTCAACGTAGTTGTACGACAGGCCATCGGTTGCCGATGCAGCGAACGGCAGAGCAGCCAGAAGACCCAGGGCGAGCAGCGAATTCTTGTTCATCGGGACACACCTTTCATTATTTTGGTTTCGTCGGCCGCCTCCCGGGAGGGGGAGAGAGAAGAGGCGGTCGACAGGTGTGAATTATCCGTTAGGGGGGCCAATCGACCCTGAATATTGAACTGACTGGTGTATAAATAAGGCTGCCGTTCAGGGAACTCGCTGAGCGGCACGTAGCTACGCTCCCGTAGCACGTGCCGATCGCGCCACTGATGGGAGCAATCATCTCCACAGATCATGAGGACAAAGGCGAACCCTGCTCAGAGTCTGCAACTCGCTAGTCTCCTCTCGGCCAGCTCGGCGAAGCAGACTGGAAAGGTCTGGTGGTCACGCTCGGATCATAGGATCAGGACTGGCAGGATTTCGTAGACAACTCAGAGCCGTAATCAGCGGTGACGAGAGCAGTACCTATGGCGAGCAAGCAGTACAAAGATGAGTTCAAGGCCGAGGCGATCAAGCAGGTGACCGAAAGGGCTTCGCAGTTGCGGAGATTGCCAAACGGCTTGTTGTCTCTTCCCATAGCCTGCACGAGATGGCTCCGGAAGGCCAAAGGCGGACGGCTGGCGGGAACGGCGGAGGGGTGATCTTGCGATCTTCAATGGACTCAGCCGAGGTCAGGTCAGACGCATGAAGGCTGGGATCAAACGCCTGACTGAGGCGCGCGACGTACTGAAAGGGCCGCGGCGTTGCCCAGACTGCGACATCCTGGCGCGGGTAACGACGGAGCGAGATTCATTGCGCGATGAGGCACTGTTCTTTGCCAAGGAATCGTTCTGAGATAAGAGGCGACCGAGCGCCACCGCAACAGGTATCCGATCCGGCAGATGCGCCGATGCCTGAAGGTGTCGTCCAGCGGCTTCCATGACTGGCGACCTAGACACCCCAGAGTCCGTGCACAGGGCAATATCCGATTGCTGGCCAAGATCCGTGCGCACCACGCGTCCAGTAATGGCGTGATGAACGCGCCGCGCATGCATGAGGCGTTGGGCTAAGCAGGCGAGACGGCCAGCCTCAACCGGGCCGCCCGGTTCGTGACGGCTGACGGGCTGGCTGGAGTTCCGCGTCGTCGACACTAACGACACAAGCCCTCGGTTCTGCGCGCGGCCTTCGTGCGCAACCATCTGGCACGCGACTTCACAGCAAACGAGCCCAACACAGAGTAGGTGCTGTACCCCCGCTACCTGAGAACCGGCGAAATCTGGTTGTACCTGTGTCCGGTGCTTGTTTTTTGCTCAGGCAAGGTCGTCCGCTGGTCGATGGCGCCAGTGCAGGATTGGCATCTGGTCCTGATAGCGGTGATGATGGCACGCTGGCAACAACCGAATTGCAGTGAGGTGATCCTGCACTCCCATCGCGGCATGCCGTTCAATAGCAGCGAGTGCCAGCATTTCCTGAGAGACCACCGCATCAACAGTAGAGCAACGTCGGCCACTGCTTTGACAATGCAGCCACCGAATGCTCCTTCGGGAAGCTCCAGCGTGAGCGTGTCTACCGACGCCGATACCTGAAGCTGGCCGAATCTACGGCGGATGCACTCGATTACATCGGGCGGTTACACGCCCCGCTCATCCAGCGAAGGCTTGATGCCAAAGATCAGCCTTTCGACTCTTACCCGATCGTCCGTGGAAACGGGGGTGGAACCCGTATCCCATGATGTGGTGGCAGGGCGAATGTGACCAGAGTCGAGGGTGACTTTAAAGGTGTCCTGATCTGGCCCCCTGAAAACGGACGCCATGAAGCCGTTTCAGGCGGCAGTCCGGAGCTGCCGGGCGTAGTTGTTAGGCGAGTGGTAGCCCAGCGCCGAGTGTAGCCGGGCTGGATTGTAGAAGCCGTGGACGTAAGCAGCGATGGACTGGCTGGCTTGTTCTCTACTGGCGTAAGGCTCGGCAGCCTCTTCTGTCTTGAGCGTCGCAAAGAAGCTCTCGGCCACCGCGTTGTCCCAGCAATTGCCAGGCCGGCTCATGCTTTGGACCACGCCATGGGACTGCAGCAGCTGGCGAAACTCGTTTCCCCAGTACTGCCCACCACGATCTGAATGGAAGATCAGGCCGGGTCGTTGTGGATGCAGAGCCCAAGCATTGGCAAATGCTTTCACCGCCAGCTCTTCAGTCAGACGCTTGGAAACGCTGTAGCCCAGCACCTGCCGGGTCTGGACGCTGATGACCACGGCCAGATGCAGCCATCCCTGGCGGGTAGGGACATACGTGATATCGAGGCTACGCAGAGACGTGACTGCAGACTCTGCAGTCCCCCTCCTAAGCGGGAGATCTCTGGAGCAAGGCGCCCCACTGCCAAGTCAAAGAGCGCCTTCGCGCCCCTTGCAAGCGAGGGTATCTCTCCTGCAGCGAGTAACAGGCTTCCTGCCTGGAACGTGATCTCACCCGCTTCGTTAAGCGCGCCCTTCATCTCAAAGGGTTGCCATGCTTCCGTGCCAGTAACGGCACGGAAGGCGAACGCCTGAGGCGACAACTGAATCAGCGCCGCTACATCGTTGATCGCCGCTTTGCCAATGGCACCAACGTACTTCCCGCCGGCTACGAGGTCGCGAGCGTCATCGCGCCTATAGATCAAGCCCTGCTGTCGACTCACGCCTGCCCCGTAGCTCTGGGCACGGAGGTTCTCTGCGTTCTGTGCGGCCCATGCATTCCAAGCCGGCCGGGTGATGTCGCCCATCACCGTTGCCCCATCACCGTTGCATAGCTACGCAAGTAGTTCCCGTCCGCACGCGCGGGTGCCGGAAGGTGTATTTGCGGGCGTAGCCCCAGTAGTGCATGAAGTCGTGGTTGGCCCGCTCATCGCCGGATACATGCACGGTCGGCAGAGTCAGCGCCCACTCCCCAATGATCACATCCTACTGCTAATAACATTGAAATCGAACTGCAAGCTAAAGCGATCCGGAGCATCCATGTTCGCCGCACGATAGACCGCATCTACCCCAAGCACCCAAGCATCTCCAGTTCCTGACACAACCCTCAGCTCCACCGGGAAACGGAGGGTCATCGCAGTTACGACACCGTGCATGGGATCGGTGGACAATTGTCGTAGACCTGTTTCGATGTCTGGCTTTGAAAGAAGAGTCAAAGACAGCAACCTGGCGCCCACGTCTTGAGCGGACAGCTCCGCTTCGACGTCATTCACAACGAAAGCAGGAAAGTCAGGGCCTCGCCTGATCCACGCCATCATATGGCGATCTGGCTCTGCGAGCTCGAATCCATCTACTTCAATGGTTAGGTCACTGTTGACTGACTGTACAAGCACTTATCGCCCTCTCTTCCAATCTAGATAATTCTAGGAGTGCCCGGAACCCGATCCGAATGATCTTCCCCAAGCAGGATAAGATCGAATGTAAACTCAATTGCACGCGCCTTTGCAAGAACGTTATCCGATCTTTCTGATAAGTGCGGAGCCTCTGCTTTGAGTGCCTTTATCACCGCTTGAATTGTGTGAAGCGTCTGCTTCGGAAGCATTGCCTGGCCCTTCCAAAGGGTGGCGAGTTCCCGGGTGAGTAAATCCACTCTAGAAAACTCTGTTTCGTTCAAATACCCAGATGATTGCAAGTCAACAATAAATCTATCGGAACTCAATTCCAGTTGCTCTTCAATTTCATTCACTCTATTGCTCCGATGATCGCCCGTTCAGGAATGCTCTGGAAAACAGTGACCTCCTGGGCCCAGATCGACCTATGACACGGGAGGCCTGCCCTTCCGTTCACCCGGGGAGCAGTTTTCCATACTTCGACGTGGGCAGTATCCGCCTTGCCAAGGTCAATGGCGACTATCCCATGCCCACTATCGTAAGCTCGAGCGACCTCAAGCTTCTTCGTTGTCGATATCCAAGGGCTATTCATAGCAGCACCACCCTCGCCCACACCCTGGTTTGCCACATGTTCGGCCGCAGTCCAAGTACCGTCAGGAGCCTTGGCGATCAAACCAGTCCCGCTCTTCAGAGCCGCAGCATCCTGGGCAGTCAATGCGCGGTAGACGATCATGCCCTTTTCAGGTTTTGCAACTAGACGCAGGTCCGAGATGGCATGCGGCGCTACGCGCTCCAGCGCTCCAGGGTTGGGCAACATACGGGTGGATCGCGCAGCGGTTCCCGCCCCACCCACGAAGATGCTTGCAACGCCGAAACTGATCGCGCCTGCCTTCTCAACTGATCCGTTCAACTCGAACGGCTGCCATACCTCTGTACCCGTGGCCCAACGATAGGCCATTGCCAGACTGCCCATCTGCGCGGTGGCCGCTAGATCATTGATCAGCCCCTTGACGCCTCCCTCCACGAATCGGCCCATCGCCCGAAGATCACGCATGTCATCCCGGCCCTGTACCACGTTACGGTCCCGTATCGCGCCTGCCCCGTAGCCCTGGGCACGGAGGTTCTCTGCGTTCTGTGCCGTCCATGCATTCCAAGCCGGCCGGGTGATGTCGCCCATCACCGTTGCATAGCTACGCAAGTAGTTCCCGTCCGCACGCCCCGGCGCCGGAAGGTTATAGTTGCGGGTAGCCACCCAGCTTTCGCACGAAGAGGCTGTCCAGAAACTCATCAGACAGCCCCTTTGCTCCATACGACTCCCCGGCGAGCCGACGTCTTTTAACTAAAGGACCCTTGCGTCAACCTCAGGACCACGGCTCACCACGGAACACGACATTCCTGATCTTGGTCAGCCATTCAGCCGCCTCCTCAGGGGACTCAAATTCGTTTGAAGTCAACTTGTTGATCTCCTCAACCGGGAGATCTCCCGACTCTACATAATGATCCATTTGGTCCTCAAGTAGTTTGACGTCGTATCCAATACGCCCTTCCTTTATAAGATCGCGAAGCTCGCGCACTTCAACCCATTCGACGTGACAGAAATTCCTAAGCGCTCTTTTCAACGGATCAGGCAAACCACTCATTCCACTATCCTCGCCTAAAAGTCATCACGGCTCAGGGAACATTGTATTGAACGCCCAAACACCAGACGAGCCCCTGTTATATCGCGCAACAACGTACGCATCGTTAGAAAATTGCGCACGACCGGCTCCTAACGGATTGTTCTTTGCTCCATATCTGGTGACGCTATACACGTGATCTCTGAAGTCATCGCCAAACATAGCTTTCGGCAGTCACATATGCGGCGTCGCTAGTAAATTGCGTCGCGTGCGCAGCGTAAGCATGTTGGCCACCGTGAACGCCGTCCACCCTGGTCCCGGTCATAGGATCTAAGCCTTCGACAACTCGAGTGTAGAGCTGGACCCTGGTCAGTTGCGATCCATGTCTCTGAACGCCGTGTCCCTCTGCGGTCAAGCGTCTCATTTGGACATCGATGACCGTCTCATCCGCGTTCGGTCCAGAGGATGCTGGCGCAGCGTCCGCACGCTGCGCGTTTCCAAGGTTCGTTGGGCGCACGGCCGCGAATGCGCGCTGGAGCGCGCCTTCGTGCAGGACAGCAGGGGCACCGATCTATCGCAGTGGCTGTACAACGGGCCTGGCGATGACGCTCGGCGCGGGGATCTCGGCTACTGGATCGGCTACCGCATCGCCCGCGACTATGTCTCCCGCGCGTCCGACAGGTCGAAGGCGATTGCGGAGCTGCTGGATGTACGGCCCGCGACGGCCAATGCGCTGCTTGAGGCAAGTGGATGGGTGCCTGCGTGCACCGCTGCAACACGCTCGAGAATCCAGCGCCCGTGAGTTCGGCTTCATACTGATGAATTGGCGATCTTGAATAGGCGCAAGGCGCTCGGCCGACGCAGACCAGCTCGCCTGATCCCGCTTGTTAATGTTGGGTCACAGGCGGACTTCACAGCCCTTCCACGTAGTCAAATTCCAGCTGAAAGCGCTTGGTAGCGCCGGGAACAAACGCCGCTATATTCCAGCTTCCCCAGACGAAGGAGGGAGTGCAATGAACCTGAACCCGCAACACATGAAGACGGCCCGCGCGCTTGCTGTAGCGCTCATCGCCACCGTGAGCCTTGGCGCTTGCGCCTCTTACAAGAACGAGTTTGCAACGATCAACTCGCGCCTCGACCAGCTCGATGTAAAGGTGCAGGGCGCCGCACAGAGCGCTGAATCCGCCAACCAGTCCGCACAGCAGGCCAACCAGCGCCTGGACCAGATCGAAGGCCGCGTGCAGCAGCTTGAAAGGGCACCTGCCGGCCGCAAGCCGCGCGGGTAACCGCTCCCTCACCGTTTGAATTGATCCACATCTGTACCGGGAACCAGTGGCCTTCGCCGGCCACTGGCGTCCTTCCACCACAGATCTGCATTGCAAGGAGCCGTCCCATTCGTACTTCCTCCTCCCCTGCACGCCGCGCCCTGCACGCCACTCTGGCCATGGCGCTGGCGGTTGCGTGCAGTGGCGTAGCCAACGCAAAGGACGCGAAGGACGACGTACCGGCCCAACGCGTCGCCGCCATCGATGAACTGCCGCCCGACCAGAACGTGTCCGAAACCGTGATCGAACTTGCCGGCTGGGTCGTTGCCAGCAAGGACAACCAGGGCTATCCGTTTGCGGTCATGGACAAGGCGGCGGCGCAGGTGCTGATCTTCAGCGGTGAGGGAAAGCTGCGTGGCGCGGCACCGGCACTGTTCGGTTCGGCCATCGGCGACCACTCCGCACCCGGCGTCGCAAAGCTCGCACTGAGCGCGATTCCCGGCCACGACCGCACCACGCCTGCCGGCCGCTTCATTGGCGGCTACGGCCCCTCCGACGATGCCGGGCGCGTGCTGTGGGTGGACTATGATTCCGCCGTTTCGCTGCACCCGCTGCCGCCGGGCAGCCCGAAAGAAAAGCGCGCCGAGCGGTTGGCATCGCCCACGCCGGACGACAACCGCGTCACCCACGGCTGCATCAACGTCTCGCCGACGTTCTACGAGCAGATCGTGCAGTCCACGTTCGAAAAGGGCGGTGTGTTCTACATCCTGCCGGACAAGGATTCGATCGCGAAGACGTTCCCGGAGTTCGCGCAGAGCCGTGGCGATGCGAAGGACGCCGACGAGAAGGGCGCGCGGCGCGCGAGCAAGTAGCGCGCGCTCGCTGTACCGGTCCACCAGACCGTCCGCCCGGCCTCGCCTCAGCAGCGAGCGCCTGGCCAGCACCGCCATCCCCTCCACCGCCCGCAGGTGAAAGGCGAGGGCTGCAATCGCCCGTCGCCATCGAATTCCTGTCGAACCGCCGCTCACCTGCATCGCTGCCAGAGTGCCGCCTGGTGTGCCGTCCGCTGCATGCCTACGGATCTGTTTCCTGGACGCGCAAGTGACGGCGCCGTGCTGCGGCAGGCCGGCACTTGCGGGCGGCTCATTTGTTCGATTATTCTAGAAATATGGAAACATCGAACGCAATCAGCGCGCTGACCGCCCTCGGTCACGCGACCCGACTCGCCGCCTTCCGCCTGCTGGTGGAGGCCGGCCCCGCCGGACGCATGGCTGGCGATATCGGCACCGCCCTGCAGGTGCCGCCGGCCACGCTCAGCTTCCATCTGAAGGAGCTGGTGCAGGCCGGCCTGGTAGAGAGCGAAAGCCAGGGTCGGCATGTCTGCTATCGCGCCAACTTCAATGCGATGAACGGCTTGATCGAGTACCTGACGCACAACTGCTGCGCGGGCTCGCCGACAGGGCAATGCACGCCCGGCGCCCCCGCGTGCGGGTGCTGAACCCACGCAACGCCCTCCCTCAAGGCAATTGCTCCATGACCCGCAATGTCCTGTTCGTCTGCACCGGCAACAGCGCCCGCAGCGTGCTTGCCGAAGCCACCCTGCGCGCCTGGGGCGGTGATCGCTTCACCGCGTTCAGCGCCGGCAGCCAGCCTGCCGGCCAGGTCAATCCATTCGCGCTGGCCCAGCTGCAGGGCGAAGGAATGCCCATTGACGGGCTGCGCAGCAAATCATGGGACGAATTCGTGGATGCAGCCCCGATGGACCTGGTGATCACCGTGTGTGACGCGGCCGCTGCCGAAGCCTGCCCGGTGGTGTTCGGTGACTTCATCCGCAGCCACTGGGGCCTGCCCGATCCGGCTGCTGTGACGGGCAGCGACGCCGACAAGGCCGCAGCCTTTGCGCTGGCCCACGCCATCGTGAAAACGCGCCTGCGTGCGCTGCTCGCACTGCCCGAATCGGTGTGGTCCGAACGCGAAGCGCTGCAGGACGCGCTGGATCGGATCGGCCAACTGCTGCCGACCGACGGCGCGCAGTGACGGTGCCACTGCCATGAGTCTGTTCGAGCGACACCTGACGCTGTGGGTTGTGCTGTGCATTGCGATGGGCACGCTGCTGGGCCACGTCCTGCCCGGTGCTTTCACGGTGCTGGCGTCCGCCGAAGTCGCCAAGGTCAACCTGCCGGTTGCCGCGCTGATCTGGCTGATGATCATCCCGATGCTGCTGAAGGTCGACTTCCGCGCGATGCGCCAGTTGCAGCAGCACTGGAAGGGCATCGGGGTAACACTGTTCATCAACTGGGCGGTCAAGCCGTTCTCGATGGCGCTGCTGGGTTGGCTGTTCCTGCGCCATGCCTTCGCGGACTGGCTGCCCGCAGCACAGATCGACAGCTACATCGCCGGGCTGATTCTGCTGGCGGCCGCGCCCTGCACCGCCATGGTGTTCGTCTGGAGCAACCTGTGCCGCGGTGATGCCAACTTCACCCTGAGCCAGGTGGCGTTGAACGACGCGATCATGGTGGTCGCATACGCACCGGTGGTTGCACTGTTGCTGGGCCTGTCGGCGATCACTGTGCCGTGGGACACGCTGCTGTTGTCGGTGGGTCTCTACATCGTGGCGCCGGTGCTGATGGCTTCGCTGCTGCGGCACTGGATCCTTTCGCGCCGCGGCGAGGCGGGCCTTCAGGGTGCGCTTCGAAGGTTGGGGCCGCTGTCCCTGTCCGCGCTGCTGCTGACGCTGGTGGTGCTGTTCGGGTTCCAGGGCCAGCAGATCGTGAAGCAACCGCTGGTGATCGCACTGATTGCAGTGCCGATCCTGATCCAGGTCTACTTCACTTCAGGCCTGGCCTACCTGCTCAACCGCCGCTTGGGCGTGGCGCACTGCGTGGCCGCCCCGTCAGCGCTGATCGGGGCCAGCAACTTCTTCGAGCTGGCGGTTGCCACGGCAGTAGGACTGTTCGGCGTGCATTCGGGGGCGGCGCTGGCGACGGTGGTTGGCGTACTGATCGAGGTGCCGGTCATGCTGTCCGTGGTCCGGATCGTGAACCGTACTCAAGCCTGGTATGAGAAGCGCAGCCCGCAGTGATGGAACGGACGCGCTGGGCCAGGCCGCGCGGAGATACTGGCGTCGCGTCAGCCCCGTATCTGGCTGGGCGTAACGTCCATCCGCCTGCGCAGCAGCCTGCGCAATGCCGCCGCGTCGCCCAGTCCAACCTGGGCGGCGACCTCGTCCACCGGCAACGTGCCTTGCGCCAGCAGGACTCGCGCGCGGTTGAGCCGTATTGACTGGATCAATGCCTGCGGCCCGTGGCCGAGCAGCCGCGTGACCTGCCGGTTGAGCGTGCGGATCGACGTGTTGGCGTAGGTGGCCAGATCCGCAACGGTGATAGCTCCAGGCATTGACCGCTCGATATGTGAGGAAAGCCGAGCGATCAGCTCGCTTTGCGGTGCCATCAGCGCCGGCGTCGCGTAGCGTGACTGAAGATGCCGGCGGTCCACCAGCAGCGCCTGTCCCACCGCAGACGCCAGCGCATCGCCGAAGCGCTGCCGCAGCACGTGCAGCATCAGGTCCAGATGTGCGAATGCGGCGCCGGCGGTCATCAACGCGCCCGACTCGATCACCATGCGGTCGGCTTCAACCGACGCCGCCGGTGCAACGCGGCGCAACGCTGGCGACAGCCACCATGTGGTGGTAACGCTGCGACCGGAAAGCAGTCCTGCCGCATTCAGCAGGAACACCGAGGAGCAGGAGGCAGCAATGCGCCCGCCGGACTGCACATGGCGGCGCAGCGCGGCCGCCAGCACAGGCACGTCATCCTGCGCCAGGCGCGCCGCCAACTGATCCGCGTCGTCCACATCCAGCCCTGGCAGGATCCAGCATTCGCGTCGGGTGGCCCGGTCCGGCAGCTGCGCCACGTCGACCTGCAATCCGCCCGCCAGACGCAGGGCACCGGCGTCAACGCCACAGACCCGCCATCGGGGAGGCATCACCCCGGCTCGCGGTGCAAGCTTCGCTGCGGTAGCGAGCACATCGAGGGTGAGTGCAACGCTGGAGCCAAAAGCGCCCGCGGGAACGACGAGTGTGAAATCGTGCATTGGCCGATTGTGCGTCAAAGATGGCAGATCGGCCACTTCAGTCGGTACTCGCGGGGGCGTCCAATGACGCTTCCTTTCCCCCACGGAGCACCACTGATGCCGACTCTCCAGATCAAGACGCCTGCCGGCGCATTCACCACGTCGCAATGCCGCGCGATGCTGTCCGCTGTCGAGCAGGCGGCCATCGCGTGCAGCGGACTGGGACCGCTGCCCCACCAGCGCCGGCTCTGCTGGGTGCTCCATGAGCCGGTCGCTCACTGGCGCTGTGGCGACGAGGACACCTTCGAGACGTTCGTCCCGGTGCTGGTACAGGTGCTGGCACCCGCAGGCGTGCTTGATGCTGAGCGACGCACGCGCTACGCACGGGCGGTGCACGATGCGATCGTCGGTGCACTGGCGCATCCGGAGTCGCGCCGCCTTGCCGTATCGATCACCGTCAGCGACGTCGCCGATGGGACCTGGGGCGCAAACGGCGAGCTGTGGAACCTGGCCAGGTTCGCGGCCGTGGCCGGTTATGCGCACATGCAGGCGTAATCGTCGCAGGCCGCTGCCGACGCTCGATCACGCTCCGCTTGCGCCCTGTCGCCATCGGCTTGGTGGGGCGTTGGTGGGCAACGTCGTCAACTCCGACCCGTGTCGCATATTCCTCATGCCGCTGTGGCCGTTGCGGCGCCTGCGTCTGCGACGGCTTAACCGCGTGCAAGAATGCCGAAAGCGTCTTTGATCAAGCATTGAATGCAACTGTTCTGATTGGCACTGCGCCGCGACACGCGTACAGATGGCGGGCCACCGGAAAATCGGTGGCCGGGCCTCGAAAACCCGTTAGATCACGAACGTTGTTTGCGCTTGCCAGCCGGCGTCACCCCGCGTGGCGCCGGCTGGCATTCCGTCTGCCGGCTATGGCGGGCGGAGCGTGGAGGCCTTGCGCCTGCCGGTCTTGTTCGTGATCTCCCGGTTTTCGAGCCACGTCTCCGCCCGCCACCTTTGTGTGGCGGCTACCGTCTGTCCTGCACGGAGCACTGCCATGACATCACCGGACTTCCCGCGCCTGCATCCGCATCACTCGCCCGCCAATGCCGGTGAGTTGCCAGAGCACGCGCCTGCGGCCGATCCGAACGCCTTCATCGCCACGCTTCACCGCATCGGCAAAGGCGCGGCCGCCGATGGCCAACCCTGGCCGGAGCGTCACCAGATGCCGGGCCGTTGCATGGCGCTGGCCGATGCGGACTGTGCACTGGCCGGCCAACGCGTGACGTTGGAGCTGCTGCTGGCGGCCGAGCGCGTGCGTCAGAACGGCGCGGAGGCGGAGTACGTGGGCGACCGGGTGATGGAAGGGCTGATCCTGGCGTGCCTGACCATGAACGCACAGGCCAGCGCGCGCATGCAGCCCGAAGGATGACGCGGGCACCACCTCACTCGCAAAGCGCGCTGTCTTCCTTCAACGCGGCATCCTGCAGTGGCTGGCGCTGTTCGATCTGCGCACGTTGTTCCGCCGTCGGTTCGCCCAGCCACCACACACGGCAGCGCGCGGTAAGACGGCCGACCATCTTCGCTTCCGCCGGCGAATACAGCATCGCCAACGCGGTGCCGGGGCAGTCGTGGGCCTGGCAGGCGGTGTAGAACCACCACGGCTCGCCCTGCAGCACCACCCGCTCGCCGGGCCCGCTGGGGCCGCTCAACAGCCGTTGGTGCAGCGAGGGAATCTCCTTGTCGCTGGATTCGGCTGCCGCCGTGTCCTTCATCAGGGTGTTGAAGGCCGCCAGCACCTTCGGGTCCTTGCGACCGCAGTCGTCCACGGTGTTGCCGCCGACCAGGGTGAAGAAGTGGGTCGCCAGCGGATTGTCCGCGCAGGTGAGTTCGCCGCCGGCGCTCGGGTCTTCCGGTTCGCCTTCGTTGTCCCACACCGCGGGGTCCACGCCGTCTTCGATGGACGGTTCCTTCTCGACCGCCGTGGCCGTGGCCGCAGGTGCTTCGGCAGTCGGTGCCGGTGCCGCCGGTGCTGCGGCCGGTGCGGGTGCCTGCCCGCAGGCCGCCAGCAATGCGACCGTCAGTGCCATCCCTGTGATTCGAATCTTCATTCCCAGTCCTGTTCCATCCATTCGGGTTCCACGCCAGGTGCGGTCAGCGCACCTGCCGGGTCTGCGATTGTATGGGTGCCGGGTTGCGCCGCAGCACGCGGTGGCGGCACAACGGCCGCCACCGCGGGCACGGTCACGGTGGCAGGGTTTTCTGCACGCTGATCTGGATGCCCTGGTTGTCGCGGCTGCTGCTGTCGAACTGGTTCTGGTATTCGGCACGCAGCGACCAGCCCTTCAGCGTCTGCAGGCCGATACCCGCGCCCAGCAGCGTGTGGTTGCGCGACTGCCGGCCCAGGCTGGTGCGATAGACCGGGCCGGACATCAGGTCGGCGTAGCGCATGAAGACCTCGCTGGAGCCCTGCATGTCATGGCCGAACTCGGCGCGCAGCTGCGGCGTCCACATGCCGTAGTCGCGCTTCACCCACCACTGGGCCAGCACACCTGCGGTGGCGGTGCTGGTGTTCACCGTCTGCTTCCCGAAGTCGAGCGCGTACACCGCATCGCCGCGCTCGCGATAGCCATCCAGCGTTGCGCGGGCCAGGTCCAGGCGCCCGTACGGGGTCAGCAACAGGTTGTCCAGACGGTGCTGGAAGCCGGTGGAGAACGAGGCGAACCACTGCCTGCCACCGCGGCTGCCATAGGCGGTATTGCCGTTGTCGGTGATGAAGCGACGTGCATCGAAGGTCAGCCACTGATAGCCCAGCAGGCCATCCACATAGAACCCGCCTTGCGGATGGAAGCTGGCATAGCCGGCGATGCTGTAGCCATCGACCGTGCTGCGGCTGCCATTGCGACCGATATCGGACGCGTCGTGGCCATAGCCGATGCCCGCGCCCAGGCTCAACGACGGACCCAGCTGGCGGTCCGCACCCAGGCTGACGCCGGAGGTGGTGAAGTCGATGCCGTTGCTGCCTGCACCCGGCTTCAGCGTGCCGAAGTTCACCGCACCGCCGGTCCAGAACGCGAAGCCGTCGGCCGGGGTGGCCGCAGGCGCGGCATCGCCCTGCAGCGCCGGTTCCTCGACCATCGACAGTGCCTCGCCGGTGGCGCCGATGCCCTTCTGCAGCAGCTCGGTCTGCTGCGCACGGCGCTGGCTGCTGGCCGAGCTGAAGGTGATGCCGTTGCTGAAGCAACTGCGGCCGCCGCCGGCGCGCAGGCTTTCCAGGCGCCGCTGGAAGTTGCCGATCTGGCCGATCGCCATGCGTCGCGCACCCTCCACCTGTGCGTCGAGCACGCCCAGCACTTCGGCATCGCGTGAGGGATCGCTGCGCGGCTTGACCATCACATCCACCGTGCCGGGCGCCGAGGTGGCGAAGGCATTGCTCAGCGTGTAGGTGATGCGCACCGCACCCCCGAACGTCGCCGCCGCGGTGAAGGCCAGCGTGTAGCCGGTGCCGCTGGCGGAGATGCTGGCGGTACCCGCTTCGGCCGGCGAGACCGACACCACGTTGGCGGCGGTGAACGGTCCGCCGCGTGCGGTCGTGGTCAGGTCCACGTTGACCACGGTGCCGGCAATCGCCGAAGCGTTCAGTGCCGGTGCCACCGGGCGTGGATTGACGTTGATGCTGATCCGCGCCGGGGCCGATGCGCCGAACGGGTTGCTGAGCGTGTAGTCGAAATCGACGACACCGGACGCGTCGGCAGCGGCGCTGTAGACGATGCCGGTGCCCTGCACCACCGCAGTGCCTGACGATGGTGCCCGGGTAATGGTCACTGCGGTGAAGGGACCATTGGTCGCCCCGGCCTCGGCCTGCACGGTGACCGATTGCCCGGCCAGCACGGTGGCGCTGTGCGTCGCCGCCACCGGCACCGCCAGCGGCGTGACGGTGATGCTCACCGTGGCCGCCGTGGAAGTACCGCCGGGGCCGGTGGCGGTGTAGGTCAGGCTGTCGTTGCCGAAGAAACTGGTGGCCGGGGTGTACACCACGTCCAGCCCGCTGACCACCGCCGTGCCATGCGTGGGCGCCTGCACGATCGCGATGCTGGTGATCGGCCCGGTGTCGTTGGCAGAGACGTTGATGCTCACGGCCGCATTGGCCGGCGTGCTGGCCGCATCGTTCACCACCACCGGCACCGGCTGGTTGATGCCCAGCGTGTACGCCTGGCTGCCGGTAAAGCCGAAGGAATCGGTGGCGGTGACGGTGAAGCTGTAGTTGCCGGCAGTTGCAGGCACGCCGCTGAGGATACCGGCGCTGCTCAGCGCGATACCGGGAGGCAGCGCGCCTGTGGCCAGGCTGTAGGTGAAACTGCCACTCCCGCCACCGGCACTCACTGTCTGGCTGTAGGCCGTTGCGACCTGGCCACCGGGCAGCGTGGTCTGGATGAAGACAATGGCCGGTGCATTCACCGCCACCGTGTAGGCCTGGCTGCCGGTGAAGCCGAAACCATCGGTCGCGCGCACGGTGAAGGTGTAGCTGCCGACGGTGGTCGGTGTGCCACTGATCACGCCGCCACTGCTCAGCGCGATACCCGGTGGCAGCGCACCTGCAGTCAGGCTGAAGGTGTAACCGCCGTTGCCACCGCTGGCGGTCAGTGTCTGGCTGTAGGGAGTGCTGCCCGCCGCCGCAGGCAACGTGGCCGGCGTGAGCGTGATCGCCGGCGCAGTGACTGTGAAGCTGTAGGTCTGGCTGCCGGTGAAGGCGTGGCTGTCGGTCGCAGTGATCGTGAAGGCGTAGGTGCCAGGGGTGGTGGGTGTACCGGACACAGCGCCAGCGCTGCTCAGGCTGATGCCCGGCGGCAATGCGCCGCTGGACAGGCTGTAGGTGTAGCCGCCGGTGCCTCCGATGGCACTGATGGTCTGCGCGTAGAGCTGGCCGCCAGTGGCTGCCGCCAGCGAGGAAGGCGCCAGCGTGATCGTCGGTGCCAACACGACAAGCGTGTAGCTCTGGCTGCCAGTGAACGGTGCACCGGTACCGGTACTGCTGTCGGTTGCCCGCACGGTGAAGTTGAACGTGCCCGCCACGGTCGGCGTACCGGACAACACGCCGGCGCTGGACAACGACAGGCCTGCGGGCAATGCCCCGCTCAGCAGCACGTAGGTATAACCCGGTGTTCCGCCACTGGCGGAGAAGCTGTGGTTGTAGGCGGTGCCGGCGCTGGCATCGCCCAGGCTTGCCGCCGGCAGCACGACGACACCGCCCGCCACGGCGCCCGAATAGGACTGGCTGCCGGTGAATCCGCCGCCATCGGTGGCGCTGATGGTGAAGCTGAAGGCGCCCGCCTGGGTGGGCGTGCCACTCAGCACTCCGGTGCTGGGGTTCAACGACAGGCCTGCCGGCAGCACACCCGCGTTGACGCCATAGGTGAACGTGGCCGGATGACCTTCCGAAGCCACGAACGTCTGGCTGTACGCGATGCCGATCGTCGGCGCGGGCAAGGTTGCCGGCGACAGCGTGATGGTGGGCGCGGCCACCGACAGCGTGTAGCTGCCCGACACAGTGAAGGGAGCGCCTGGACCGCTGGAACCATCGGTGGCGGTGAGGGTGAAGGTGAAGTTGCCGGTGGCACTGGGCGTACCCGACAGACTGCCGGTGGAGGCCAGGGTGACGCCAGGTGGCAATGCGCCCGCGGTGATCGCGTAGCTGTACGGTGCGGTGCCATTGGCGGCAGTGAAGCTCAGTCCGGTCACCGCTGCTCCGGCGGTAGCGTTGAGCACGCTGCCCGGTGTCGGTGTCAATGTCAGCGTGGGTGCGCTCACGGTGATCGCGTACGCTCGGGTGCCGGTATACGGGCCCGTGCCCGTGCTGCTGTCGGTGGCCGCAAGCGTGAAGTTGTAGGTACCGCCTGCAGTGGGCGTACCGCTGAGCACGCCGCCGCTCGACAGGCTCAGGCCCGGCGGCAGGGACCCGGCGGTGACGGCGTAGCTGTAGCCGACGGTGCCGCCGGAAGCGGCCACGGTCTGCGAGTAGGCCGCGGCCACGGTGGCATTGGGCAGCGAGCTCGGCGCGATCAGGATCGTCGGGGCGTTCACGGTCAGTGCCAGCGCCGCGCTGCTCGCACTGAAGGGTCCGGTGCCACCGCTGCTGTCGGTGGCGGTCACCGTGAAGGTGAAGGTACCGCCCGCCGTCGGCGTGCCTGCCAGGCTGCCATTGCTGGCCAGCGTGATGCCCGCCGGCAGGCTGCCCGAGGTGACCGCATAGCTGTAGGGCGCGGTGCCGCCCGCTGCGCTGGCCAGCGAGCCACTGTACGCCGTGCCGACCGTTGCGGCAGCCGGATTGCCCGGTGCATAGGTGACGGTCGCGGCAGCGATGTTCAGTGTCAGCGTGCCGCTGGTGGCACTGAACGGGCCGGTGCCGGTGCTGCTGTCAGTGGCGCGGACGGTGAAGGAGAAGCTGCCGTTGGCGGTCGGCGTGCCGGACAGGCTGCCGTTGCTGGCCAGGGTCAACCCAGGCGGCAGGCTGCCCGAATTGAGCGTGTAGCTGTACGGCGTGGTGCCGCCACTGGCACCGGCCAGTGACTGGTTGTACGCCACGCCGACGGTTCCTGCGGGCGGGTTGGCGGGTGCGTAGGTGATCGTTGGCGGCGAGACCGTGAGGGTCGCGGTCGCCGGGCTCGAGGTCCCACCGGCATTGGTGGCGGTATAGGTGAAGCTGTCCGGCCCCGCATAGCCCGGCGTGGGGGTGTAGGTGATCGAGGTTCCCGAGGCGGTTGCAGTGCCATGCGCGGCCTGGGTACCGACCGCAACCGATGCCGGGACGCCACCGGTGATGTTCAAGGTGATCGGGTTGCTGGTACTGCCGTAGGCAACCGTCGCGCTGACCGGATTGGCGACCGGCGGCACCACGTTCTGCACGTTGATCGACAGGTTGGTCGCCGAGAAGAAAGGCGTAGGCGTGCTGCTGTCGGTGACGCGCACGCTGAAGTTCGTCACCCCCAATGCGGTGGGCGTACCCGAGATGGCCCCGTTGCTGGCCAGCACCAGTCCGGTCGGCAAAGTAGTACCGGCGTCGAGCGCAAAGCTGTAGGGGCCATTGCCACCACTGGCGGTCAGCGTGAAGGAGTACGGCGTATTGATGGCTGCTGCGGAAGGCACATTGGTGACCGTGATGGTCGGCGCAGCAACGCTGATCGAGTAGCTCGCCGTGCCCGTCAACGGTGTGCCGGCACTGTCGGTGGCGGTCACCGAGAACGCGAACGTTCCCTGCGTGGTCGGCGTACCGGACAGGAGGCCAGTGCCACTCAACGTCATTCCGGCCGGCAGTGCACCGGAAGTGACGGCATAACCGTAGGGCGCGGTGCCACCGCTGGCGCTGAGTGTGACACCTGCATAGGACACGCCCACCGTTGCGCCGGGCACGGTGGCCGGCGAAATCGTGATCGGCGAGGCCGATGCCTGGATGTACACGGTGACCTGCACATTGTGCGAGCCGGTGCCATCATCGAAGGCGAAGGTATCGATCGTCGATCCGTTGCCGCTGTGGGCATAGGAGATTCTCGAGGCCGCATGGCTGGTGATGGTGGCAGTACCGTTGCCGGCCGGCGTGGTCACATTGCCGATGCCGAAACCGGGCACGCCCTGGCAGCTCGAGGCGTCGATGGTAATGGTGCTGCCGGCGGCCATCGGTGAGCCCGCGCTGGCATTGGCCGGCGTGAAAACCGAGCATGCTGCATATGAAATCGCGGGCAGCGCGAGTGTGGCGCCCAGCAGCAGGATTGCCCCAAGGCGGCCCCAAAAACGACGGCCGAGCCCATAGCGCATCGCGTCGCGATGCATCGACTCTGCGTGCCACATGTTTTGCCCCCTGCTTGCCCGGCTTCCCGACGGGCGCTGCGCCTTGTTGCGCGAGTGAGAAAACCGCCGTGGCAGCCGGTCGGGCAGCCGCGGTTCCTGACCTCCCCACCCGGCAGACTCCCTGGCCCTGCCCGGCGGTCCTGCCCCTCGAATCCCTGAATCACGTGGGCAGGCAGCGCGATATTCTTGCCCACAGCCACCGACACTTGTCAAGGATCCCGATAATGCGCCAGAGTTATATCGCCGGCCGGGGGCCAAGTGCCGGCGCCTATCCCAGGGGGAAAATCGTATGTCGGAACCCTTTCTCGGGCAGATAATGCCCGTGGCGTTCAACTTCGCGCCGAAGAACTTCGCTTTCTGCAACGGTCAGTCGATGTCCATCCAGCAGAACACCGCGCTCTTTTCGCTGTTGGGTACGTTCTACGGTGGCAACGGCACGACCAATTTCCAGCTTCCGGACCTGCGTAGCCGCACGCCCCGGGGATCCACCAATGGCAGCAACATGGGTGATCGCCAGGGGCTGGAGAGCGTGACCCTGCTGACGTCACAGATTCCCCAGCACGCACACGTTTTCGGCGGCACCACCGCCGACGGCTCAACGCGTATCCCACAGGGCAACGTGCTGCTCGGCAAAACCGGCACGCAGAATGTCTACGGTGCTTCAAGCGGAGCGCAGGTGCCCTTGAACGTGCTTGATGCCAGCGGGCAGACGCAGCCACACGCGAACCTGCAACCGTATCTGGTCATCAACTTCTGCATCGCACTTTATGGAATCTACCCTTCGCGCGGCTGACCGGAGTTTCTGCCATGTCTCAACCCTTTGTTGGCGAAGTCCGTCTGTTTCCCTACAACTTCGCGCCGGCGGGCTGGTTCGATTGTGATGGCCGACTGCTGCCCATTTCCGAATACGACGTGCTGTACACCTTGCTGGGCACCACCTACGGTGGCGATGGTGTGAACACCTTCGGCCTGCCCAACCTCTGCGGGCGCGTACCGGTTCACCAGGGCACCGGCATTGGCCTCGGCACCTATGTGCTTGGCCAGGCAGGCGGCAGCGAATCGGTCACCCTGACCACCGCGCAGCTGCCCGCGCATACCCATGCGCTCAATGCGGTGAACTCGGCAGCCACGTCGGCGGCACCCGGGCCGGCACTGCAGCTCGGCGCGGTCAGTGGCGACACGCTGTATACCGACAGCACCACCGACCTTGGCAGTGGCACCCTGGTGGCAGCATCGGTGAGCGCGATCGGCGGCGGCCAGCCACACGACAACACCATGCCCTCGCTGGTCGCCCGCTACTGCATCGCATGGGCAGGCGTCTTCCCATCGCAAGGCTGACGATCATCGACCGCCTACCAGGACCCCTATCATGAGCGATCCCTTTACCGGCGAAATCCAGATTTTCGGCTTCAACTTCGCCCCTTACAACTGGGCGATGTGCCAAGGACAGCTGATGCCGATCCAGCAGAACACCGCGCTGTTCTCACTGCTGGGAACGACCTTCGGTGGCAACGGCACCAGCAACTACCAGCTGCCGAACTTCACCAACAACATCGCATGCGGCCAGGGCAGCGGCCCGGGCCTGTCGCAGCGCGACATGGGCGAGACCTTTGGCAGCGACAATGTCACCCTGTTGATCAACGAGATGCCCAACCACACCCATGGCGCACGCATCTACAACCAGCCCGACACTGCGCATCGCAGTGGCATACCTGGCAATGGAAATGCACTGATCACGCCGGAGTCGAGTCCGATCCTGGCCGTGACACCGACAGTCAACAGTACCTTCCCGCTGACGACGGTGGGCGTCGCGGGTGGGAGTCTGCCGCATGAGAACCGGCAGCCCTATCTCGCCCTGAACTTCTGCATCTGCCTGTCGGGCGTCTTCCCGCAGCGGCCATGACGTCGAACGTGGCACTGGCCTTTCCCTCGCTGCGGGCAGCCTGGCTGCCCGCAGCGAGGGACGGTCTTCCCGCAGGTGTGAGCGTGCGCGAAGCACAGGATGGCGACCTGCCCTTCCTGCAGCGGCTCTATGCCGAATCACGTGCGGCCGAGCTGGCCAATGTGCCGTGGCCGGACGCCTTGCGCCAGGCGTTCCTCGACAACCAGTTCGCGCTGCAGCACCTGCACTACACCCGGCATTACCAGCCTGCGCACTATCTGCTGGTCGAGCAGGCCGGACAGCCGATCGGGCGCCTGTACCTGCATTGCGACGAACACGAAGCCACCCTCATCGATATCGCCCTGCTGGACGCCGTGCGCGGCCGTGGCATCGGCTCGGCCCTGGTGCGCTGGGTACAACGCGCGGCGCATGCGGTGCCGCTGCACAGCGTCGTCCTGCATGTCGCCTGGGAGAATCTGGCCGCGCGCCGTCTCTACGAACGGCTCGCGTTCCACACCGAAGGCGATACCGGCAGCCACCTGCGCATGCGCTGGGTGGCGACAGCGGTCAGTTGAACAGTGCCTGGTAGATGAAGCCGGTCCGATCGCGCGCGATCGGCACCAGGAAAATGCCGAACTCGCCGAGCCCATGGTGGCGCATGGTGTAGGTGCGCTGCGGGAACAGCACCGCCGATTCATTGCGGAACAGCAACGAGAACGGTGCGCGCATCTGGCCGGCAATCTGCCGATCAGGCATCGGCGCGGCTTCCACCAGCACGAAGGGGACACCGGTGTTCTCGATGTCGGCGCTGAACGTTTCGTTGAGATGACCTGCGAACTGGTCCAGCTGGAAAAAGTGCATGCGTCCCCTCCCCCGGTTGACGTCGAGCATGCCGAAGCGGCAACGCGCTTTCAATGGGGCCTGCGCCACCGCCTGCCGGGCGCGGATGGGGGATACTCGCCCTTGCGCTCACCGGCGCGCCCAAGGACTGAGCCGATGCGTATCTGCCTGCTGCTTCTCGCCCTGTCCGGACCGCTGCTGGCCGCCGATGGCCCGCCATCGGCGCCGGCGGCCACTGCGCTGCCGGAGGTACCGCTGCCCCCTTCGCTGGATCGCGTACTGCGCGACTACGAGCAGGCGTGGCACACGGGCGACGCCAAGGCGCTGGCCGGGTTGTTCGCCGAGGATGGCTTTGTGCTGCAGAGCAACCAGCCGCCGGTGCGCGGCCGCAGTGCGATCGAGGCCGCATATGCCGGACAGGGCGGCAGTCCGTTGCGGCTGCGTGCGTTGGCGTACGCGGTGGACGGGAATGCGGGCTACATCATTGGTGCCTACCGCTACGGCAACAACGTGGGGGACACCGGCAAATTCACGCTGACGCTGAAGCGCGTGGGCGATGGGCCGTGGTTGATCTTCTCGGACATGGACAACACCAGCGCGCCACCACGGGCGCGGTGATCGCTGCCGCCGGGCGCCAACCAAGGTTGGCAGCGACCAGAAGCGGGTTCGGCAGTAGATCCACGCCATGCGTGGATGGGTCGCGCACATAAAAAAAACCCCGGCACGTGCCCGGGGTTCTTCGATTCACTTGAACAGCGTGTCCGGATATTCCGGTTTCTGTTCCCGCGCCAGCAATGCGCGCAGCCCTTCTTCCGGCGTCTGCTCGCCGTGCAGCACGGCACGCACGCGGTCGGAGATCGGCAGGTCGATGCCATGGCGGCGCGCCTGTCGCATCACTTCGTCGGCGGTCTGCACCGACTCGACCACCTGGCCGATTTCGCGCACGGCATCCTGCAGCGTCTGGCCGCGGCCCAGGGCCAGGCCCAGGCGACGGTTGCGCGACAGGTCGCCGGTGCAGGTCAGCACCAGATCGCCGAGGCCGGCCAGGCCCATCAGCGTTTCCGGCTTGGCGCCGATCGCAGCGGCCAGGCGCAGCATCTCGTTCAGACCACGGGTGATCAGGCCGGCACGAGCGTTGAGGCCCAGCTGCATGCCATCGGCCACGCCGGTGGCCACCGCCAGCACGTTCTTCATCGCGCCGCCCAGCTCGGCACCGACCATGTCGTCGCCGGTGTAGGCGCGGAACGCCGGGCCATGCATCGCCTCGGCCACCGTCTGCGCGAACTCGGGCACGTCGCCATGCACGGTGATCGCGGTCGGCAGGCCCTGGGTCACTTCCTTGGCGAACGACGGCCCGGTGACGACGGCCAGCGGCACGTCCTCACCCAGCACTTCGCGCGCCACTTCATGCAGGAAGCGGCCCGAACCGGGTTCGAAGCCCTTGGTGGCCCAGGCCACGCCGGCACCGGCCGGACGCAGCGGCGCCAGCGCGCGCACGGTTTCACCGAAGGCATGCGACGGCGTCACCACCAGGATCCAGGCCGCGCCCTCCACCGCCGACGCCAGGTCGGTGGTAGCCCGCAGGCTGTCCGGCAGCGGGATGCCCGGCAGGTAACGCGGATTCTCGTGGCGCTGGTCGATGGCGTCGACCACGGCAGCATCGCGGCCCCACAGCACGGTCGGGTGACCGTGCCGTGCGAGCAGGCTGGCCAGCGCGGTTCCCCAGGAACCGGCGCCAAGCACGGCGATCTTGTCAGCGGGAGTGCTCATCCGTGACGTCGCGGCAGGAATCAGGCGTTGCCGGCCGGCTCGGAGTCAGCCAGCGACGGTGCGTCGCCCTGCTCCTGGCGCTGGCGCAGGGTTTCTGCGTACAGGCCTTCGAAGTTGATCGGCTGCAGGAAGAACGGCGGGAAGCCGCCGGCCTGGATCAGGTCGCTGATCAGCTGGCGCACGTACGGGAACAGGATGTTCGGGCACTGGGTGCCGAGCAGCACGTCGATCGACTGCGGGTCCAGGCCGACCAGGCCGAACACGCCGGCCTGCTTCACTTCGGCCACGTAGGCGGTGCGCTCACCGGCCTGGCAGGTCAGGGTCACGGCCAGCACGACTTCGAAGGCGTTCTCACCCAGGCGCTGCACCTGCTGGTTCAGATTCAGCTGCAGCTCCGGCTGCACCTGGTCATTGAAGATGGTCGGCGCGTTCGGCGACTCGAAGGAGACGTCCTTGACGTAGATCTTCTCGACGGTGAAAGCGGGGCCGGTAGCGGCATCGACCGGCGCAGCGGCGCCGTTGGTGATCTCTTCGGACATTTCCAGTAACTCCAGGTGAATGCAATGAAAACGATGGTCGAACTACTGCGATGGGGGCGGGATCAGGCCCAGACAAGGCCGGATCCGCCACCTGCGACAATCAGTTACGGCCCTTGACCAGCGGCAGCTCGGCCTGCTGCCAGGCGGGGATGCCGCCGTCGAGCACGTAGACCTTCTCGAAACCGGCCTTCTTCAGCGCCTTGGCGGCGGTTTCCGAAGCGTTGCCGCTGCGGCACACCAGCACCACCGGCGACTGCTTGGCGTTGGCAACCAGCTTGTGCTCCGGGCCGAAGGCACTGGCCTGGGCGTTGCGGCTGCCGGCAATGTGGCCCTTCTCGAAGTCACCGCTGGCCGACAGGTCGACCACCACCGTGCCGCCCGCGTTCATCAGCTGGGTCAGTTCGGCGGGCTTGATGCCCTTGAAGCCCCGGAACAGGCGGCGGATCTCGGTGACGATGATGGCCACGGTCAGGCCGACCAGGGCCGCGGACAGCATCGGGTTTCGGCCTGCAAAGGCCAGCAACTCTTCGTAATTCACTCAGGTCACGGGTCGATTAAGCGGGCGCCGATTGTCGCACAAGCCGGACGCGGCCCGTCACTGCCCCTTCCACAGGTCCGGCAGGCCGGCGGTCTGCCACCAGCGCTTGGCCTCCGGGTCCCAGCGCCAGCGCTCGACCACCACCACCGTGCGCTCGGCCTGGGTGTTCTGGTTGATCACCCCGATTTCGACCCGGCGCTCGACCAGGCCGCCATCCAGCGCGGCACTGCTGCGCTCGCGGTAGGACGACACGCGCAGCTGCGCGTAACGGTTGAGCTCGAACTCGGTCGGCGGCTTTTCCTTGCGCAGCTTCGGGTCCAGGTAGCCGATGGCATCGTCCATGCTGCCCCAGCGGATGGTGGCGCCGTAGGCGACCTGGGTCTCTTCCAGCAGCTTGCGCTGCTTGCGGCTCAGGTCGTCGGCCGAAGCCACGGCGCTGACCAGCAGCAGGGAATACATCAGGAACTGGATGAGGCGGCGCATCGGTGGTTTCCCCAGGACGTCAGCCTGCCATCCTACCCTCTGGCGAAGGCAACAAAGCGACCGCTGAACTCGGCCGCAGGCTTGCCATCGGCACCGGGCTGGGTGGCAATGATGCTGATCCGGGCCTTGCGGCGCTGGCGGAAGGTGTTCAGGAAGGCATCCCAGCCGGTGGCTTCGGCCGCTTCGGCATGGGCATGCAGGTCCTCGTAGACCGGCGCCAGGTAGCGCAGGTTGCTGTCGGCCACGTAGACCTCGGCATCGTGGCCAGCCAGGCGCAGGCGCAGGCTGACCAGGGCCCAGCCGGACAGGGTCAGCACCGAGGCCAGGCTGCCGCCGAAGGCGTTGCCCTTGTCGTTGACGTTGGCGGCCAGCGGCGCGGTGATGCGCAGCACGCCGTCAGCATAGCCGTCGAGGCGGATCTGCATGGCGCGCACCGCCGGCATGCAGTCCAGCACGTCCTGCAGGGCGGCCAACGAGGAAGTCAGGGCATCAACGGACATCGGAGCAGCGACCACGACAACGAAGGGCCCGCATAATGCAGGCAATGGTCGACCATACGATACCCACTGGCGCCACCCGTTCCGGCGCGCGCTGGACCCTGATCTCGCTGCGCCCACAGGGCCAGCAGGCGGCGCTGCGCCGCGCCGTTGCGGGGCGGGGCGGACAGGTACTGGCGCTGCCGCCGTGGCGGCTGCAGCGCCTGCACGGCACGCCCGTGCTGCGCCAGCTGCAACGCGCGCTGAACTGCGACCGGGTGGTGTTCACCAGCCCCGCCGCCGTCACCGCCGCAGCATCGCTGCTGGCGCTGGCCGAAGCGCAGCGCAGCCCCTGGCTGACCGTGGGCGAAGGCACCGCGCGCGCGCTGCAGGCGCACGGCGTGGCCGAGGTGCATGCGCCGCAGCGGATGGACAGCGAAGGCCTGCTTGCGCTGCCGGTGCTGGCGGACGTCCGCGGCCTGCGCATCGGCCTGGTGACCGCGCCCGGCGGGCGCGGCCTGATCGCCGCGCAGTTGCAGGCGGCGGGCGCCACGATCGAACGCGCCGACGTCTACCAGCGCCGCCTGCTGCGCCTGCCTCGGCGCACGCTGGCCCGCTTGGCGCATTCAGCCCAGCCGTGGGTGCTGGCCGTGAGCAGTGGCGAAGCGCTGCAGCACGTCTGGCAGCAGCTTCCGCCGGCCGAGCAGCAGCGCCTGCGCGCCTGTGCCCGCGTGGTGGTCGCCAGTGACCGCCTCGGCGAACAGGCGCAGGCGCTCGGCCTGCAGCGCATCACCCGCAGCGCCGGCCCCACCGCTGCGCAGCTGGTGGCCGCTGCACACGCCACGCTCACCGTCCCGGCAGCGACCTGAACAGGGACGTGGATCACGCTTGCCGCTGTCGTCGGCAACAGTGATGCTGTGCACAACGCGGCCAGCCGGACTTCCACCGGCGACGCTGCCGACAAGGAAGCCCGATGAACGACACTCCGCCCGCTCCCCCACCCCATCGACCCGTGCGCTGGCTGCTGCCGCTGGCCGCTGTGGTCGTGCTCGGCGCGGGCGGCTATGCCGGCTGGTACGTCTGGCAGCAGCAACAGCATGAGCAGGAAGCGCAGGCACAGACCACGGCCGTCCAGCTGAAGGGCCTGGAGGCCACGCTGGATGCGCTGCGTCGTGACCAGCGCGCGACCAGCCAGCGCCTGCAGGACGCAGCGACCACCAACCGCGTGCTGCGCGACGAGATGCTGGGCCTCTCCCAGCGCAGCGCGTTGCTGGAAGAGAACCTGGCCAAGCTGGCCGACAGCGCCAACCAGGGCCGCCAGGCGGTGCAGCGCGACGAGGCCGAGCTGCTGCTGACCCAGGCCGCACAGCGCCTGAACTACGCCGACGACGTAGACGGCGCACGTCGCCTGTATGCGCAGGCGGCCACCGCACTGGCCGAACTGCCCGACACTGAGGGACTGAACCTGCGCCAGGCGCTGGTGCAGGAGCGCGAGGCCCTGGATGCACTCGGCAGCGGCCCGCGCGTGCAGGCGCTGCAGCGCCTGGATGCTGTGGCCCAGGCGCTGCAAGGCCTGCCCTCGCAGATCACCGGCACGACCGGCGGCAACGCAGCCAAGCCCTGGTGGCAGGCCACGCTGGCGCCGTTCGTGGACATCACCCCGAGCCGCCAGAACGGCCCGCTGACCGCCGCCGAGCAGCGCACTGCCGACGATGCGCTGCAGCTGGAACTGACGTTGGCCCGTGCCGCCATCGAGCGCGGCGACCGGGCCGGCCGCAATACCGCCCTGGACCGCGTGGAGCACTGGGCACAGCGGCGCTGGCCGGATTCACCAGCCCTGCGCGCGCAACGTGCTGAACTGAAGGCCTTGCGCGAACTGCAGCTGCAGGCCAACGACGCTGTCCTTGGCAGCACCCTGCAACAACTGCGCACCCAGACCGACCGGAGGTAAGCCCGCATGAAACCCCTGCAATCCCTGGTCGTGCTGTTGCTGGCCGTGGCCATCGGCGTGGTGGCCGCGCAATGGCTCGGCGCCGATGACCTGAACCGCTTTGGCGAGGTGACCCTGCGCTACGGCGGCTACGACTACCACAGCAACCTGCCGAAGGTGGCGCTGCTGGCAGTGATCACGGTGCTGGTGCTGTGGCTGCTGTGGAGCCTGATCGCCGCACCGTTCCGCGCCTGGGGCCGCTACCGCCGCAAGCAGGGCCGGGTGCGCCTGATCGACGGCCTGCAGGCCTATGAGCACGGCCAGTGGCAGCGTGCCGAAAAACTGCTGGATGGTGCGGCCAAGGACCCGGAAGTGAGCGCGGTGGCGCTGGCCAATGCGGTGCGCAGCGCACAGGCACGCGCCGACGGCCCCGCCGGCGAAGCACTGCTGCAGCGCCTGGGCGAAAGTGACGCCACCCTGCAGGCGCTGCTGCGCGCCGAACAGCTGCTGGCGCGCGACCTGCCGGTGGATGCGATCAACGCGCTGGACGTGGCGGCGATCCAGCCGCTGCCGCCACGCGGCCTGTGGCTGCGCACCGAGGCACTGGCACAGGCCGGCCGCGCCCACGAGGCGTATGGCCAGCTGGGTGCACTGCGCCAGAGCAAGGTGCTGCCGGCCGAGGCCAGCAGCGAACTGGAAGCGCGGCTGGCTGCGCAGGCGCTGCTGGAAGCGGCCGACGTCAACGCGCTGGCCGCGCAGTGGGAAGCCACGCCGAAGGCGTTGCGCCCGACCCCGGACGTGGTGGGCGCGTATGCCAGCCGCGCCGTGGCGCTGGACTGGGACGAGCCGGCGCTGCTGGCGCTGGAACAGGCCCTGGACCAGCGCTGGGATGACGAACTGGTGGCGCTGTATGGCCGCCTGCCGGCCGAGCGCCTGGCCACCCGCCAGGCCAACCTCGCTCGCTGGCGCAACGTGCATGACGGCTCGGCCGCGCTGCGGCTGGCGCAGGGCCGCGTGGCCCTGGCCCAGCAGCAGTGGGAGGCCGCCGATGCGTTCCTGCACGAGGCCATCGCCGCAGGCGCCGGTGCACCGGCGTGGGAAGCACTCGGTGAACTGTTCGCCCAGCGTGGCGAACACACGCTGGCCGCACAGTGCCTGGCCAATGCGCTGCGCCTGCAGCGCGGCGAGGACAGCGTGGCGCTGGTGCGCGGCAGCGAGGCGCCACTGCGTGCCACCGTGGAAGAGCAGCCGATCGCGGTGCAGCCGCCGGTGTATGACGCCAACGAAGAGCGCGACGAGTTCGGTAATCCGCGGTTGCCGTGAAGCGTGCCGACCAACGGTCGGCACCCACCGATGCAAAAAAGAACGCCGCCCATTGGGCGGCGTTTTCGTACCAGCGCTGCCGGCCAGCAGCCGGCACTACCGTGATGCTCAGCGTTCGACGATCGCCACCACGCCCATGCCGCCGGCGGTGCAGATCGACACCAGCGCGCGGCCACCGCCGCGTTCGGCCAGCTGCTTGGCGGCGGTGGCGATGACGCGGGCGCCGGTGGCGGCGAACGGATGACCGGTGGCCAGCGACGAACCCAGCAGGTTGATCTTGTCCGGGTCGATGCGGCCCAGCGGTGCGTCCAGCCCCAGGCGGTTGCGGCAGTAGTCCTCGCTCTCCCACGCACGCAGGGTGCACAGCACCTGCGCGGCGAAGGCTTCGTGGATCTCGTAGATGTCGAAGTCCTGCAGGGTCAGGCCATTGCGCTTGAGCATTTCCGGCACCGCGATGGTCGGTGCCATCAGCAGGCCTTCGCCATGCACGAAGTCCACTGCCGCCACGTGCGCGTCACGCAGGTAGGCCTGCGGCTCATGGCCATGCGCGCGCGCCCACTCTTCGCTGGCCAGCAGTACCGCAGCGGCACCGTCGGTCAGCGGGGTGGAATTGGCAGCGGTCAGCGTGCCGCGGCCGGAAACCTTGTCGAACGCCGGCTTCAGCGTGGCCAGCTTTTCCAGCGAGGTGTCCGGGCGCAGGATGTTGTCACGCTCGACGCCACGGAACGGTGCGATCAGGTCGTTGAAGAAGCCACGCTCATAGGCGGCGGCCAGCTTCTTGTGCGAGGACACCGCCCACTCGTCCTGCGAGTCGCGCGAGATGTTCCATTCCTTGGCCATGTCCTCGCAGTGGTCGCCCATGCTCTTGCCGGTGCGCGGCTCGGCCACGCCCGGGAACTCGGGCTTGAGCTCGGAGAACTTGAAGCCGGCGGTGAGCGCGCGGATCTTGTCGCCGGTGCTCTTGGCGCGGTTGGCGGCCAGCAGGCGTGCACGCAGCTTCTTGCCGTAGACGATCGGCACGTCGGAGGTGGTGTCCGAACCGCCACCGATGCCCGATTCGATCTGGCCCAGCGCGATCTTGTTGGCCACGGTGATGATGCTGTCCAGCGAAGTGCCGCAGGCGCGCTGCAGGGTGATGCCCGGGGTCAGCGGCGACAGGCCGGAGGACAGCGTGGCCTCACGGCCCAGGTTCCAGTCGCTGGAGTGCTTGATCACCGCACCCATCGCCACTTCGCCCAGCTGCTGGCCGTGCAGGCCGAAACGTTCGACCAGCGCGCCCAGCGTACGGACCGACATGCCGAGGTTGCCGACATCCGAATACGCGGTGTTCTGGCGGCAGAACGGAATGCGGACGCCACCGAGGATGGCGACGGGACGAGCGTTGGGCATGGAGATACCTGGCATGGATGAGGGTGTCTGCAACATGGCCTGCACGGCGGAGCAGGCATAATGGAGCCAAGTGTAGCTGCCGCCCTGTGATGGGCCAACCGTGGAACCATGAGCAAACCCGACCCCGCGATGAATGCCCTTGGCGTGCTGGCCCTGGAACTGGCCGGCGGCGAAATCCCCCGCCAGGCGGTACTCAGCGCTGAACAGGCCGGTGAACTGGCCGAACGTGTCGGCCGTGACCTGTCCAAGCTGGTGCCACAGGTCGCCGAACTGGACCTGGTGTTCGCCGCCGCGCATTTCGACCCGGCCGAAGTCCTGCGTCCGGGCTGGCCGATCCATCGCCGCCTGGAAGAACTGCAGATGCGTGCCCCGGGCCGCAACCAGGGCCCGCGCCTGCTGGCCTTCGGCACCGATGCCGCAGGCGATGTGCCGCTGCCGTTCCAGGCCGATGCGACCCTGGTGGGGGGCGGCCTGCGCGTGGTGCCGTTCCTGCTGACCGGCAGCGACGTGGCCACCACCCATGCCGTGGCCGAGGCGCTGGAAGACACCCTGCTGGCCAACGGCATGGCGCATGCCGATACCGCGCTGATGGCGCAGAACGCCTTCGGGGCCCGCATCGAGCACGCGCGCTATTTCACCGTGAACGACCTGGCCGCGATGATGTCGATGCAGTACGACAACCAGGGCCTGGCCGCGCTGTGGCCGCTGATCGAGACCGCGATCATGGCGCCGGGCGAAGATGAGTGGCTCAATGCCGCGCCCGAGCCGTTGCTGCGCTATACCCATGGCGAGGCACGCATGGCGCTGTTCGATCCGGCCGGTTGGTGCGCGTACTACAACCACAGCAAGAACGACTGCGACCGCCTGCAGGGCATCTACGAGCAGTTCCTGATGCGCCAGCGGCAGATGGCCGCGGTGCTGGAAGCGCATGGCGTGCCGGTGCTGTTCGTGCACTGCGAGGCCGGCCAGGACGCCCGCGAGCTGCTGGCGCGCTGAAGACGGGTAGTGCCGGCTGCTGGCCGGCAACGTCCGGATCTGCGATTGCCGGCCAGCGGCCGGCACTACCCATAAAGAATGAAAGAACGCCGGCTTGCGCCGGCGTTTCCCGTTTCCAGCAGAAATGGCCGCAGTGTTGTTCGTGCACTGCGAGGCCGGCCAGGACGCACGCGAGCTGCTGGCGCGCTGAAGGACGGGTAGTGCCGGCCGCTGGCCGGCAACGTCCGGATCTGCGATGGCCGGCCAGCGGCCGGC